>JAZRIF010000086.1:0-2456 GCA_045645165.1 Eubacteriales bacterium
GTTCTTGAGGGGGGTCTGGGGGGAACTTCTTTCAAGAAGTTCCTCCCAGTCGCTCCCCTATAAACTACAATTTACAGCAAATAAATCATAACCAACTCCACCGCCAGCGCCGCGCCCGATGCGCCCACCGCCACGGTCAGAAGCGATCGACGGAAGAAGGCCAGCACCAACGCGACAACCGTCCCTGCGATGGCTGAGGGAAGGGAAGCCGTGGCGTAGAAGATGGAGGGGAAGGTCATGGCGCCCAGCACCCCGTAGGGCACGTAGGCGAGGAAGCTGCGGAAGAAAGTAGACTTGATCTCCTTGCGGAAGAGGGTGAAGGGGATCATGCGGATGAGGTAGGTCACCACCGCCATGACGGCGATGTACAGGCACAGGCGGCCGAGGGTCAATTCGCTCATGATGCCACCTCCGGATTCTTGGTTTCAAGGGGCGGGGTCTCGGTCTCGTTTTGCGCCGCCACAGGGAACAGCCACGCCGCCAACACCGCCGCGACCACCGCGCTGATGATGAGGGAGAAGCCGCCGGACAGGAAATCAAAGAAGGGCAGATAGTAGAACAGGCAGGAAAGCCCCACCGCCACGCAGATGGCGAACAACACCCCTCGCTCCCGCCGCGCGGGAGGAATGATGATGGCAATGAACATACCGAAGAGCATGAGCCCCAGACAGCCGCGGACGGTAGCGGGGAGCAGGGTGCCGGCCAGAGCGCCCAGGAGCGTACCCAACGCCCAGCCTATGTAGGGTGCCGTGGAAAGCCCCGCAAAGTATTTGGTGCCCACCTTGTGTCGCTTGGTGGAGGCCACCGCAAAGATCTCGTCGGTGATGTGGAAGGAGAGAAGCATCCGCCACGGGGTGGTGAAGCTCCCGTCCAACCGCTGGGACAGGGAAATGCCCATGAGGGAGTAACGCAGATTGATGATGAACTGGGTCAGGATCATTTCAATGATTCCGCCGCAGGCGACCATGATATCCAACCCTGCCTTCTGTCCCGCAGAGGTCTCGTTGGTCATGGATATGAGCAGGGCGATGAGGGGAGACAGTCCCGCCGCCGCCACCGCAATGCCGAAACCGAAGGAAACCGACAGGTACCCCAGACCGATGGGAATACCGTCCTTGAATCCTTCCTTGAAAGTGTAGATTTGCTTGTTCATGTTACTCCGTATGGTAAAAATGTGAAATAGGCGTACAGATACCGTTATTATACTCCAAAACCCGCCAACTTTCAAGGGCTATCGGCGAAATAATCCTGCTTTTTTTCCCGAATTTCCAAGTTTTTTTATCCATACCACTTTACAAATCGACGGTTTTGGGGTATCATATAGGTATCAAACGCCAAAAAGGAAGAAAATTCATGACATACACCCAATTGGGACGCATCATCAAAATGACCGGCGGACTCTACACCGTGCGCCTGGACAGCGGAGTGTCCGATTCCCCTCTGACGGGTCAGACCGTGGAATGCCGCGCCCGCGGAACCTTCCGCCACGAGCATACCACTCCCCTCGTGGGAGATCTGGTATCGGTGCAGTACGACGACAGCTCCTTTGCCGAAGCCGACGGGAAGATCATCCCCAGCGTCGATCGCACGGGGCTGGTCATCGACGATATCCTGCCCCGCAAGAATAGCCTCATCCGCCCCCCGCTGGCCAACCTGGACGTCATGCTGGTGGTCATTGCCGCCGCCTCGCCCGATCCCGATATTCCTACCATTGACAAGCTTCTCACCATCCTGGAGTTCAACTCCATCGAGCCCATTATCGTCATCGGCAAATCCGAGCTCAAGCCCAAGCGCTCGGGGAAGATCGCCGCTCTCTACGAAAAGATCGGCTACCGTACCTTCATCCTGTCCTGCTACACGGGAGAGGGCGTGCAGGAATTTTCGGATTTCGCCCATACCGAGCTGAAGGGGAAGATCACCGCCGTGGCGGGCGCATCCGGCGCGGGAAAATCCACCCTGCTCAATACGGTCTTCCACGGCCTGAACCTCACAACGGGAGACATCAGCGAAAAGATCGGTCGGGGTAAGAACACCACCCGCCATACCGAGCTGTTCGACCTGCCCGGCACGGAAGGTGGCTACATCGCCGACACCGCGGGCTTCTCCCTTTTGGACTTCGAGCGCTTCGATTTCTTTACCCTGGAGGATCTGCCCCACACCCTGCGGGAATTCACCCCCTACCTCGGTAAGTGCCGCTACACCGACTGTACCCACGTGGGCGACGAGGAGTGCGCCATCCTGGAGGCCGTGCAGGCCGGGGATATCCCCCGTACCCGCCACGAGGCCTATAAAGAACTGTACGCCATTCTGAAAGAAAAGAAAAGGTATAAGTAAATGTAAATTGCAGTTTATCGGCCAGGGGCTTTGCCCCTGGACCCCACTAAAGAACTTTTTGAAAAAAGTTCTTTGGAATCTCAAAAACTTTCAAAAAGGGTTATTTATCAATATCTTTTTTG
>JAZRIF010000087.1:0-9589 GCA_045645165.1 Eubacteriales bacterium
TTTGAAAAAAGGTTCTTGGAACTCCAAAAACTTTCAAAAAGTATTGACAAATATATCTTTTTTAAAAGTTCTTGAAGGGTGTCCAGAGGGAAACTTCTTTTAAGAAGTTTCCCTTTGGCGCTCTCCTCGCTCCCTCACAAACCCCAATTTAAACGCCTCAACCATCGGTTGTCCCTTCCTCTCCGTTTTTTCACTTGCTATTTTCCCCGCGGTGTGCTATAATAGAAGAAGAAATATCACCCCAAGGAGGATATGCCATGTCTGCGCCCCAGCCAACCACCAATCCCGCCGCCATCGCCGCCACCATCCGCCGCCTCCGCCGCGAGAAGGGAATGACCCAGGAGGCTTTGGCCCAAGCCATCGGCGTGTCTCCCCAGGCCATTTCCAAGTGGGAGACGGGGCAGACCATGCCGGATATCACCCTGCTGCTTCCGTTGTCGAAGGAATTGGGGATCGGTGTCAACGAGCTGCTCGGTGGCAACCGCAGACAGGAGCTGGAAAAGAAATTTCAAGATGCCCTTCGTTTGGGGGATGAATATACCTTGATCGTCACACTGGAGGCTCTGGAGGAGTTTCCCGACGACGAGACCTTTTTGTACCGCCGCGCCTGTGACGAGCTGTTTATTGGGGAGCGTTCCAGCGCGGGCAGACGGGCGTTCTATCTGAACCTCGCCATTCGCCATTTCAACGATCTGCACTACCGGTATCCTGATAACGAAATCTATACGTCCATGCAGGCACGCACCTTCCGCGCATTGGGCCGTATCAATGAAGCCCAGAAGGTAGAAAAGACCCTGACGGATCCGGCCTATAAGGCCGCCGCGTTGGAGGGGGAGGACAAGCGCCGCCATCTGCAGGAGAAGATCCGAGCGGATGTGGAAGCCCTTTGCGGGGATCTGCTGACGTACGGTACTCCCGAAGCCTTGGTGGCCTACCGCACCATTGTGGAAACCATGCTGGGGGAGGATATGGCGTATCGGAACGTTGGGTGGAATCTCCATACGTGGAAAGCTCGGCAGGATCTCAACGAGGGGAATACCGAGGGCTTCGCGGCTTCCATGACCCGCGCCTACGAGACTGCCAAGGCCTACGATGAATTGGAGAGGGGAATTATCCCCTGCCGCGCGCCTCTGTTCGATCTTCTGACCTACGAAATCGATAACCATAGCGAGCTGCATGGTTTTATCAATAACTACGCACTGCTATCCCACCCCGCCGCCGAGGGCTTGCGTCGGCGCATCGTGGGGGAGCAGTTCGTGTGCCGTCTCCTGCTGAAGCATAACTGGCGAGACTATTTCCGTTTTTGCTGTCAGCACATCAATGAAGAGAGCTTCTTCGATTTCAGCGTCCAATGGGACTCCGACGTGGACGCGAAGGAGATGTATAAGTCCCTACGGTTTCCCGGTTATGCGGAAGCGGAAATGTTGGACAATCACCGTGCCCTCGTGGAAAAGCTGGTAAGCGAAGGAACCATGACGGGACTTGTCGCCTGCTTCGGGGAGACCGTCTTTGGCTTTTGCAACTGCGGGGACAAGGATAAGTATTTCGGTCTTGGCCTCGAGGAGGAGGAGCGGGCTATCCCCACCGCCCCCGAAGGCTCCAAGATCCTTGCCATCGTGGAGATACTGGTCTCCCGCTTCTTTCCAAATAGCGGTATCGAAGACAAGCTGTTGACTCATGCGCTGACGGCGGCGAAGAAAAAGGGCTACACCCACGCCGAGGTCTACCCCTTGGAGCGCATGGCGCTTTCCAAGGAGGAGTTCGAGACCGGGCTGTCCTGCTACCGACGAGCGGGATTTACCGTGATCCGCGACCTGTCAAGTGAGCAGGACGGGCGGTATTTCATCATGCAGAAGGAATTATAAACCCCATACATGCGAAAACAGGTGCTTCCGTCATGGAAACACCTGTTTTGTTTGTCGGTCTATTCTTCTTGCGCCGGGCTGTCTGCCGGGCCATCCGCCAGGCTGTCCGCCTTGTTCCACTTGTTCCAAAGAGCCAGCCCACCTACGTACAAAACCGTGCCGACCAGCAGGATCACAAGCCCGACCTGTGTGGCGGGATGGGAGTCTTCCGTGAAAAAACGCACGTCGATCAGCTCCCATACCGTGATGGCGATGCGAAAAACTCCCGCAAGCCAGAGGTCTCGGAGCTTGTGGGTATCGGGAGAGAAGCCCCACAGGGCAATAATTTCATAGAACAGCAGCCAAAGGGAGACATCCGGCCATTCCAGCCAGATCGTGGGACCCAAAACGATCACAACAAAGGCGATCACGCTGATGACGGTGCTGCCCTTCATCAAACGGGAGGCAATTTTCTGTTTCATGGCGGGCTCCTTTCATGTGGAATTGTATGGAACTACTTCTGCTCTCGGTTATTGCTCCACCAATATAAGCCGAGGGCTATTAGGAACATTACAGCCGCGGGAAATTGAAGCCAATCTCCGATATTGTGAATGCCTACGCTCACAAAGTAGCGGAGGATATGGAAAAACTGCCATCCCGCTACGGCGGCACGCAGAATGCCCGCTATAGCCAGCCACTTCACGCTCCGCTCTGTGGGGCGGAGGCTGTACAGGGCTACACCGATATACAGGAGCTGTGTGAGGGGATTGGAAATGACCCGCCACCACCCAGTAAAACCGCTGAACAGCACCCACGATAGGGTCACGGCGCAAAGAGCTAAGCTGACAGCGTTGGTGACCGTCATGATCCGAACAGTTGTTTGCTTCATATCCGCTCTCCTTCCTCATAGATCGATGTCTCTCGTCGGCAAACGTCTCGGTTCCTACACGCTGGACAGGTCAAGGTCGCCTTGTCGGTGGTCTCTACCTGCCACCGAACAAACAGCAGACGAAACCACTTGACGCGGAACCTTTCGCCGCACGTGGGGCAAACAAAGCGGTGGGAGGCAAGCTCCTTGAGCCGCGCCACGCGGGGGAGGTTGATGAGGAACGCGAACAAAAGAGCGGGAAGAGCAATGGCAAGAAAAAAGACGGTTGTACCCATGGCGGTCTCCTTTCGGTGATTTCAATCGATCCGGATTTGCCAAAGAATCCTTTGGCTTTTGACGTAAGCGTTTTCTGCGGGGGTATCGAACTCGATCCCGTCGATCCATCCGCCGTACCCGTTCAGGATCGTGAAGGTGACACCCTCGGCGGTCTTTTCAACGTGAGAATCCAGGATACAGCCCACCCGCCCCGTGAAGGTGTCCTCGGTGACACCGCAGAACCTGACCGCAATGACGCACCCCCACGTGGTGTCCAGGGTGACCGTCAGATCCGTATCCGCTTTGGTACAGGCGATGGGCTCGGCATCGTGGAAGTGGAAGGAGACCGTCTCCAGCGAGGCCGCGTCGATGGGGGTGTTCACCTCAAACCATTCGGGCAGGATGATGGGGGCGGCATAGGGGGCGAAGCGACTGTCCTCGGTCAAGGGGATCCTGTCCCCCGCAAGAATCCGCTCCATGAGAGTAGGATCGTCCATCAGCCAATCCAGACCGCTCCATTTCTTTTGGGCATCGCCGTATTCGTTGGCAACTATGAACAGACTTCTGAGCGAAATAGGATACGGATACCCTTCCTCCCGCACCAGACGCCGGAAATCCAGCTTTTGCACGAAGGACAGGGAAGGATCCAACCCGATGGCGGCGGATTCTCCTCCCGCAAACTTGATGGCAAAAAGGGGGGAGACATAGGTGGCGCCGTCGGCGGACTTGACAATGGCGTGGGTCATGGCGGTCTCCTTTCTTGGCTGTTGCTGTATCAAATACGGACAAAGCCGTTTGGTTCAGGTTTTGTAGGGCTCGGGAAGTACCCAAGGAAGGCGAGTGTCGATCTCCAGCTCCACAGCGGGGGTGGGAAAGCCCTCAGGAAGTAGGGTGATCTCCCGTACAGGGAGAAGCATGAAGGGATAATCGGGATCGGGGCGGTAACCAAACTCCCACCGATAGGACAAACTGCGTGAGCCGTTTTCTGACACGGTCTCGGTCATGTTTTCGGGACATTCCACCAATGTGCCGCAGACGTGGCACCAACCGTTGTACCAAATCGTCCCGTCCTCCTCCTGCATCCCTGTCACGTTAAAGACCTCGGCAGGCTTGCGGGGGTCGATGCCCAGACTCTGCAGGAAAGCCAATACGGTTTCGGGTGCGGTGAGAATGGCCTTATCGTAGTTGCGGCAGTTCTGACAGTCGCACTGCCATCTGTCGTCGCGGGCGTAGAATTCGCGGGTGCGCTCTACGTCCACGTCCAGGACGTAATCGGAAAAGCGGAAGATCATGGCGGGTCTCCTTTCATGAGGCTTTTTTATATCATATCATATGTGTACGAAAAAGTCAAGCAACCGTTCGGAGAGCGGGTCTCAACAGGCGTTTATGCCATGAGATCAATGCCGTATGCGATTGCTTTCCCAATTCTTATGGGAGTAGAGCCGCCCGAACCAATGGAAGCAGAATAGGACGCCCATGCCCACAAGCAAACCCACCCAGGCATTTTGGAAGGTCTGGAAGAAGCCCATAGCGCCTACGAAGAACTGCTCGATGCCCCAGGCTTCGGCGTATCCGTAGCCCATGCCCGAGGAATTCAGGGCGGCGGTGTAGAAGGCTGCGGGGATCAGCCACAGCACGGTGGAAACGGCGGTGGAGATAATCGCCTCGGTCAGAGCCAGCTTGCGGTAGCGAGCCGCCCCCTCGGCTACGTTTTCTGCGCCCCGTACTTCCACAGAGGTAGCGGCGAGGTAGGCGCGCTTGCGATCACCGTTCTTGAAGTAGAACACGGTCATGATGATTGCGAGGATCACCAGGGTCAAAAGAGAGAAACCGAACATGACGAAGCGATATTCGGGTTCATGCTCGTCTCCGATCATCTGGTTTTCCAAGGGGGTCATGATCATGGCGTAGAGCAGCCAGGTCACAGCGTGATAGATGACCATGAAGAACAGGGATTTTACTCCTGTTTTCACATGGTTGGGCTTTTCGGGACGGTAGGTCTGGGACGGGGTGGAGTCATAGCGGTTGTTCATGGTATCTCCTTTGGATGGTATGGTGAGGAATGAACGAGCGTAACAGGACGTTCGACGATACTTTTTGAAGGTTTTGAAGATTCCAAAGGGACTCGCAACATATGCCGTAGGCATATTTGCTCCGAGCAACGCGAGGATATTTTCAAAAGTCCCTTTGGTGGGGGCGCGGGGGCAAAGCCCCCGATAGATATATGCTCATTCTTTGTTCACGCGCCACTTTTCGATCTGCTCGTTGCGGTATTGCAAGGGAGATTTCCCGAACCGTTGCTTGAAGGCGCGGATGTAGTAGTTGGCGTTGGTAAAGCCGTATTTCATGGCGATGAAGCCAATGGGCAGGGCGGTGAACAAGAGATCAGGGCGGCTTTGATTGAGCCGTTCCTCCAGGACGAACTGCATGGGAGACAGGCCCGTGGCTGCCTTAATGGTTTTGGTCAGGGTGGTGCGGTTGGTTTTGAACATCCGACAGAGGGACTCCACCGACAGAGGGCGCTCCACGTGCTCGCGGATGTAGCGGATCACGGCGTCAGCATCTCCTTCCTTCTCGCCTTGATATGCACTCTCGGCCAGGCACATGACCGAGATGAGGCAGGAACGGGCATGGCAAGACCACATGGGATCGGTGCCGTGGGCATGAATGAACTGCTCGGCGGCGCGGAAATGGGCAAGCAGGGAACGGTAGGTATCGGCGGTGAGCGGTAAAACGCCGCAATATTTGTCATCGCGGGTCAGAAACAGATGGAAATCGGGATAACTGTATCGGGCGCGAAGGTCGGGGTAGCTGTCACCTTCAATGATGGTATGGCTGAGACCGATGTTGTAGAAATCGGGACGGAAGCAAAAGCCAAAAGTATCGCCGACGCCACCGTGCACCGTGACGGTATCGGTGGTATTCAGGCACAAAAGCGTGTAGCCGTTGAGGTAACATTTCACGCCAGACAACTCACAGGCAAGGGCCTCGGCGTGGATCAGATACAAGGAGAACATCTGCGGGTCTACCGTCAGTTCAGTGGAAATGCGGATCAGATCGGGAGAGTATTGCATGAGGAATTCCTTTCATGTTGCTTGCGGCTTGTGTTTTCATTATAGCACACTCAAATGGGATTGTCAAAGCACAAGCGGCAATAAAAATAGCACAATAGTAAACCAAAACCGACCCGCCCGTAGCGGGTGAGTCGGTTCGAAAAACATATGTGGACAGGAGAATATTTCATGGTTTGATTGCAAATCTCACCACTCGATCCCATTCTTCCTCTTAAATTTCCTCACGGTCGGCTTCTCCAACCACCGCTTAAACTTGAAAAACGCATTTTTCTTGTCCCGAATGGGGGGAACGATGAGGCACTTGACCCCTAAATTGTGCCCCGCTAGGGCGTCGGTGAGGAGCTGATCCCCCAGCATCACCGTGGTCTCCAAGGTGCCGCCGAGATCGTTCATAGCCTTGACCAGATTCTTCTTGAAGGGCTTGCCGCTTTTGGCGTAGGCGGGCACACCCAACGTGCGGTTGAAAAGCTCCACCCGATCCCAATCATTGTTGGACACGAACGCGATACCGATGCCCGCCTCGGAGAGGGAAGCGATCCAGTTTTTGATGCGCTCGTCGGGCTCGGGCTGCTCGTAGGGGGCGAGGGTGTTATCAATATCCGCCAGAATGGCGCGGATCCCCAGCCCCGTCAGAAACTCCGGGGTGATCTCGTCGAAGGTGCGGAACATATAGTCGGGCATCATGGGATTTCTCATGGCGGACTCCTTTTTTCTTGTGTTCTATCTCCTCTATTGTACCACAAATTCCCCATCCTTGCAAGGGCTTTTGCAGATATTTCAGGCTCCCCGCGCATAAAATCAAAGGAATCCCCCGAAAGGAGACCCCTATGCGCCCCTTGTTGCGTTTGTTGACCTGCGTATTATTCCTTTCCTGCCTGCTTACGTCCTGCGGCGGAAGACTGACCACACCCCCCTCGGCCATGGCTGTTCTGACCGCCATGCAAACGGCCATGACCGACACCGCCCAGACCCTCCCCGACGGTCTGATCTATACCCGTGCCGCCGATCCCGCCTCTCCTTCCTACCTGACGGACACCCTGTTTTCCGCCCTGTACGGCGAGGCGGCCAGAGGACTGTTCCAATCCGATACCACCACAGACGGGGAGCCGGTCCCGCCCATCGGTGACGCCGCCCTGTTTCTGTCGATCTCGCCCTATCCCTGCGAGTTGGCGGTGTTCCGTTGCTCGGATCTGCGCTCGGCGTCCACCGTGGCGGGGCTGTGCCGCGCGCGGCTGGACATAGTGGCGCGGGGGTATCGGGGCAGTGAGTGGGAGGCCGTCGCACAAAAAGGGAAGGTGTCCGTGGATGGATGCTACGTCCTGCTGGCCGTCGCAGAGGATCCCGATGCGGTGCTGGCTTCCGCCAAACGCTTGCTACCATAGAAAAGCCGCCCTACGAACATCCTTTTGCAACACGAAGCGCACCGCCCATTCACATCAGCGGTGCGCTTATGGTTATAATTCTCCGATCCGAACAACCGAGATACCTGCGAGGCGGCCGGTCATTTACATGTACCTGTACTTCTTCCGCATTCCCACCAGGAATACCACCGTGACCGCCAAGGCCAACAGCTCCGATGCGGATATGGAGAGCCACACACCGTCAATATCCAGGAAGACGGGCAGGATCAGCACCGCCGCCACCTGGAAAACCAGGGTACGGAGGAAAGAGATGACCGCTGAAACCCCGCCGTTGCCCAGGGCGGTGAAGAAAGAGGAGCCGAAGATCGCAAATCCCGAAAAGAGGAAGGAGATGGAATAAAGCAGGAATCCCCGACGGGTCAGGGCGTACAGCCCATCGTCGTAGCCCACGAAGATACCGGACAGCGGGGTAGCCAGGATGATGGCCAGCACAGTCATGCCTACGCCTGCTACAGCCGTGAGAATGAGGCTTTTGCGGAGCAGGGATTTCAGCTCGCCGTGGTTGCCTGCACCGTAGTGGAAACCCACAACGGGGGCAGAGCCGATGGCGAAGCCAATGAAAACGGCAATGAAGATAAAGCTGACGTACATCATCACACCGTAAGCCGCGATGCCGTCCTCCCCCGCCAACTGCATGAGCTGGTAGTTGTAGAGCATACTGACCACCGACATGGAGATGTTGGTCATGAGCTCAGACGAGCCGTTGATGGTTACCTTGCCAATGACCCGCAGGCCGGCGCTCAGCCCCAGACGGGGACGAGTGATCCGCAGAGGGCTCTTGTTGGGGAGCAGAAAGTAGATCAGGGGGACGATGCCGCCCACCATCTGAGAGGTGATCGTGGCCAGCGCCGCGCCGATCAGCCCCAACTCGAATACCGCGATGAACAGGAAATCCAGGACCATGTTGGTTATACCTGCGCCGACGGTTACGATGAGCCCCAGGGTGGGGCGCTCGGCGGTGACCAGAAAGCTTTGGAATACACCCTGGAGCATGAAGGCGGTCTGAGCCGCCAGAATGATCCGACCATAGGTGACGCAGTGGGGAAGCATGGCCTCGTCGGCGCCCAAAAGGATAGAGACAGGCTCAATGAGGAACATACCGGGGACGGTGATGCCCACGCCCAGGATCACGGTAAAGAGGATCAGAAGGGAGAAGTAGCGGTTGGCTTTTTCGGGGTCTCCCTCGCCCATGGTCTTGGAGACCAGCGCCGATCCGCCCGTGCCGATCATGAATCCCCCGCACCCCAGAATCATGAGAAAGGGCCAGATGAGATTGATGGCGGCGAAGGGAGTCTTGCCCACGAAATTGGACACGAAAAGCCCGTCCACCACGCCGTAGACCGACGTGAAGATCATCATGATGATGGACGGGAAGGTGAACCGCAACAGCTTGCGGTAGTTGAAATGTTCGGATAGAGAGATGTGCATGGGCGCCTCCTTGTGTTACACACAGACACTATTATACCGCATACCTGTGTGAAAGTCAAGGCTTTGGGCGCAAGAAACAAGAAAGCCACTCGATGGTGGCTTTTCTGCTGGGACGTGTGGCTGATTTAGATGCAACCGACCGCAGTGGCCGATTTGGATGCACACCGATTTTGCAGAGGGTAGACTAACCCCTTGGCGATGATGGGAGTTAAAAGTATCCGCGTTCTACCGGGCTTTTAACGCCATGCTTGTAAACGAGTCCTATGTATTTTTATTGCGCACAGTGTTTGCAATGAGTGCCGCAATGACTCCGGAAACAATGATGACAACAATATCCACCGGGGCAAGTACGATTCCGGGAATCCCATTGAAAAAGAATCCGTCACCAAAGCGATAAAGATGTCCACTAAGTAAAATCATTTCGCCAATGTACATAATTACTGTAACGATCACCGCAGATACGCTTGGTAGCCATACAGAAAGAAGAGGTTTCTTATTTAGCGTAAAGGATACAACATATATACCAATCGTCACACCGAACAGAACGAAAAAGGCACTCATAAGTACCGCGGAAAGCGCAGAAACCTTAATATCACCATTTCTATAAAAGGCGGTAAAGCACGCCCAAATGCACATTCCGAGAAAAGCACCGCTTGCGATTGATTGAATAGTAAGGGA
>JAZRIF010000088.1:0-6004 GCA_045645165.1 Eubacteriales bacterium
GGCCACCCTGATCGGTATGGGCACGGCTACCGACACCATCCTGCGCGTCCCACCCAAAGACCCCTACGGGAATACTGTGACCATGATCGCAAAGGAAGCCTTTAAGGGCAACACCACCATCACCGAGGTGATCCTGCCCGCCAGTATCTACTATGTATTCTCCGGATCCTTTTCGGACTGCACGTCCTTGGAACGGGTCACGGTCGAGGGAGATCAAAAGATCGTCTTCCAGAGCCATTGCTTTGAAAACTGCACCAAGCTCACCGACGTCCGTCTCCATAAGCAGGTCGTCTGCACGGACTACTGCTTCAACGGAACTCCTTGGCTGGCATCCCGCACCGAAGAATTCGTCATCCAAGGCCAATGTCTGCTGGCCTATAACGGCGAGGGGGGCGACGTGGTCATTCCCGCTGAGGTAGCCTACATCAACTGCAACGTTTTCGCGGGCAACACCACCATCCGTTCCATCACGGCACCCGAGGCACTCGATACCGAGGTGGGCATAACCGTAGGCGGCATCGGCGCATTCCGCGGCTGTACCGCGCTGGAGACCGTCGATCTGCCCTTCCTCGTCACAATGGGTGCTAATCCCTTCGCGGAATGCACCGCCTTGAAAACAGTCTATCTGCCCGAGTCCCTGTCCTATATGGACAGGATGAACGAGCTCCCCGAGAACGTGGTATTCCATTACGCAGGCACCAAGGCGCAATGGAAGCAGGTCTGGTTCACATCCGAGGAGGATCGCGCCCTTGTGGAGACCTTCATGGTCTTTGAGGGGGAGTGATCCCTTCACATACACATCCGCTTTTCCCGCCGCGTCCGTATGGGCGCGGCTTTTTTTTGCGCAGTTCGGTGGTTTCCCTTGACTTCTCCCCCAAAATATGCTATACTACAATTACAAAATCCACGCGGCCCCGCCGCCGAAAGGAAGTCCCCCCATGTTCAAAACCAAACTGGTCTCCTCTCTGGAAAAGCCCTTTCTGAACAGCCGTATCGAGGACTACCGTCCCCTGTCCTTCATCCGCATGATGAAGAACCAGCGGCTCTCCTTCCAACTGCTTCACACGCTGGTGGGCATCGACACCCCCCTCCGCGCCATGCTCGCCCTCAAGATCGAGGGTATCCCCGCTGAGTACGTCACCGCCCGCACCGTAGAGCTGGTGCCCGTGGCCTACCCCATCTACCCCGAAATTGGGGACAGCAACTATATTTCCAAGGAGCCCGGCCTCTACCCCGACTGGCTCCAGCCCCTCCACTACGGCTCCACCATCTCGGTGATGAAGAATCAGCTCCGCGCCGTGTGGATCCAGTTCGACCCCAAGGGAGGCGTCCCTGCGGGCAGCTACCCCGTCACCGTCTCCCTGCTGGCGGGCGAGGAGGTGCTGGCCTCCGAGACCCTCACCATCGAGGTGCTGAACGCAGAGCTTCCCGCCCAGGACATGAAGGTGACCCAGTGGTTCCATTGCGACTGCCTCGCCAACTACTACCACTGCGAGGCTTGGTCGGAGCGGCATTGGGAGATCGTGGAGAACTTCGCCCGCACCGCCCGTCACAACGGCATCAACCTCCTGCTGACCCCCCTGTTCACCCCCGCGCTGGATACCGCCGTGGGTGGCGAACGTACCACGGTGCAGCTACTTGACATTACCGTTGAAAACGGCGAGTACACCTTCGGCTTTGACAAGCTGGATCGCTGGATCGACATGTGCGACCGTCTGGACATTCCCTATCTTGAGATCTCCCACCTCTTCACCCAGTGGGGCGCAGGCCATGCACCCAAGGTCATGGCCACCGTTGACGGTGAGTACAAGCGCATCTTCGGCTGGGATACCGACGCCACGGGCGAGGAGTACACCCGCTTCCTGCGCACCATGCTCCCCGCTTTCCTTGCTCACATGAAAGCCCGCCGAAACGGCCGCGGTGACGATCAGCGCTGCCTGTTCCACATCTCCGACGAGCCCAACGTCGCCCAGCTGGAGCAGTACAAGAAGTCCAAGGCCGTGGTAGCCGACCTGCTGGAGGGCTACACCATCATGGACGCCCTGTCGGAGTACGAGTTCTACTGCGAGGGCATCGTCAGCACCCCCATCCCCTCCAACAACAGCATCGAGCCCTTCATCGAGGGAGGCGTCCCCAACCTGTGGACCTACTATTGCTGCGGTCAGTGCGTGGACGTATCCAACCGTCTGCTGGCCATGCCCGGCTGGCGCACCCGCTCCATCGGTATGCAGTTCTACAAGTACGACATCGCAGGCTTCCTCCAGTGGGGCTACAACTTCTACAACAACATGAGCTCGGTGGACAGCGTCAATCCCTACGCCGACGTCAGCGGCGAGTACTGGGTGCCCGCGGGCGATCCCTTCTCGGTCTACCCCGCCCAGGACGGCACCGCCTACGAGTCCATCCGTATCATCGCCTTCCACGAGGCTCTGGAGGATTGCCGCGCCATGAAGCTCTGCGAGTCCTTCTACGGCAAGGAGCGCGTCATCGCCGAGATCGAGGCAGTCTTCGGGCAGGAGATCAAGTTCTCCCGCTGCGCCCGCTCCTCGGATATGATGCTGGCCATCCGCGCCAAGGTGGACGAGCTGATCGCGGAGGCGGTGGCGGAGGGACAGTAAATCAAAAATAAACATAAAAGGGAGAACACTATGGATACAAACGACCGTTATTTTTCCACCAAGACGAATCCCATCCGCCGCATCCTCATGATGTGCATTCCTATGGCGGTGATCTTTGTTCCAATCCTGATTGCGTCCATCGGCCACTGGATCGCTGTTCTCGGCATACTGGCCTCAGCCGCCTTGATATTCGGCATCATCATTGGCATCGCTAAGAAGCAGGGCTGGATGCAGATCATCTTCCGCAACAAAACCGTAACCCTGCAAGGCCACTCCGTCATGGAAAATATGAACTACTTCCATCTGGAGGATCTGGAAATCCGTGATTTCACCTTCTACCAGTCCAAATTCCAGATTGCCAAGGATCGCGGCGATATCAAGATCCGCGGGCTGAAGTTCACCCTTGAAAACGTGGAGAAATTCTCTGAGACCAAAAAGTACATCGAGGAGAATTTCTGATATTCCTCCCATCGAAAAAAGGCACCCCGCACGGGGTGCCTTTCAAAATTGCAGTTTATAGGGGAGCGGGAGAACGCCAAAGAGGAACTTCTTAAAAGAAGTTCCTCTCTGGACTCTCTTCAAGAACTTTCAAAAAGGGATTATTTATCAATGTTTTTTGAAAGTTTTGGGGAGTCCAGAACCCTTTTTTCAAAAAAGGTTCTGGTGGGGGTCAGGGGCAAAGCCCCTGGACGACAAACCCAAATTTGAAAACCGCACCCCGCGGGTCTTTCCCACGGGATGCGGTTTTCTATGGATCAAAGTGTCTTGGATAACTCCTCGGCATACCTCACCGTCTCCATAGCATCGGCGGCGTACTGATCCGCGCCGATCTCGGCGGCGTAGTCGGCGGTCAGCACGGCGCCGCCCACCACGATCTTACACCACGGGGCGTCCTTGCGGAGGGCTTTGATGGTCTCCTCCATGGCGGGGACGGTAGTGGTCATGAGGGCAGACAGACCCACCAAGGGAGCATGGAGTCTGACGGTAGCCTCCACCACGGCCTCGGGGGGCACGTCGCGGCCAAGGTCGGTGACGGGGTAGCCGTAATTCTCCAGCAGGAGCTTTACAATGTTCTTGCCGATGTCGTGGATGTCTCCCTTGACGGTGGCGAGAACGATGGGCATCTTGGCCTCGGTCGAATCCGATGCATCGGCGGCGGCCATGTTCCCCTTGATGACCTCAAAGGCGGCCTTGGCGGCCTCGGCGGCCATGAGGAGCTGGGGGAGGTAGGTGGTCTTTCGCTCAAAGCCCTGCCCCACGATATCCAGCGCGGGGATAATCTCGCTCTGCACCACGGTGAGGGCGGGGGTGGTGGTCAGCAGCTCGGCGGTAAGAGTCGCCGCCTGCTCCTTGAGTCCCTTGACGATGGCCTTCTGCAGAGGGGTATTTCCCTCGGCGGTCTTTTTGGCGGCCATTCCGGCATCTCCACCCACAGGGGCGGCAGTCGCAGTTCCCGTCTGGGCAGGCAGGGTCTCGGCGTAGCGGATGTAGGCGGAAAAACTCTCGTCCAGACCCTTCAGGGCGCGGTAGGTGTGGTAGGTACGCATCATGTCGGCCGAGTGGGGATTCATGATGGCCGCAGACAGGCCCGCGGTCAGCGCCATGGCGAAGAAGGTGCCGTTGATGGCATCTCTGGCGGGGAGGCCGAAGGAGATGTTGGACACGCCCAGAGAGGTGTGACAGTCCAGCTCGCGGCGGATGCGGGAGAGGGCTTCCAGCGTGACGTTGGCGGCGTTGGGGGACGCCGAGACCGTCATGGCCAGAGTGTCGAAAATGATATCCTTCCTGTCAATGCCGTAGGCCGCGGCGGCCTCCAGAATGCGACGGGCAATCTCCACTCTGCCCTCGGCGGTGTCGGGAATGCCACCCTCGTCCAGGGTCAGCGCCACCACCACGCCGCCGTACTTCTTGACCAGCGGCAGGACGGCGCGCAGGGATTCCTCCTTGCCGCTGACCGAGTTGATCATGGCCTTGCCGTTGTAGCGCCGCAAGGCGGCCTCCATGGCCACAGGGTCGGAGGTGTCGATCTGCAGGGGCAGATCGGTGACCGCTTGCAATTCGCACACCGTCTCGGTGAGAAGCTTCACCTCGTCGATCTCGGGAAGCCCCACGTTGACGTCCAGAATGTCCACCCCCGCTTCCTCCTGACGGATGCCCTCGGACAGAATGTAGCCGATATCGTGCTCCATCAGCGCTTGCTTGAAGCGCTTCTTGCCCGTGGGGTTGATGCGCTCGCCGATGAGGGCGGGGTCGTCTCCGAAGGTGACCGCGTGGGTGTAAGAGGACACCACGGTATCACACTTGGGTGTGATGGGGGCGGCGATGAGACCCTGCGCCTTGATCTCGGCGGTCAGGGCAGCGATATAGGTAGGGGTGGTTCCGCAACAGCCGCCCGCCACGCGGACGCCGTCGTGGACAAGCGCCGCCACCTCACGGGCGAACTCATCGGGGGCGACGTTGTATACCGTCTCGCCCTCCACCACGGCAGGAAGCCCCGCGTTGGGCTTGAGCAGGACGGGGATGGAGGCCAGGCGCAGGTATTCTCTGACCACAGGGGCGAGAGCCTTGGGGCCCAGGGAGCAGTTGACGCCGATGGCGTCAGCACCCATGCCCTCCAGCATCGCCACCATGGCGGCGGGGGAAGCCCCCGTCATGAGCTTGCCGTCCTCCCCAAAGGCGCAGGACACCAGCACGGGCAGATCGCTGTTTTCTTTTGCCGCCAGCAGGGCGGCCTTGGTCTCGTAGCTGTCGTTCATGGTCTCGATCATGATGAGATCCACACCGTATTTCACGCCCAGCTTGACCGTCTCGGCAAAGACCGCCACGGCGTCCTCAAAGTCGAAGTCCCCGAGGGGCCTCAGTAGCTTCCCCGTGGGGCCGATGTCCAGGGCGACGAACTTTTCCTGCACTCCCACCGACTGCGCGGCGGCATTGCGGGCGTTCTCCACGGCGGCGCGGATGATGTCGTCCAGCTCGTCTGTGGAAAACTTGAGGATGTTCGCCCCAAAGGTGTTGGTGTTGACCACGTTGGAGCCCGCGCCAAAGTAGGCGCGGTGGATGGCGGTCACCTCGTCCGAGTGGGTGAGATTCCAGCGTTCGGGGAGCTCACCGGGGGCAAGGCCTGCCTTCTGCAGAAGGGTGCCCATGCCGCCGTCGAGAATGGTGAGGTTATCTTTCAGATAGGTACGGAAGTTCATAGTTTTTGGTGCCTTTCTTGGGCGTATGATTGTGATGGAAGGAATAGGGATTTCAAATTTGGGTTTGTGGGGGCGCGAAAGAGCGCCTGAGGAAAAACTTCTTGAAAGAAGTTTTTCCCCAGACCCCTTTTCAAGAACTTTAAAAAACAATTATTTGATAATGTTTTTTGAAGGTTTTGAGGATTCTTA
>JAZRIF010000089.1:0-5922 GCA_045645165.1 Eubacteriales bacterium
GGAAGCGGGAGAACGCCAAAGAGGAACTTCTTGAAAGAAGTTCCTCTCTGGACTCTCTTCAAGAACTTTTAAAAAGGATTATTTGATAATACTTTTTTAAGTTTTAGGAAGTCCAGAAACCCCTTTTCAAAAGGGTTTCTGGCGGGGTGCAGGGGCAGGGCCCCGCTCCCACAAACCCAAATTTGAACCCTATTCTACTATCCGAAAAAGGAGAAAAAACATGTCCATTCTCATCACCGGAGGCACCGGCTTCATTGGCTCTCACACCGTTGTGGAGCTGATCGAGGCGGGCGAGACCCCCATCATCGTGGACAACCTGTCCAACAGCAAGGAGATCGTACTGGATCGCATTGAGACCATCACGGGCAAGCGTCCCAAGTTCTACAAGGTCGACCTGTGCGACGCCGAGGCGCTGGACGGCGTCTTTGCCGAGAACCCCGATATCGAGAGCGTCATTCACTTCGCAGGCCTCAAGGCCGTGGGCGAGTCGGTGGCCATTCCTTTGCGCTACTATTTCAACAATCTTGTCTCCACTCTCAACCTCTGCGAGAGCATGAAGAAGTTTGGTGTCAAAATTATTGTGTTCTCCTCCTCGGCCACGGTCTACGGCGATCCCGCCGAGATTCCGATCAAGGAGACTACCCCCCTGGGTAAGACTACCAACCCCTACGGCGAGACCAAGCAGATGATCGAGCGCATTCTGGCCGATACCCACAAGGCCAACCCTGACTGGTCGGTGAGCATCCTGCGCTACTTCAACCCCGTGGGCGCCCACAAGTCGGGTCTGATGGGCGAGGATCCCAAGGGCATTCCCAACAACCTGTTCCCCTACGTCACCCAGGTGGCTACGGGTCGCCGTCCCTTCCTCAGCGTGTTCGGCAGCGACTACGATACTCACGACGGCACGGGTGTCCGCGACTACATCCACGTGGTGGACCTGGCCAAAGCGCATCTCTGCGCCCTCCGCCGCGCCCGCACCGTGACCGAGGTGGAGCATTTCAACATCGGCACGGGTCACGGCTACTCTGTTCTGGATATCGTGAAGTCCTTTGAGGCCGCCACGGGCAAAGCCGTCCCCTACAAGCTGGTGGATCGCCGCCCCGGCGACATCGCCACCTGCTACGCCGACGCCGCCAAAGCCAAGGAGCTTCTGGGCTGGGAGGCGGAGTACGATATGGTAGCTATGTGCCGCGATGCGGATAATTGGCAGACCAAGAATCCCAACGGATACGGGGAATAACAGGAGGTATACGGATATGAACGTCTATTCCCGCCCCTGGGGCACTCTGAAAAGCGGTGAGACCGCCAACCTCTACACCCTCGTCAATGACAGCGGCATGACCGTGGAGATCACCGACTTCGGCGGAACCATCGTCAGCATCAAGACCCCCGACAAAAACGGCAAGCTCACCGACGTTTGCCTGGGCTACGACTCTCTGGCCGACTATGAGAACGCCGACGGCTACCTCGGTGCGCTGGTGGGTCGCGTGGCTAACCGCATCGCGGGCGCCTCCTTCGAGCTGGATGGCGAGACCTACTCCCTCTATGCCAACGACGGCGCAAACTGCCTCCACGGCGGCAAGAAGAGCTTCTCCTACGTCATCTGGAACACCGAGACCGCAGTCACCGTCGATGCCGCTACCCTCACCCTGACCTACTTCTCTCCCGACGGCGAGGAGGGTTTCCCCGGCAATCTGACCACCAAGGTCACCTACACGCTGGACAACGAAAACGCCCTCTCCATCCGCTACGAGGCAACCACCGATAAGGCCACCCCCATCAACCTCACCAACCACGCCTACTTCAATCTGGCGGGCACCTCCTCGGGTACCGTCTTCGGACAGACCCTGTGGCTGGACGCTGAGTCTTATCTCGCAGGGGACGAGGCGCTGATTCCCGTGGCTGTCAAGCCTGTGGACGGAACTCCCTTCGATTTCCGCGTGGCCAAGCCCATCGGCCGCGACTTCTTTGCCGACTTCGCCGATCTCCGCGTCGCGGGGGGCTACGACCATTGCTTCAACTTCACGGGCTGGAAGGCCTGCGTGTCGGGCGGTGAGATCACCCTGCGCGGTATCGCCCTTGATCCCGTATCGGGGCGCAAGATGGAGATGTACACCAACCAGCCCTGCGTGCAGTTCTACTCCGCCAACTTCCTGAAGAACCCCTGTTTCCCCCTGCGCGGCGGCTACGCCCAGCGCACCCAGACCGCCTTCTGCCTGGAGACCCAGACCATGCCCGACAGCATCCACCATCAGGGGGATGCGGAGTTTACCAACGGCGTGCTCCGTCCCGGGGAGAAGTATGACTACACTACGGTGTATAAATTCTCGGCTGAATAAGGCTTTATGAGTAAGGGAAAATTGCCTCCCGAGGAAGGGTGTGGCGGCGGGCATATTGAGATTCCGTTGCCCATAAGCGTAAATGATAGCTTTGAAAAGGGGCGGGTGTTTCATTACGGCATTACCCGCTGGGGCTACGGCTTTCTGCTATTCATTGCAGTAGGCTGTGCTCTGACCGCCATCGCGCATTTGCCTGTCTGGTTTTATCTTCTCTGGGGCTTCCTGCTGCTCCCGACGGTAGCCCTTCTTCTGCTGAGCCAATACGAGATCCGCCACGACAGGGAAGGCTTTTCGGTCTGCCTGGGCAGTCGCGTCCTTCGCCGCTACGCCTGGTCGGACGTGACCGGCGTGAATGAGCAGAAGCGAGTATTCGTGGGCGGCAAAAAGCTTTTTGCCGAACCCTCCATGTCCGGTTACGAGGCCTTTTACGCCCGCGCCCGCGCCGCCTGCAAAAAGAATGGACAGCCTTTGCCGCCTCTTGAAAAAAAGCAAAAGAACCGCCAAAAGCCGCCCACCCAGGAAGGGAAGGACGACGAGTCCAAGGGCTATGTTGAGATTTCTCTGCCCAACCTGTCGGGAATCAAAGACAAGGTGGACGATGTCATTGAGCGGATCGAGGATGCTGTGGATAACAACGGGCAAAAGTATATGCCCCGTGACAGTCGGGTTATGTTTGAAGAAGACCGCGTTCTTTTTAATCCGAGTCTTTCGCTGCACGGATACGGCGTGATTGTTTGCGTGGTGGTTATGTGGGGGATCTGTATGATAGCCCAAGCTCCCCTTGAAGGATACGCTTTGTGCGGCGTTCTGCTTCTCCCTGCCATCGCGTTGATCCTTCTTGGGAAATACGAGATCCGTCATGACAAGGACGGCTTTTCCGCTTGCCTGGGCAAGAGGATCCTCCGCCGCTACGCTTGGTCGGACGTGACCGCCGTAAACGACGAAAAGCGGGTGTTCGTAGGCGGCAGGAAGCTGTTTGCGGATCCCTACATGTCCGGTTACGAGGCCTTTTACGCCCGCGCCCGCGCCGCATGCAAAGGAAAGGGAAAGCCCACTCCTCCCTCCGAGAAGAAGCGCAGAAATCGACAAAAGCCACCGACAAAGAAATCCAAATGAGTATCGCCTCCCCTGTGCTTGCAGGGGAGGCGATTGCGTGTCTGTGAATTGGGGTTTGTAGGGCAGGGGCTTTGCCCCTGCACCTCACCAAATGAACTTCGCTCTGCAAGCAGAGCAGAAAAAAGTTCTTTGGAATCTCAAAAACTTTTAGAAAGAATTGTCAAACAATCTTTTTGAAAGTTTTAGGAGGTCTTGGAACCCTTTTCCAACAGGGTTCCAAGTGGGGGTCGAAGGGGCAAAGCCCCCTCGATAAACCCCAATTTACAAGCGGAGCACCCAAATTGGGATGCTCCGCTTTTTCAGTATATGACGGTGATGTCGCTGTCCAGTATGTCCAGCACCCGACGGCGCAGGATGAAGAAATAATGCCGCCGCACGAAATACAGGTTGTCGGTTCCCTTACGGGCGGTGAAGAAGGAGCCTTTTCGATTGATCCCGCGGTTGGATACGAGGTAGGGCGTTACCACGATTACGGTCACGCCGACCTCGGCAGTCATGGCGCGGGCGTTACGGAGAAAGAAGGAGTCCTTCGAGAGGGAATGGCCGCGTGGGGGGATCATGATGCGAATGCGACGATCGGTCAGCTCCTTGCGGAGGATACGGTTCATACGACGGGAACGCATGAGTGCCAGCATGGCGAGCAGTACCGTCCCAAAGAGCAGGAAGGGAAGCACCGCCGCCGAGACCACGGCCACGGTCACGACTGCGGTCAGAGCCAAAAGAATGGTCAGGATGAGCTGAATGGCCCGTATCCGCCGCAGGTACTGAATCAACTTGGATAGAAGCTGTACCGGCGCGGATTCCATGACGCTCTCCCACAGGTAACGGAAAAAGGAGCCTTTGCGGTAGTGGTGCGCCCGCTGATTGGCCTGCGACAGGAGCAGAGCTTCCTTGGTGGTTGGCCGTTTGCGCTGTAGAGGGCGGTGCTTTTTGGCGGCATCATGGGCTTGGAGGGTTCTTTTCAGATCCGAGACCTCTCGCTCCAGCTTGGCCGCGCGCCGCCGCTCTACGGTTAATTCGCAGCGCAGACGGGCAATCTCCCGATCCTTTTGTCCCTTGGGATTGGAAGGGACAGGTTTGTTTTTAGGGGGATGCTTGTTCAAAGATAATCAACCTTTCAGTTTACGGTTTCATCAGGGGTCTTGTGCCAGGTGACCTCCTTCAGGTAGGCGGCGAATGCTTCGTGCTCCTGCTTGGAAGCGGGAACGATGGCACCGCTTCCGCGGTCCCACAGGTGCTGGTAGCAGAATACCGTCACGCCCACGCATTTCTCCAGAGACTCGGTGTACACGAGAGAGCGGTACATGATGTCTCTGTGGCGGGTCCACTCGTCCTTGCCTGCGGCACCTGCGTAGTTGTCCACACCTGCCACGGCCTTGCCGAAGCTCATGCCGATGATGAGGCTGACGTAGTCGGTCTTGATGATATCCTGCCACATGAGACAGGTCTTATCAAAGGCCCAAGAGGCGTGCTCAAAGCCGAAGTAGACCTGAGGGCAGATGTAGTCGATGTAGCCGGGATTGCCGCACCAGTTGATGACGTCGGCGTAGTGGCTGTTCAGCACGGTGTTCATGTTACCGGCGGGGGAGATGCCGAAAAGGGCGCGGAGGTCGTGGGTCTTGACCGTGGCGTACAGCTCGGATACCAGTTTGTCCAGATTTTGCTTGCGCCATTCGGCCAGAGCCAGCTTGCCGCCGTCCTTCTTGTAGGCGTTGTAGGCCTTGCCGTCAAAGGATGCGTCGGTGGTGGGGTAGAAGTAGTCGTCCATGTGGATGCCGTCCATCTCGTACTTTGCGAGGATCTCGGCGGCGCCGTCACAGATGAGCTTTCTCACCTCGGGATAGGCGATGTTGAGGTACCAGTTCTTGTTGACGTAAACCAGGTAGTCACCCTTCTTGGAGGAGTCGTCGTACCACTGCTTGATGAGGTACTTGTTGTCAACCTGCTTGATCTCGTCCTCGGTCATACCGCGCATGGGGTTGATCCAGCCGTGGACAGACAGGTTTCTCTCCTTGCACAGCTCCATGATGACTGCGATGGGATCGTATGTAAACTCACCCGCGTAGGAGCCCATGGAGTAGCGGCTGGGGGGATAGACCTCGGAGGGGTACATACTGTCGGCGTAGGGGCGGAGCTGAAGCACGACGGTGTTGTAGCCGTCGCCCACGACGTTATCCAGCACCTTGACCATGCGGTTGCGGAAATCCGCCTCGGCGCGCTGGGCGTTGCCTGCGGTGTAGATGGGCTGAAGGTCAAACTGGGACAGCCAGATGGCCTTCCAATCCGAATCAATGGTCTCGGGATGATCGGGCACGAAGGGGATGGTACCGTCGGGGGTGCGCTCGGTGGTCTCTTCCTCGGTGGTGATCTCCTCGGTGGTGACTTCTTCGGTGGTTACGGGCTCGGTCATGGGCTGAGTCTCCTTTTCGGTGGCGATGGGTTCGGTGGGGGCTATGGTGGCCTCGGG
>JAZRIF010000090.1:0-18883 GCA_045645165.1 Eubacteriales bacterium
ATATGAACATCAAAGAACAGCTTTCCAATCTGTAAACCTCGCCCCGCCTCACGCGGGGCTTCTTCTTTGCTTTCAGCATATCAAAAAGCCACCACTTCAAGAAGTGATGGCTAATTTAGTTTTTACCGCTAATTTTGCAGACCCTCGGGTGGCTTTTTTGTTTGGTGGGGTTTGAAATAAAGGGATTCGAAGGGGAGCCGCGACTGACCATAGAATATAAAACCAACGAAAATGCACTTGTGTCGAGTTCAACACAAGTGCATTTTATCGTATTTGCAATTTCGGTGCGGCTTGCCCCGAGCGCCTCTAAGGGGGGCGAGGCGAGGTTTCCGTTCAGCCATCTCGGATTTTGCTCACGCATTGAACCTGTTTGGGTGGCGGGAGCGGCCATATTTTCTATGGCTGTGTACCCAAATCCTCCTGTCTGAGAATCAGGTGGAGGCTTTTTCGCGGAGCCAGTGTGACGGTAAGCGGGTTGCCGTTATGACTTTGACGGATCCCCGCCTCGCTGTCCCAGATCTGCTCGACGGACTCCCGTACGGTGGTCGTAAGGGGCTGTTCCCCTTCGTTGGACAGGAAAAGAATATCAACGCCGTACTTACGCACTCTGGTCAGGCGCAGATCCTCGGGATGGGAATCCAGGCGCGTCCACGTGCGGCTCGCGCGTCGGATATCCGACAGGTAGGCGTCCTCGTCTTCTGCGTAGGCGCGGTAGTCCAATACCCTTCCGCCCTTATCGCAAAAGGATGCCAGAAATGCGGCGGTGGTCTCATCGGGATCTTGCTCGATGATGAGGACACGGTAGCCCTGGTCGGCGATGCGGGCGACATCTCCGTCAAGAACAACCTCCCTGAGCAGGGTACGCTCCAAATAGTTGAATTCGATCTGATTTTTGTATAGTGCTTTGGCGGGGCGGTCGGGGAGGTGGCGCTCGGTGCACAGGATGGCTACGTCGGTGACGTTGGTGCTGTCGGTGTTGATGGCGCAGCAACGCTTGATATAATTCGACAGCTCGCGGTATTCGGGCCAGAAGGTGCTGTGCATACCCACCTCGGGCGGGCGCTCGTCTCGGCGCGGGCCCCGGAGGGAGTAGTAGAAGGCGTGAGGAATGATGAGATTGCACCCGCGGGCAAACAGCCAGTCGATATACCATTTCATGTCGGTGCGATCAAAGGCGAAAGGGTCATCCTTGTGGCCGCAAACGCCGAAGCATTCGTTGCCGTTGCGCCGTTTTCCGCGGTGACGGGCGCTATCCGAGGCGCATTTGCCCATGGTACTGTGCTGTCCGCGAATGTTGGTGGTTTCCCCCGGGGCAAGGTAGCGCCATACGATGTCCTGGCAGGGAATACCGAAGTGGGACAGGAGGTGGATGTCGTCACTCTCGGCGGGATGTCCTGCCAGCGCGATTCCGTGAGCGTCGCACCATGCGGCGATCTGCCCGTAGTAGCAGTCGTTCATGCGCTGAAATACCGCCTGTTGGTAAGCGTTGCGGATCTTTTCGTATCCCTCAAAATCGGGATCGAACAGGGAAGGGAGATGATCCTCCGTGTACCCCGTGGCCAGAAAATCCTCTAAAAAGTCCCCCGTCCAGGGGATAAGCCCCCCGATGCCTCCCCGTCCCTGCAGGCTGGGTTCATCGGTAAAGATGGCGATGATCGTCTTGCCGAAGTGAGGGGCCAGGGCGGTGTAATATTTCTCGTGGGTGAGACGGATAAAGGCCGCGACAGCGCAGGGGTTCAGCAGATCAGCGGCAGGAGGTGCGTCGGGTTGTCCGTCGTCCTGGCCAAAGTAGGCGCCTCGGATGGTTCCGCGGGTGGGAGTCAGAATGAAATAGGCTTGCGCCCCCTTCCATTCGGTCTGCGCGATCAGGGTTTCCCCTTCCGTCAGAGCGGGCGTGGCCGCCATGCGCAGTCCCTTGGCGCGGAAATCGGGATTCTCGGCTACGACCTGTCCGCAACAGGAGCCCGAAGGGTACATAGCCTCGTCGTACAGGATGACCTTCATATCCATGGCTTCAGCCAATTCTACTGCATAGCGCACGAAATACAGCCATGTCTCCCCCATATACGGGATGGCGGGATCCAGACCCAGACGCGGGTGGATCACAAACCCGTCTACGCCTTTTTCTTTGAAAGCGTGGATCTGGCGGGATAGCTCTTCTTCGGTAAGAGTGTCATTCCAAAACCAGAAGGGCATGGGGGAAAACTCCTCCGATGGATGCTCGAATTCATGAATCAGCCGACTCAGGTTGCCGCATGCATGTTCAGCCATGAAAAAACCTCCGTATGCCAAGTTTTGAAGCGTTCATTTGAGATGATTATACTATAAAATTGCCATTCTGTCAATACGGTGCTTGGCATCGGCGTATCGGGAAGGTGCGGGTTTGGATTCGGCCGGAAGGCTTCGAAGAGGAGGCGGCGTTTCGGTGTGCGTTCTTTCGTATAACTCGCTTCGAAAAGTATGCGGACGGCCTTTTTAACAAAATGAACAAAATGTGACGTATATTTCTATCTATAAATAAAATGTGCCACATATTGACAAACCGTATGAAAAGTGGTATAATACCATTTATACACAACATATAATGAGGGATACTGTATAAAAAACGGATCGAACGGGAGGAACTGCGCCATGGCTACGGAAATATACATATGCCTTGACCTGGGAAATGACACCTTAAAAATATCCTTTGCATACGATCACGAGGGGCAGGAGGCGTTGGGTAAACTGACGATTCCCGACTTGATCAATCAGGTTGCATTCCCCGCGGCTGCATACTATAATATGGATACGGATACGTGGTATTTTGCCGACGAGCTGGAAGCCGGCGGCGGCAACAACTTTTCTACCGTTGTCAAAATCAAGTCCGTCCTGTCTCTTGTCGTCAAGAACGCCGACAAAGCGGTGGAGGCACGCAATCTGAACTACTACCAGAACGAACACTATTTCCCTCAGTTTTCGTTCCCGGTCCGCAGACGCAACAGCCAGGATTTCCAGTATCTGGTGGACCACAAGCTGGTATTCATCGACCCCGACGATACGCCGCGGAGTATGTGCCAGGCGTTTTTCGTACATATCCGCAATAAGATTCAGGAGCTTGTGGATGATCTTTCCAAGGAGACGGGCATTGAGTTCAACCCCTTGACCCAGATTTCCATCGTTCATCCCCCCAAGCAGGGTCTGGAGATCGTGGAGGAGCTGAGCCGATTGATTCAGAACGCCTTCGGCGTGACGCCGGCCAAGATCCTTACCTCGACTCAGGCACTCGGCATTTACGCCTACCATCGAGGCTTGATTTCCCGCGACGAGCGCGTATTGCTCTTTGACATGGGTGATGAGACCATCTCGGTTTGTAAGGCCTGGTTCAGTGAGATCGGCGGCAACCGGAATAGCCGCGTGAAAAAGATGGGACTGCTCGTGGACAGCCCGGACGGACATATGCCCCAGCTGGAGTTGGGAGGCAGTAACATCGATGAAGCCGTTATGGCGCATTTGGAATCCTGCATCCATGACCGTGAAACCGTGGGATCGCCCTCGGCTGGACATATGGGACATATATACGAGGACGGCTTGTGCTCGAATCAGTACCTCATGATGAAGGACATCAAGAAGGCAAAGATCCTCATGCCCATGGCGGGGAGCGGAATCTTCAAGGACGGCGTGCCCGTGTGCATCCACCGGGATACGCTGGTGCAGAGATCCATCAGTAATGAGAATTTCGCCCGTTGCGTCGGTACGCAGACCCGCAGCGGCATCGCCAAGCGGGTTCTGGACTATATTCTCCAGGAATTGGCACGTCCCGGCAGCCGTGATATTCGCAAGATCCTTCTGGCGGGTGGCATGATCGAGACCCACGGTTTACTGGAATATCTGCGGCAGGAGCTGAAGGTCAACTACGGATACCTAACCGTCCTGACCTTCCAGAACAACGCCGAGGACAATCATAAATTCCACATCCAGCGCAACGAAGCATCTACCTACGCCGCCTCGGTGGGAGGCGCGGTGGTCACCATGAAGGACTATTCGGTGGATGCCGTACTCTCCTACTCCTACGGTACATGGCTGTATCACGGCAACTACAGGAAGCACCTCAAGCTGTTTGCCAACCGCGGTGATATTCTGGAGAACGACATCAACCGGTTTGCCATGGAGGGTGCCATCAACTTGAGCCGCGACGAGCTCCCCTACCTGGAGGGAGACGAAATGTTCTCTACCATCATCAACACCGAGGAGATCGAGCGGCAGCGCTATTCCGACCAGATCACCTACGAGGGTGAATGGCTCATTATCGGCGAAGCGGGAGACGGAGATCGTTTCCGCGCAGAGCGCGCCATTGACCTCCGCGTAGTCGCGGGCGGTCGGGGCACCGAGGTGCAGTTCTTCTACAAGGATCTGCGCGTGTCCTTGTATAGCGACTATGCCAGCGTTATGTACTTCGAGGAAGGCTTCCTCGTGGACAAAAACGGCGTAGCAACCCCCTTCTTCAGCAACGTGACCGAGAAGAATAAGTTCCCGATCTACGTGAAGTATCACGGGTCCGGCCGCATAGAGCGTGCCAATGCCGGCGATATTGAATTCCGCCTGCCTATGGCGGACATCGACGTTTCCACCAGTAATTAACGAAATAGATACGACAGAATCTGAAAGGAAGAACAGACATGCCGAAGACGTACTATTTTATATTCGACGATCACTGCTTTGATCGCGACAATCAGCGAAGCGATATCGCCCGCACGAAGAGGCAGTATAATAAAACCATTTACGAAATGAACAAGGCGGTCGAGGAGCTTGACCGCTATGACGATTTTGATTCCCTGAAGATCGATCTCGACAAATACGTGAAGACCGATATGAGCGGGGACTACGGTATTCCCTACGATAGCGGTAAGCACGTAGACCGTTCGGTTATTTTCAAGCACCAGAGCAACGCCGCGATCTCTTTCCTGAAGGATCTGCGCGGCTTCGGCCTTCTGGCCGACGTGGTGGGTAGCGGTAAGACCTTTGAGGCGGCCGTGATCCTCAGCGAGCTGGCTGTCCGCGGCAAGATCAAGTCCATGTTGCTGGTCGTGCCCGGTCAGGTGTACGATAGCTGGATCGAGGTTTTGGAGCGCCGTTTCGGTCTGGGTAAGGCCGTGCTGTTCGAGGCAGGCCCCGATATCAAGAGCGCGGCTGATCTGGCCGCCGCCGGTCTGACTTTCGACGCACAGAACCGCCCCAATCGCCCCATCATCGTCAAGATGGAGGACTTTATCAGCTGGGATAACAGCCCCGCCAACTTCCTGTTCGACGTTATCGTGGTGGACGAGGCGCACCATCTGTGTAAGGAAGAGGGCGAATATGTCAAGGCGATGAAGCTGCTCTCCATGATGATGGAGACCAAGAAGCGCGCCAACGTGACCTACTGTCTGCTCCTCTCCGCAACTCCCCACTCGGGTAACCTGGACCATATGTTCCGTTTGTGGTACTTCATCCGCTGTAAGGGTGGTAATCCCGAGGACTTCGAGGAGAAGGAGGATATGCACCACTCGGATGAGTACAACCAGGAGAAGGCGTACTATAAAGAGCGTGTTTGCCGTGGTGCTACCACCGTTATGGAGTTCATCAAGCGGGTCAAGAAGGCCGAGCTGCTCCTGAACTACTCCAAGCTGTTCAACGACTACATTGCCGGTGAGCGCCTGACCTTGGCAGACTTCGAAAAGATGACCGAAGGCGAACAGCAGCTCCTGGTGGATGAGTTCCTCTCTAAGCCCCAGAACGACGAGATCAACCAGAAGATCATGCGCCACGTAGCCAGCGCCTACCACAACGGTGTGCTCCGTTCCATCATGATCCGCCAGCCCTCTACGGTGCTGGTCGCTAAGGAAAAGCGTCTGGTGAATTATCTGTACTATCCCGCGCTGTCCAAGGACACGGTTATGGTGACCGACTGGTACGGAAACAAGATCCGTGTGGATATGAAGCGCTTGCATGAGAATGTGCCTGCGATCACGCCTCTGGACGAGGCAAACCGCCCCGCCGGGGATACGGTATCTCTGGACGAATACGTGCGCGAGCATCACCGCGACGTGCCCGTTCACCGTTTCTATTCGGATATCATTTGTAACGCATTTGCCGATACCGTGGATGAATCCGCATTCCCCAAGCAGGATTTCATCCTGTACTATCGCGACCAGATGACTCTGGCTCCCGACGGTAAGATGCGCTGCGAGCTGCGCCCCCTGTACAACACTCCCAACTCCTTTGCTGCCAAGCTGGAGGAAGCGAAAAAGATCATCAGCCGCCATGCCGACGAGCGTATCCTCATCTTCTTTGACTATGAGCTCAAGAAGAAGGAGCTGATCCACGATCAGTTCCTGGAGGAAATGCAGAAGGATCCTCAGTTTGCCGACCGCCTGGTGGTGGGAACGGCCGCCAGTAAGGAGCGTACTCTCGTTACCTTTGAGGAAAAGCGCAACGCTGTTCTCGTGGTGAAGGATGCTTCCTTTACCGAGGGTGTCAACCTGCAGTCGGGTAGCGTCATCATCAACTTCCAGGTAACCCCCGATCCTCTGGCAATGGACCAGCGAATCGGCCGTATCTTCCGACTGGGTCAGAAGAACGACGTCACCATCTACTCTCTGGCGGACATGAACCGTCTGGAGGGCTTTGCCCTGATGTACTTCACCCGTATCGGCCTGATGTCCAGTAACAGCGGCGATGCGACCATCATCGCGGGTAGTAACAACGACCGCATGGTGGCCATTCAGTGTGATCGCTGTGGCCAGGTGAAGCTGTATTCTCAGGAAGACTACGAGCGGCATAAGAAGAATGATAACCTGTACTGTACCGCCACCGCCGAATGTATGAACACCGAGCGTCCCAACGGTACGGTCATGAAGGAGATCAGCGTTTACGACTTCAAGTGCGATCAGTGCTCCTCGGTGTTCGCCCGTTCGGTATCGGATGATTCCGGATATATGTGTATTTCCAACACCAACACCGCCCGCAGCATCATGTGTAACAGCGGGGACAAGGGTGACCGTCGCCTGTACTGCCGCAAGATCTGTGCCATGGCACACTGCAGCCGCTTCAGACCCGGCTCCTGTCCTGCTGTGGATGCGTTCCTGAAGGATAAGAGCATCGGTGATCAGGATCTGTATGCCCTGTGCAGCCGTTGCAATCATCAGGATACCTGCCCCGAGAGATGCCGTCCCTACATCGGTACCGACGGAATTTCCGCCTGTTCCACCTGCGATTCCGCCCTTTGCAGTCCCAAGCCTCACGTGATCGAGTTCAACGAGCGCTGGGAGGCGGATTGTCCCGTTTGCAGAGGCTTGTCTTCCAGAAAGCGCGGTAAGCTGCGTCCCATCGTGGCGCGTACCTTTGCCGCCTACCTGCGTGCCTCTTGGGATTTCAGCCATGATAACGGCAAGGGCTTCTGTACCAATCTTTTGAAAGAAGCGAAAAAGGTGACCGATATCAAGCTGGTGCTTGATGCGGACAGAAACGAATGAGGTTGCTGTGATGAACAACAATAAAGTATATGTCAAGATCGGACGTAAGTACCGGGATGCGTTCCAAAGCATTTGCGCGCTGGTAAACAGCGGTTGTGTGGATCGCTCCATCGTTCAGGCTTGCCGCGACGACCGCGTGATCGAGACCGAGCAGTACATATTCGAGTACGTCGGCGACGTTGCGACCATCGATACGGGCTCTGTCGTGGGTATGATGCCCAGCGGTGCGACCTGGTTTATGGGCTTCCGCGGCGGAGAGAGCGACAGCGTTATGGGTACCTGGTATAACCTGCTGGAGCTGGTTTCTTCCAATTACCATAAGCAGTTTTCCCTGGTGGAGTTCGTGCAGAACGCCGTTCAGCGCGACGACGCAGAAATGAAGGGATATCAAAAGCTGATCATGAAGGTGACCCAGGGACTCAACCTCCGTGCCACGAAGGTATCGCCTGCGGCGCAGGAGGACAGCATCGAGGATATCTACGCGCTGTCCATCCGACTGGAGGTCTTCGGCGGCGTGGGTGAGCCCAGACCCCTTCTGTGTAAGATTTTCTTCAGAAAGAAAGGGAAGGAATTCTATCCCGTTTCTTCCTATGAGGCCGGTGTGATCGACGAGTACGTGAGTAGCGTCGTCAGCAAGCGAGGCGGTACCGATAACAGTGCCGCCAGCAGCTCCGAGACCGAGATTGTGGATAACGTGCTCAACTCCCTGTCCAAGCTGATCGGCGGCGAGATGGATCGCGATTTCACCGAGAGTATTCTGGTGACCAACGAGACGGATAAGGCCACCCTGGACGATTTGATGGCGAATGAGCCCCAGGATGAGGTTCGCCTGGAGTGTAAGAAGCTGAAGGTACTGGGTATCAGCCACATCCAGTGGGTGGATCCCGCCTTCAACGTATACATCGACAACCGCAAGGCCTTCCTGGCCAAGGTGACCCAGGACAACGTCATCAGCATGTACTGCTGCTGCAGTCCTGCCCAGAGCAAGCTGATCGAGAATAACCGCATCATTTGCACTTCTCCCGAAACAGGCTATACCACCGAAATCCGTCTGGATACGACCCGTGACGATCTGGGTATTTCGAGTGAGCAGCTGGAGATCATCCAGCGCGAGAGCGCCTTTGCCGACCACTTCTTCCCCATCAGCTGCTCCGAGCTGGCGCGGCGTAACGTGGAGTGCACCCGGTATCGCTGTAAGTGCAATACGGTTGCCTTTGAAGACAACGGTAAGGTTCGCTATAAGTGTACCGATTGCCCCTATCCCGAGGTTATCTACCACCGTCCCGACGGTACGCTGGCCTACACGCCTCTTCTGAACTTTGATACGGCCTCCTTGCAGGTCGTGGAGGAGGAGACCGAAGCCTGCCGATTCTGCGGCAGAAGCTATACGAGAGACGGTTTGAACTCGGTGTTCTACTGCAAGTTCTGTGCATCGGCCATGGATGCGGTGGAAGCCGGCGACGTTGCCCCCATTCAGCGGAAGCTGTACAGACGGTACGCGGAGATTCTCCCCCTCCGTTTGCGCGTTGCTTCCATGTTCAAGAAAAAGTATTGCTTCGAGAACGCAGACAGACTTCTCTTCTTCGTGGGTAACAAGAAGTACTTCTTCGACAAGCTGAATCTGACAGACAACGGCATGATCCCCAAGCCCGAGAAGCATCAATAACGCAGGAAGGATGGACTAATTCGAAATGGCTGAGATCAAAAAGAAACAATCAAATCAATCGACCATCACGAAGAGCAGGATCGCTTCCTCCAAGGGCCTCCAACTGATCTGTGCGCTGCTGACACTGGCGCTGGACGTGTTCATGCTGATCATGCTGCTGACCAACACGCTGGAGATCAAGTTCCTGATCTGCCCGATCATTCTCCTTGTGTTGGATCTGGCCTTCATCGTGAAGGTTCTGTTCTCCAATTATCGCTTTATGTACGCCGTTGTGGGCGTCATCATTCACGCGGCCTGTGTGGTCGTTACCTGTGTGGGCGCATTCCTCCTCACCGAGGTGCTGGAAGACCGCATCGTGTTCGAGACCTTTGCGCTTCTTGCCATGCCCGCTGTGCATCTGTTGCAGTGTATCGCCGCCCTGTGTAACGCATGGCAGGCGGCTCACCGCGGTAAGCTGGTGCGTCGGATCGTGGCTTTGGTTGCGTCGGCAATGCTGGTAGCCGGTATCGGCGTGTACGCGAATTTCCTGAGCACCGGCGGTTTCTTCGGACAGGGCGTTGCCCGTACCGACCGCACCGTGGTGTACGCTATGGATCATTCCGGTGAGCATTATATCGTAACCGGCGTGCTGGCGGGCAAGGGAAATACCGTGACCATTCCTGAGGAATTCAACGGCCTGCCCGTTAAGGGTGTGGACTGCACCCTGTTCGCCAATGAGGAACTGGAGTACGTGGTGCTGGACTGCTCCGCAGAGCTGGAGTTCCTGAATCCCGGTTCGCTGGCTCACGTCAACGAGCATCTGACTCTGGAGGCGGATAAGACGACTATCGACAGCTTCCGAAATGTGCTGTACTCTCTGGCTCTGGAGAATCGCGAGATTCTGTATTTGGCTAACCATATTACCCCCAAGGGTCTGTCTGAGGACGAAGTATACGTCATCGTTCGATACGACAGAGACACGTTGGAGCTGGTACAGGGCGAGATCCTGTCCACCTGGTTTGGCTCCGAAGACGACAAGTTTACGGTATTTGACAACCAGCAGTACGTGGAATACAGCTACATTGAGTATTCCGATGTGACGGATAACGGGGATCTGTACTGGTGTACGGTGAACCAGAAGGATCAGATATTCCGCTGGCTTTACAATGCCTCCGGAGATGATGTGATCGGCACCGAGATCTCGGAGTCCGTGGAAGTCAATGCCGGCTTTGATAAGATCTACAAGATCAATTTCAATCCCGACAACGATGAGATCTACGACATTGATGCGGTGTATACCAGCATTCAGACCGATGCCGGTACCATGAGCTACAAGCTGGCTACCGCTGACCATGTGGAGGATATCATAGGATCCGTTCCCCAGCGTAACGGCTTTGATCTGGCTTGGCAGATCGGCGGCGACAGACATGAAATGGCTGAGCTGTCCGCAGAACTGGCTCTGCTGGATGACGCGGATCTGAATACGCTGGAGGTGCACCCTGTATGGGATCTGCGCGCTCCCGTGATCGATCTGCTGACAGCAGACGGTAAGACCGCCAACCACACGGCGATTTACGGTAATGACGTGGCGCTGAAGTCTGCGGCTACCGCCCCTCACGATACCATTTCTCTGAAGTACGAATGGAGTCGTGACGGCGTTCTGTGTGAGGAGCAGGATTATATGATTTATAATCTCCATCCCAACCACGCAGGCTCTTACAAGCTGACGGTTACGGCATACGCTGATTTCACGTCTCTGACCAAGTCGGTTGAGAGTGCTATCGACGTGGGCTTTGAAAAGAGAGAGCTTCACTTTGACTGGATGCTTCCCGCCAATACGGTATACTCGGCAGAGGATAAGCCCATTACGGTTCACGCTTACGATGCCATCAACGATGACGTCATCAGCGCGCGCCTCTCTCAGGATAGCGTTCGTAACGCAGGAAAGTATACCATTACCCTGGAGCTGTACGGCGATACCGACACCAAGTATAAGGCTGCTGCTGCAGACATATCCAAGGAAGTCACCATTACGCCCTATTCCATTGACGTTAAGTGGGGAAGCACGCGTTCCTTCGTGTATGACGGAGATCTCCACGCGCCTACGGCTTCGGTCATGGGCTTGAATAACGACGGTGCTCTGGACATCGTAGTGAGTGGCAAGCAGAAGAACGCCGGTGAGAACTACACCGCCCAGGCTTCCACCTCCAACCAGAACTACCGCCTGCGGGAAACCGAGATGACCTACACGATCACCCGCAGACCCATTACTTCCATCGTTTGGAATTCTACCAATTCGTTCGTATATAACGCCAAGGATCAGGGCCGTACGATTTCCAGTCTGGTCGGCTGGATCTCGGCGGATAAGGACGCGGTTCTGAGCACCATGATCTACGAGGGCAAAGAGACCAACGTAGGTGAATACATGATCACGGCGAAGCTTCCTGCGAACAGTAACTATGAGTTCCAATGCTCCTCCACGTCTGCTGAGTTTTCCATTACGCCCAAATCTTTGAAGGTTACGCTGGACAGCAAGATCAAGACCTACGACGGCTTGACCTATTCCGCATTTACCTTCAAGACCGATGGCCTGCAGGGATCGGATAAGGCGGAAGAGATCTTCGAACTGGACTATAAAGGCGATGCAACTACGGCAATCAATGCCGGAACGACGAGCTACACCATTGATGCGGATGTGGTTCCTATGGTTAAGTCCGGCAACTATTCGATCAGCATCGTTACGGGTAAGCTGACGATTCAGAAGCGTGACCTGACGGTGAACGTGACGAACGCCACCAAGACCTACGACGGTCAGATCTATCCTTCGGATTCCTATACCTTTACGCACATTGGTTTGGCCTCCACCGATACCATCGAAGAGGTTCTGTCTCTGAAATACAGCGGTGCGGCGTTGACCGGTACGAATGCGGGCACGTATACCCTTGCGGCTACATCTGTGGGCGCTGACAAGTACAATAACTATTCTGTTAAGATCAATACGGCCAAGCTGACCATCAACAAGGCTCCCTTGACGGTGACGGCTGTGGGCGGTCAACAGGTCTATAACGGTAAGACCTTTACCAATTTCAGCTTTACTGCGTTGGGTCTGGTCAATAACGAAACCCAGGCCTCCCTCGGTACTCCTACCTACAGCGGCGCCGGTAAGACCAACAAGAATGCGGGCACCCACGTGCTGAACATCGCTCTGCCGTCCAACTCGGTGACGAAGAATTACGAGATCTCCTACGTGTCCGGTCAGGTCATCATCGACAAGGCTCCTCTGACGGTGACGGCTGTGGGCGGTTCCAAGACCTACGACGGCAGGGTTGGATCCGGCTTCTCCTTCCAGACGAAGGGAATGATCAGCGGTGAGTACGCAAGCCAGCTGGGCACTGCGACCTATGGCGGCGAAGCGACCACCAATAAGAACGCCGGCACTCATACCCTGACGGTCAAGATCCCTGCCAATACAGTCAGCAACAACTACGACATCACCTACGTGGATGGCACATACGTGATCAACAAGAAGAACGTGACGGTTTCGATTCCCGACAGCGATAAGGTTTATAGCGGCGAACCCACGAATACCTTCAACTATACGGTGACGGGTCTTGTGAGCGGTGAGGCCAGAGACGTTCTGGGTGAGCCCTCCTTCGGCGGAAGCGGCTATAAAGCCGTGAACGTTGGCAGCTACGTCATGACTGTGACGCTGCCCGGAAACGAGAACTACAACATCACGTCTTACTCCAATGGTACGTTGCGGATCACTCCCGCGCCCTTGAATATCTATGCTCAGGCTGAAAACCGTGTCTATGACGGTACAACCGGCGGCACCTTTACTTACGTGGCAGAGGGCTTCGTGGGGAACGATACGGATGCGCTTCTGGGTGAGCCTCAGTACAGCGGAACGGCTTTGACCGCGAAGAACGCCGGTAATTACACCCTGTCGGTGAAATTCTCGACCACTCTCCAGAACTACACCGCGAGCTACACGTCTACGACTTTTACCATTCGAAAGGCTAACCTGACGGTCACCCCCGACAACATGGAAAAGACGTACGACCGAACCGGCTTCAGCGGCTTTACCTATGAGGTGTCGGGTCTGGTGAGCGGTGAAACCAAGTCCATGCTGGGCACTCCCACTTGGAGCGGTGAGGCCACCAGCCAGAGTGCGGCGGGTACCTACCAGCTGAAGATTTCTCTGCCCAATAATGCGGTGACGGCTAACTACCAGATCACCTACAATACCGCTACCTGCGTGATCCATAAGAAGGATCTGACGGTTACGGTGCACGGACAAGAGAAGACCTATGACGGTAAGCGCTTCGATAGCTTTGCGTTTGACGTGACCGGTCTGGTGAACGGCGAGACCAAGGCTATGCTGGGTACGCCCACCTGGGGTGGCGCGGCCTATACCCAGAAGAACGCCGGCTCTCATGAGCTGACGGTCTCTCTGCCCAACAACGCGGTGACGGCGAACTATGAGATCACCTACATCCCCGCTACCTGTATCATCAACAAGAAGGCGTTGACGGTTACGGCACACAGCCAGAGCAAGATCTACGACGGAACGACCTTTGTGCATGACTTTGACGTGAGCGGCCTGGTCTCCGGTGATACCAAGGAGTCTTTGGGCGATCCCATCTGGGGCGGCAATGCTGCAACCATGACGGACGTCGGCGAGGGCGAATTGACCATCACCCTGATTGACAACGCTGTGACGGCCAACTACGACATTACCTACCAGTCTGCAACCTGCGAGATCACCAAGCGAGCTCTGACGGTGACAGCCGTGGCAACCGACCGTGATTACGAGGCCGGTGTGGTCGGTGGTACCTTCGACTTCACGTTGGAGGGTCTGGCAAGCAGCGATTCCAAGAACGACTTCATCGCCATTTACGGCGGCAGTGCTGCCGATGCGACCGATGCGGGCACATATACCCTGACGGTCGAGCTGGAGAATTCCGGTAAGGCACTGAACTACGAGATCACCTACGTTTCCGACGACGCATTCGTGATCAACGAAGTCGAAACACCCGCCGTGTCGGAAGAATAAGAACGGGAGGAGTAAGATACTATGGAGATGAAATGCACCAAGTGTGGCAAAGAAGTCACACCGCTTGAATTGTACGATGGCTCCTGGTCGTGTCCCTCGTGCCGCGCTCCCATTGTGACGCACATGGATAAGTTCATTGTGACCCACAACAACGAGGAGCTGTTCCGACAGTCGGAAATCCTGTTCTCCAACTGGTTGTTCAACCACGAGGGAACGGCGGATCCGTCTATGATTGAAAAAGCAACCCGTCTGTGCCGTCAATCGGCACAGATGGGTAACCCCAAAGCCTTGGCGAGATTGGCATACTTTTTTGACAAGGATTATATCGGTACCAACTGTAGCGAGTACACACGCTTTAAGATCGCATACGACTACTACAGCATGCTCTGCTACAACAGCATGACCAGCGTAGAGACCGAGCCGGGGCTTCCTCCTGTACAGTGGGATGAGCTCCGCAAGCAGACGGCGTATAGTATGCTGCAAATGCTCTCGGTGGTTCCTCCGGAGCTGCAGGAGAACGATACGTATAGTCTGCGCGATAACTTTGACCGAGTACAGAATGAGCTGGGTATCGCCATTGATATGACCATCTCCCGCAGCACGGACGAGCGTCTCAGCTACGTGGAGCGTGTTTTCGGCGTGTTCTGCTCCTGTCTGGACAAACACAGAGCTCCTTTGTTCGGCGCTTTCCGCATGACGGTGGGGGATCTGATCAAGCTGTATAAGAGGCCCTTTCCCGGAAAAGAGCGTAAGGTACCCTACGCCCTGTACTGGCTGACGACCAATAAGAAACTGTTGCTTTCCTACATCCAGTGCAAGCATTTGAGCGATGGCGAGACTATGTTCAGCCGTTTGTCCACCCAGAACTCGGTGGAGACCATGGTGGACGACCTGACTGATGAGGAGGAGATCTACGTGTTCTTCTTCAACAACAACGGCGGTCATCAGTATCTGGGTAGCCAGGGTAAGCGCGACAAGGTTCGCAAGACCATTTACAACCGCATGGGCACCGACCTTTTGAAGATCATGCTGGACAACGGCTCCCATGACTTCTACACGTTCTATGACGACGATATTTACCATTACATGAAACAAAAGAATATTATCGAGGCCACCAAGGCGTTGGCTCGAAAAATCAGTAGCGGAGGAGAAGAATTATGAGTCGTGAAACCGTAGCGCGTCTGACGGCTGCGATGGATGCGAACAAAATTAAGTACAGCAAGCAGTTTTCGACTGCGATCCAGCGCGGATTCCCGGATGAGGCCAGAGCATCTCTGTTTAACGAGATCACAGGGGACATCGATCAGTTGCTCCGTCACGGTATCAACAGCGAATTTACCAAGGACATGAAAAAAACCATCGAGCATCTGTCCGATATCGCGGTCAAGCTCGGTGAGGATAACCGTCGCTCCCTGACCTATGAGCGCCTTCGTATTGAGAAGCGCGAATGCATGGATAACGTCAAGACCAGCCGTCAGTTCCGTCCTGCGTTCAGCATGTGTGATAACGTGCGGGACTACCTGGAGTCTGCCAAGGAGGGTATGCGTATTATGCAGAACCCCAGCGAGACCCAGACCGGCGTGGAAGCGACCAACATGAAGACCTGCCGTAAGATCATCGACGAGATCATTGTATCGCTGGAAAACGTCATGGACGTGAGCAGTATGCAGGCCGCAGAGAACTACAATGAGGTGGTTTCCCAGATCCGTTCCTGGCGTATCAAGCTGGCCAGATCCAACGGTATGTACGATGCAACCTCGGTGGATATGCTGCGAGGCATCCAGCGCACGGTCCGTCAGTGGTCGACGCTTTGCAAGCCTACCCTGATCCACGCCAAGCCTCAGGATTGCTATGAGATCCCCGTGGACGATCTGGCACAGGCCATTTTGAGCGTGAGTATCCGACAGAATGTGGAAATGTTCCTCAACCGTTGCGATATCTACGCCAAAGAAACCGCAAACATGCGCGACAACGGCTCCAACGACAAGCTCAGAGAGTGCCGCGCCCGTCTGGGTGACATTGAGCGCAGAAAGCAGGATATCGTCTCCCGCTTCAAGAGCGGTGCTTTGAGCCGCGAGGATGCGGAATACGATCTGCAGGATCTGAAGGATCAGGAAGATTACATCAAGTACGACATGGAGCGTATCAAGGCTGACGTGGTCTCTCGCGAGGAGGTTACCAGACGCCGCGAGTTGATCCGCAAGATCGAAAAGCCCATCCGTCGCCTCTACAACATGGTCAAGAACAACCGCCTGCATATCTACGCGATCTTCGCTCAGGTGGATTGCGCCAAGCTTGTCAGTATCATCAACAATAATGCTTCCTCCAACGAAGTGGCTGAGGGTATTGCCCAGCTGCAGGAAACCATGGTCAAGAGCGGCATCATGAACACCAATGGTGATCTGAACATCCGTAAGATCGAGGAGCGTCTGGCCGAGGTAGACCAGATGAACGAGGAGCTCAGAGAGGCCAATCTCCCTGTCGAAGAAGAGAAGGAAGAGGGAAGCCTTCTGGATGCCCTTCTGTCTCTGGACAATGCAACCGAGGAAAAGCAGGAAACCGAGCATACGTTGCTCTCGGATATCCTTTGATTCCGGACATTTCACTATATTGAAAAAAAGGGGTAACTGTTATGTCGAAGCAGGCATTCAAGCAATTTGATAACAATGATTCCGCCGTGTCGGAAATGCAACAGGCCGCAGATAAGAGCATGCAGAAGCTGAAGTTTGAGCGTCAGAAGCGTGAATTCGATGCCAAGCTGCAGGAACTGGCTACAAAGGCCGCCGATTTCTATCAGAAGTACGGAGAGGACGACTGGCGCACCAGCCTGCTCGTCAACTTCCTGGATCTGTCTCTGCAGATGCAGGATATCATCGAGGTTATCACGGCGTTCAATGTGGCCAACGAGATCATTTTCCACTCCATGAATTTGATGAACACCTCTTTGGAGATGAGCAGCGGCATGATGATGGAGATGGCGAGCCGCCAGACCAATCCCATCAAGCATCGCTTCATGATGAGAAAGGCTATGGCACAGAACCGCAAGACGGTCAAGACCATGCTGGATCAGATGAAGATCAGCATCGAGATGGCCGCCGAGACTGCCGGTATGTACGAGAAGATGAGCGGCAGTATTTCGGGCATCATGAACAAGATGAACATGAAGCGCGAGAAGAGCAGAGCCAGGAATGCGCAGTCTCAGACTACCTCCACTGCGGCCTCGGGTCGCGGTATGGATATGGTCAGAGGTATTCTGAACGGCCAGGGCGGTTCTTCCGGCGGTTCTTATACGCCTCCTCCTTCGGCACCTAAGTCTGCTCCCAGCGGCGGAGACAGCGGCCTGGACGGTCTGCTCTGATCGAATCCTTGGATAAATAAAGGAGCCCGAAATGAAAATTACAAAACCGAATGCGTCTGATTCGGCCGCCAACGGCTCCCAGCCCGCGGCTCCCGGAAATGACACCATCGAAAGTCTGAAGGTCAAATACGAGGAAGTCAAGAACAACATCCGAAGAATCCTCAACGGCCGCAACGACAAGAAGGATATCCGGGACGAGGAGAAGCGGGAGCTGCGTACCCACTACTCTCACGCCGCCCAGATCGCCTTTACGCTGAGCCAGCGTTGCGTGAATCAGGAGGATATCGAGCGCTACGCCGAGGAGAGCCGCAAGCTGGCGGCTCGCGCCAAGGAGTACGGCTCGGTCATGAGCAGTAAGATCCCCACCACTACCTTTGACGACGTGAAGGGTCTGGAGGGTGTCAAGAAGCTGGTCAAGAGCTTTATGTTCATGGCACAGAATCCCGATATTCTGGAGTACTACCACCTGCAGGGTGGTTTGGGCATGATGCTCTACGGTGCGCCCGGTACGGGTAAGACCATGTTCGCCGAGGCTATTGCCAACGCCATGAATCTGCCCCTGTTCATCGTCACCCCTGCGGATATTTTCAAGTCCTACGTCGGTGAATCCGAGCAGGCCGTCAAGCAGATCTTCGACGAGCTGGAATCCTGCCCCGATGGAGCCGTGCTTTTCGTGGATGAGTGTGAGTCCATCTTCAGTAAGAGAAGCTCGGACACCAAGGATTACAAGTCTGCCGTTACCACCGAGCTTTTGCAGCGCATCAACGGCTTTGGCGGTAAGAGCAATAACCGTATCATGATCGCGGCCACCAACCGTCCCGACATCATTGATGCGGCCTACCTCCGCTACAAGCGTTTCTCCCATCTGGTACACGTTCCCCCGCCGGATATGCCCGCCAAGCGTGCCATCATCGAGGGCAAGCTGAAGGGCATCCAGCTGGAGGCCGGTCTGACCATCGACGATATTCTGAACATGTCCGAGCGGGACATTACCCACTACACCGAGTTGGGCGAGTTTACCGAGAAGGGTTACTATTCCGCCGCAAACCTCTGTGGTGTCATCGAGGAGGCTTGCCGCTTCGCGCTGGAGGAGATCGAGGAAAAGAACAGCCGTACCCCCATTCCTCTGCGTCGGGATATGTTTGAGAGAGCCTTCAAGAAGACCCCTCCCAGCATTTCCGAGTCGGATATCAAGACCTACGAGAATTTCCGTCCCGCAGGTGCGTAAGCCGAGACGAGCAAATTCCCAACATACAGAAAGGCACACCCGACGGTGGGGGGTTTTGTTTGGTGGGGGGGGGGGTCAGGTTTTCTTGGTGACCCCGCCGCCG
>JAZRIF010000091.1:0-11830 GCA_045645165.1 Eubacteriales bacterium
CCCTTCAAGAACTTTCAAAAAAGATATTGATAAATAACCCTTTTTGAAAGTTTTTGAGATTCCAAAGAACTTTTTTCAAAAAGTTCTTTGGTGGGGGTCGAGGGGGCAAAGCCCCCTCGACAAACCCAAATTTGACCACCCGCATCGTTACACCAAAATTTCCTTTCCCAATCCAATAAACGGAGAAAATATATGGAAAACACCAATCAAAATCAAGTGAAAGTCCCCCGCCGCGTGCTGGGCTCCCTCTTGTCGTCGGTCTCGGCTGGCGTCGTCCCCCGCGCGGGAGCGCCCTATATCGCCATCGGCCGTAAGGACGAGATTGCTGCCCTCCTCTCCGACCTGGAGCAGATCGATGGCGGAGGGGGAGCCATGCGTTTCCTCATTGGTCGCTACGGCAGCGGTAAGAGCTTTCTCATCCAGCTCATCCGCGGCTACGCTCTGGAGCGGGATTTCATCACCGCCGACGCTGACCTTTCTCCCGAAAGACGGCTCTATGGCAGCGGCGGGTCGGGTGTGGCCACCTACCGCGAGCTCATGAAGAATCTTGCCTCCAAGGCCTCCCCCGACGGTGGCGCTCTCCCCAAGCTCATCGCCCGCTGGATCGGCATGATGCAGGATGAGCTGATCTCGGGCAGCGTCTCCCCCGAGGATCCCCGCTTCGACGATCTTATGACCCGCAAGGTCAGCGACACCATGAGGGAGCTGGAATTTCTCGTGGGCGGCTTCGACTTTGCCCGCGTCATCACCGCCTACTATAAGGCTTATCGCGAGGATGGCGAGATCGCCAGACTCCGTATGTCGGCTTGTCTGCGCTGGCTTCGGGGCGAGTATTCTACCAAAACAGAGGCCCGATCCGAGTTGGGCTTCCCCGTGTCGGTCATCATCGACGACGACAACTGGTACGATTTCCTCAAGCTCTGGGCGGCGCTGGTACGCAAGATGGGCTATCGCGGATTGATGGTCTTTATCGACGAGTGCGTGAACCTCTACAAGATCACCCACCGCGTTAGCCGCGAGAACAACTACGAAAAGATCCTGTCCATGTTCAACGACACGCTCCAAGGCCGAGCCCCCGGTCTGGGTATCGTCTTCGGCGGTACGCCTCAGTTCCTCGAGGATCCCCGCCGAGGCCTGTTCTCCTACGAGGCTCTGCGCTCCCGCCTCTGCGACAGCCGCTTTGCCCTGGAGGGATTCAAGAATCTCATAGGCCCCGTGATCCGCTTGCGCCGTCTGGCCGACGACGAGCTGTTGGCGCTGATCCGCCGCGTGACTGCCCTCTATGCCCAGTTCTATAATTGGGATTGCCGCATCACCGATGCCCAGCAGCTCTCCTTCCTGAATCTCTGCCTCTCCCGCGCGGGCGCCGACAGCATGATCACCCCCCGCGAGATGCTCCGCGACTATATGACCGTCCTGAATATCCTTATGCAGAACCCCGAGGCCACCTTCGAGCAGGTGGTGGGGGCTGCGGTGACCCTCAAGCACGAGGACAGTGACCCCGACGATGCCTGGGCACCCACGGCGGCGGAGAAGGGAAGCAACCAAGCTCCTGTTGAGGAACGAAAGAAGTTCAACCCCGAGGATCTGGATTTTTGAGGTAGGGAAAAGATGAGTCCCTGTTTGAAAAGCTTTTGAAGATTTTTCAGGAACCTCTTGAAAGAGGTTCCTGAATCGGGGTCAGGTGCAGAACCCCTCTTTCTCCTGCCCCTATTGAAAATAATTATATAACATACATTGGAGGTAATCCCATGAACGAGAACAATATGCAAAACACCGAACTGAACCAAGAGACTCCCGCCCTGTCTCAGCAGGACATTCACGGCGTGCTGGCCGAGACCAAGAAGACCGTCCGTACCCACGGCCGTGAGATCGAGAGCATTCACCGCGTGGATGCCGAGCAGATGAAGAAGGATGCCGAGCACGATTCTCTGATCGCACAAAGCATGGATAAGAACGCTCAGCAGGATGATCTGCTCAAGCGCCAACAGGAAATGGATCGCCTCCACGATCAGGCGCTCAAGCAGGTCAAGGGTATTTCGGTGGCCGCGCTGATCACGGCGGCCGCGGCTCTGATCTTGTCCGTCCTGCAATTCTTCCTCTAAAGGGAAATTGCAGCTTAGCGGGGAAAATATTCCCGCCCTATAACGTTTTTTGTCTCCCCGCCGAATCCCAATTTGCTTTCCGCCCGAAAGGAGACCGTCATGCTCCACATTCTGACCATTCGCTCCTCCAACCGCTACGCCTACGCCTGGCGGGATCGCGGTTTTACAGGCTTTGACCGCACCTCTTGCTCCTCATGCGGACGTGAGGTCGTGACCTTCCTCCCCCGCATCTCTCCCCACGAATATGAGGTGGAGGGCGGGGCGAAATATCCCGATTTTTTGGAGTTTACGGGTGTACCTGTAGGTGACTTTCTCTACTCTGCGCGAGTTATAGACCTGCTTTGCGAGGCAGGGATCAGCGGTTTGGGCGAGATTGAGCCTGTGGCGGTCGTACGCACAACAGGGGCACACATCTCCCCCGTGACCGAGCCCGTCTACTACCGCGCTCCCATCATAGGCAAAGTCGAGCTTGACCTCCCCGCCATGCGCCTGAAGAAAAAGAACCTCTGTCCCGCCTGCGGGCAGTATGAATGGAGCCGTGAGCGGCTGTATACCGTCCCCGCCGCCTTGGATATGGAGACTTGGAGCGGCCACGACATCTGCCGCGTGGGGGATTTTCCCGCCGTCCTTGTGTGTAGCGAGCGGGTGGCCGAGGTCATCCGTAAGCATAAGCTCACGGGCGCGCACATTAAGCCGATTGAGGATATGTTCCGCGCATACTGATCACAGCACCCTATTCTAAAGTTTTTGGAATTCCTAAAACCTTTTTACAAAAAGGTTTTAGGCCGCCGGAGGCACGCTCCCCCGCCCCCCGCTCTCCAGACAGGAGCCCCTATGACCGAAGCTGACCGCATATTCGAGCGCTTCCCCGAGTTCATCCGCGAGTACATTTTCACCCACCGCTGGGAGTCTTTGCGTGGGGTGCAGGTGGCGGCGGCGAGGACGTTGTTCCTCACGAACCACCATCTCCTGCTCACGTCCTCCACCGCCAGCGGCAAGACCGAGGCGGCCTTTTTCCCCATCCTCTCCGATCTCTGCGAGAACCCGCCCGCGAGCGTAGGGGCTTTGTACATCTGCCCCTTGAAATCCCTCATCAACGACCAGTTCGGCCGTATGGAGGAGCTTCTGGACATGACGGGCATCCGGGTGACTCGCTGGCATGGCGACGTGGCTCAGTCCCACAAGAAAAAGCTGCTGGAAAAGCCATCGGGCATCCTCCAGATCACCCCCGAATCCCTGGAGGCCATGCTGATCAACCGCTCCAATGACATCCTACGGCTCTTCGGTGACCTCCGCTACATTGTCATCGACGAGATCCATACCCTCACGGGCACCGACCGCGGCAACCAGATCATCTGCCAGCTCTCCCGTATCGGCCACCTCATTGGCCGTACCCCCCGCCGCATCGGCCTGTCTGCTACCATCGGAGACCCGAACCTCGCCGCCGATTGGCTGGCAGGGGACACGGATATCCCCGTGGATGTTCCCACATTCGAGGAAGGGAAGATCCGCTGGCGCTTGGGTCTGGAGCATTTTTATGTACAGAATGCCAAGGATAATCAGGCCGCCGAGCCTGCCGATACCCAAGAAGACGATTGCGCCGAGGACGACGGCATTACCGACTTTGACAAAGCGCTTGACCTATCTACCGCCATGGGTGTCGCCGCGTCTATGGTGGAATCCGCTCTGCCCCGGACTGCCGCCCATCCCCTTGACGCGGGCTACGAGTATATGTACGACTGCGTGAAGGATAAGAAATCTCTCGTCTTCTCCAACTCCCGCGAGGAGACCGAATACCTCTGCGCCACCTTCCGCCAGATCGCTAAGGCGCGGGGGGATCAGGACGTGTTCCTCATTCACCACGGCAACCTGTCGGCCTCTATCCGCGAGGAAGCCGAGGCCAAGATGAAGGACGAGGAGATCTTCGCCGTTACCTGCGCCACCGTAACCATGGAGCTGGGCATCGATATCGGTCGCTTGGAGCGTGTGCTCCAGAACGGCGCGCCCAACAGCGTATCGTCGTTTTTGCAACGGCTTGGGCGCTCGGGCAGACGGGGTGAGCCCCCCGAAATGATGATGGTCTTCCGCGAGGAGGATCCCCTGCCCAATACCCCATTGCCCCAGCTCATTCCGTGGGAATTGCTTCGCGGCATTGCCATCATTCAGCTCTACATCGAGGAGCGTTTCATCGAGCCGCCCCTGCGCCGCAAGATGCCCATGAGTCTGCTCTTCCACCAGACTCTGTCCATGCTGGCCGCCTCGGGAGAATTGACCCCCCGCCGCCTGGCCGAGCGGGTGCTGTCCCTCCCCCCCTTCGCGGAAGTCACCAAGGAGGACTACCGCACCCTCATGGTCTCTATGATCGAACACGACTTTATGGAGATGACCGAGGAAAAGGGGCTGATCGTCGGCATGGCCGGTGAGCGCTTGCTGAAAAGCTTCAAGTTCTATGCTGTGTTCAAGGACTCCGAGGATTTTACCGTCCGCGCGGGCTCGGATGAGATCGGCACCATCACCACTCCGCCCCCTGTGGGGGATCGATTCGCCCTTGCGGGGCGGGTCTGGGAGGTGGAGGAGCTGGATATCCAGCGCAAGCTGATCTACGTCAAGCAGGTGGATGGCAAAATGGAGGTCTCCTGGCCGGGAGATTTCGGGGAGATCCACACCAAGATCCTACAGAGAATGCGCCGCATTCTCGAAGAAGACACCGTTTACCCTTACCTGAAGCCCAACGCGCAGAAGAGAATCGAGGTCGCTCGCCACGTCGCCCGCAACACGGGGATGCTGGAGCATTCCTTGGTCTCCCTCGGTGGCTACACATGGTGCTTGTTCCCTTGGTTGGGTACCCGCTCCTTCCGCACCTTGCGGAAATTCATCGCCCGTAATTCCTCCCTCTGCAAGATCAGCAATCTGGAATTCGAGGGGTGCTACTACATGACCTTCCGCATGGAACGAGGGAACGACTACGACCTGCTCACCCATCTCTGCGGCATCGCAGAGACCGACGGCATCGACTGTGAGTCTTTGGTGCAGAGCGGGGAAGTACCCATTTTTGAGAAGTACGACGAGCATGTGCCCGGCGAGCTTTTGCGAAAAGCCTACGCCGCTGACAGACTCCGTGCCGATGAGGCCGAAGCAAGGCTTGCCGAGATGTTGGCGGAATACTGAATCCCCATAAACACAGAAAACCCCTTGCCGAAAGGCAAGGGGTTGATTTTGTTACGGCAGGGAATTACGCGAAGGCAATGTTGGTCACGAACACCAGATAGCCCAGTGCGCCGAACGCGTTGTCAGCGTTACGGAAATCGAAGGAGAGGTAGAGCTGGCCGTTGTAATCAACGTTGGTCAGGTCGATCTCCACGGTCATGATCTGGCTGTAAACGGGAGAGATCTCGTAGGGAGCGGTGGTGATGATGGCATCCTCAGCGGGCAGATACTCGAAAGCGGAGCCTGCCTGGATCTCGGAGGGAGCGTTCAGAAGCAGAACGCGCTTGCCGGTAGCCTCGTACTCGGCGTTCATATCCTGGCCGTTTGCCACACCGCAGGGGGTAGCGTAGGTAACGGTGACCTTGCTGTACTGAGACAGATCCATCTCACCCAGGTTAATGGAGCCGTAGTGGAGAGTGATCACGTGACCCTCGGTCAGCCCCAGAGAACCGGCGTTGATCGGCACATCCACGGTGGGGTAGCTGCCGGTAATGCCGACGGTGGTCAGGTCGATGTTCAGGCTGTTGTCAGGAGCCTCGGTCTCGGGCTCGGCGGTGGTCTCCTCAACAGGAGCCTCGGTGGTCTCGACGGGAGCCTCAGTGGTCTCGGCGGGAGCCTCGGTAGTCTCCTCGGTGGGAGCCTCGGTGGTCTCCTCAGCAGGAGCTTCGGTGGTCTCTTCGGCAGGAGCTTCGGTGGCGGCGTCGGTGGTGACGGTGGTATCGGCGGGATCAGGACTCTCGGTGCAAGCCACGAAAACCAATGTCAGGGCGGCAACCAATGCCAGAAGAAGGATAATTTTCTTGTTCATGGTGGAATTCCTTTCCTAAAAAATATTTGGGGTGTTTTTGTCAAACAAGGACATATTATAGCACATTCAATATCGTTTGTCAACAGGTTTTGAAAAAATTTGAGGTGTAACGCGAAAAAACCGAGCCACCCCTGTGGGGCGCTCGGTTTGGTTTCAATACAGCTTTTTCGGTGTATCGATCAGCCCCGTCAGGTAGTCCAGGCTGACGTTATAGAATTTCGCAAGCTTGATATACTTGTCGATCCCCATCATTTGCTTGCCCATCTCGTATTTGCTGATTTGCTCTTGGGTCGTTTGTAACAGCTTGGCGATATCCGCTTGTTTCAGATCGTGATCTTCGCGTAAATCCCGCAATCGCTGATATGCGTCCATAAACCCCTCCAAAAATAATGAAAAAATGTGTGATTACATATTGACATTATATCTGAAAGGGTGTATAATATACTTGCGTACGCCTTATGAGGTGTATATAAGCATCAAAACAACCCGCGGCGCGAACCGCGGGTCGTGCATTCAGGTTGCCGGCGGATAGGGTCTCGACTCGTCGGTCAGCCCCAGAATATAATCGGTGGACACACCAAAATACCGAGCCAGCTTGATGAGGGTGTCAATGGGCAGGCCTCTCTGCCCGTTTTCGTACTGGGAATAGGTGTTTTGACGGATGTGCAGATGCTCCGCCACTTCTCGTTGAGTCAGATCACGATCCTCTCGAATATCCTTTAACCTCATACGAATCCTCCGAAAATATCTTATTTTGAGATGTTTTTATTATATCTCAAATTGTGAAAGCAAAGTTGAATTTTCACAAAATGAGATAAAATCACTGTTTGGTTGCGTGGTTGCTTCTGTCCAGCCACTCCCACCCCAGAGAGACCCCCCAGAGGATCACAGCAGCGGAGGAAACGGATCCGATAAAGGATTCCAAGTAGAGCAAATGCTCGGGGGAGCCTGATGCCAGCCGTGCGGCAAAATCGCACAGGGCCGATAGGATGATGATATGTCCTGCCAGAAGCAGCTTCCCGGCGGACGTGTGGACTTTGGATAGAATAATATGTTTCATAGGGACTCCTTTGACGGTGGCTTTTGTCTTTGCGGACTATGTCGGAAACACTGCGGTATTATAGAATCAAAATGACGGAAAATGAGAAGAAAATCGAATATACATGGCTATTATACAGGAAAATATGCAATATTTCAAGGAGTAAATATTGGTAAAGCCGTTGTGGAACGCTCGGGAAATGACTGCTTTACGTGTCAATACTAAGGTAGCGGCGGGAAATCCACCGCTTTGGCATGCCTGTTTTCCCAATATAGCCAGTATCCTCCTTTGTGTTCTGCACAAAAGGGGGATTTTTGTATATCTTTTTAGCTGTTGACGGGTGGTATAATAAAGGAGATGCGCGCTTTCCGGCGTGTGTACATCATGAATCGTGTTGGAGAAGATCAATGAATATGACGAATCCCTCCCATAAAGATACTCGAGATACCGCTGATGAACCACCGCCGCCCACCCGCCTGATCTTGCGCAAGCTGACCGAAGCACGCTACACCATTCCCGGACATGGGGAGATCCATTGCCGATTGTGGTGCATGGAGGTTGGCGCTGTCGTTCATCGTCCGCCGGTTTATGCCGTGGAGATGAAGAACACGGGCTGCTCCCGTATGTATGTCCTCGGAGAAGATACGGTACGTGCCGAGCGGATTTTTCGCCTTCTTGTGCGGCATACCGTCACTCCCTGTACTCTTTGCGACGTGCTGGAAGAGATGGATTGACGGTGAATGGATGTTTATCGGCGGGGGCAGAGCTCCCGCTGACGAACTCTGATTGGCTTTTTTTTGCATTCACTGTCAAACTTCAAGAAGTATCTCACCCGTATCACATGGGTGAGGTGCTTTTTTTACTTTTTTCTGTAAAAACCTATTCCGAAACACTTGATATATTTCCAAAAATCTGTTATAATACTACAGAATATATCCATGCCCCCGTTCGGGGCGGAAACGAGGTATATATGCAACACGGATTCATCAAGGTTGCCGCCGCTACCCCTGTGGTTCGGTTGGCCGATCCTACCCATAACGCCGCCGCCTGCGCGGCATTGGCGGCCGAGGCCGCCGCCTTGGGGGTCAAGGTGCTGACCTTCCCCGAGCTTTGCCTCACGGGAGCCACCTGCGGCGATCTCTACGCCCACGACCGCCTGCTGCAAGGTGCGCGGGAAGCCCTGCAAAGCTATGCGCAGGCTACCGCGGAGCTGGACCTGATCAGCATTGTCGGTTTGCCCGTAGCCTTTGCCGGCAAGATCTACAACTGTGCCGCTGCCGTGTCGTGCGGTGTGGTTCTGGGCTTGGTGCCCAAGACCCATCTCACCCCCGCCGAGCGTCGGGTCTTTACACCCGCTCCTGCCATGAACCTGGCTGATGACATTTTTGGAGACGGAAGCTTTACCCAACTTGGTACAAAGCAGCTTTTCGTGTGCACGTCTATGCCCGCTCTTTGCATTGGCGTGGAGTTGGGTGGGGATCTGTATGCCACCGTTCCCCCGTCAGCCCGCCTCGTATCGGCTGGCGCTACGGTCATCTGTAACCCCTCCGCTATTCCCGAGACCGTGGGCGCAGAGGAATACCGCCTTCTGACCGGTAAGGCTCACTCTGCCCATGCCCTGTGCGGCTACATCACCGCCGAAGCAGGGGAAGGTGAGTCCACCACCGACCACGTCTTTGGCGGTCACCGTCTTATTTGCGAGTGCGGCGGCATCCTTGCCGAGTCTGCTCCCTTTGCCGCAGGCAATGGGTTGACCGTCACCGAATTGGATATCGAGCGTATGATCCACGATCGCCGTGTGAGCAGCTACGATAACTCGGCCTACGGGGAGATCACCGAGTGCTACTTTACCCTTGGCGTGGAAGACACGGATCTGACCCGTTTCATCGATCCCCATCCCTTCACCCCCGCCGACTCGGTTCTCCGAGCCCACATCTGCGAGCGTATCCTCACCATTCAGGCGAACGGCCTGAAGAAGCGGATCACCGCCGCTTGGGCGAAGAAGATCGTGGTGGGCATTTCGGGCGGACTGGATTCTACCCTGGCTCTCCTGGTCATGGTGCGTGCCATGGATGCTCTGAATCGTCCCCGCACCGACATCGTGGCGGTCACCATGCCCTGCTTCGGTACCACAGTCCGCACCAAGACCAATGCCACCGTCCTCTGCGAGGAGCTGGGGGTGGATTTCCGCACCGTGGATATCTTTGATGCGGTCAATCAGCACTTCAAAGATATCGGCCACGATCCCGCTGTTCGCGACGTGACCTACGAGAATGCCCAGGCGCGGGAGCGCACTCAGGTTATCATGGATATCGCCAACGACGAAGGCGGTATGGTCATCGGTACGGGCGACCTTTCGGAGCTGGCGCTGGGCTGGGCGACCTACAACGGCGACCACATGTCTATGTACAGCGTCAACGGCGGCGTTCCCAAAACCCTTGTCCGCGAGCTGACCGCCTATGCTGCTGCCTCCGAAATGGAGAGAGGCAACACCAAGTTGGCCGAGGCTCTGTACGATGTTCTCGGTACCCCTGTCAGCCCCGAGCTTCTCCCCGCCGACGAAAGCGGGAAGATCGCCCAGAAGACCGAGGATCTGGTAGGCCCCTACGAGCTTCACGACTTCTACCTCTACTACCTGCTCCGCTACGGCTTCACTCCCGCCAAGCTCTTCCGCATGGCGCAGTATGCGTTGGGAGAAACCTACGACGATGCTACTCTTCTCAAGTGGCTGGAGACCTTCACCCGTCGCTTCTTTACCCAACAGTTCAAGCGCTCCTGTCTCCCCGACGGCCCCGCTGTCTTTGACATCAGCGTCTCCCCCAGAGGCGGCTGGTCGATGCCCTCGGATGCCGTCAGCGCCCTGTGGCTGGCCGAGATTGAGGAATTGAAGGCGCAATACCTGTAATACGATATGGAAAGGAATCCCGTTATGAAAACGAGAATCGCCGTGAACGTGAAAAAGAACCTCCTTTTGACAATTTGCGCCTTGACCCTGCTATCGTGCTTGTTCCTGCTCTGCGCCTGTGACGGAGGCACCCCTGCCGATACGATTCCCGCCACCGATGCTCCCACGGACAAGGTGACCGAAGCGCCTACCGAGCCCGCAACCGAAGCACCGACTGCGCCTGCGGCTACGGAGGAGGCTACCGAAGCCCCCACCGAGCCTGTGACCGAGGCCGAGACCCTGCCTGCGGATAAGCCTACCGACGCGCTGGTGCTGACCTTCTGCGATACGCCTCTCAACGAAACCTTCATTGACCCCAACACCGCCGCCACCTTCGAGGTGGTGCAGGACGGCGAGCAGGGAAGCGTGCTCAAGCTTTCTGTGGCGGATGCCAAGCGCATCAGCGATCCTTTCGTCAAGATCGACTACGCCGCCTATATGGAGGCGGCGGGGCTTCAGCCTGCAGCCTGGAACGATTGCGGTGCGGCGCTGGTTCTCATGAAGGTGGAGGGCGTGACCAACAACAAGCTGGAAGTGACCGCCTACAACAAGTCAGGAGCGAAGTCCCAGACCGTCCGCACCTCCGGTACCTTCAAGACCGGAAACAAGGACTGGCAGTACGTACTCCTGCCTCTGGTGGAGGAAGCCTACGATGGCACCCTCACCGAGCTCCGATTCGACTTTGTGGACAGCCCCAAGGCCGCCGGAGAGACGGTTTACCTGAAATCCATTACCTTCGTGAAGGATAAGATCACCGCTATGAAAATGATGGGTATAAGCCTGATTACTCCCGGAACCGCCACTGTGGAGATCCCCGGTCTGACGGGCGAATTCAAGTTCCTGCATATCACCGACAGCCACGTCTCCGCCTTCTCGGATGCCGATAAAAAGTCCTGGACGGCTGCCCGCGTGCAATACAATACCGCTCGCCGCAATTCTTTCATGGCCGACGGCCTCTATGCCGAGGAACGTTTCCCCCTGCTCTTTGACTACGCCGATGAGATCGGGGCCGACGGTCTGTTCCTCACGGGCGACCTCATCGATTTCCCCTCGGAGAAGAATATTGCCCTGCTCTATGAGAACATCAATCGAGTCAAAGCCAAGTCCATCTTCTGCCTCGGCAATCACGACTGGAACTACTCCGACGACTACATGACGGGCAACGCCGTCACCACCAACCGTCCGCTGTTCAACGATCTGACGAACGGCGACCCCTATTTCTCCTACGCCGAGTACGACGGCTTCATCGTGGCTGCCATTGATAACAGCTCCGACGTGGTCACTCAGGAGACCGTGAACAAGTTCCTCGCCCTCTATGAGAAGAACAAGCCCATCATCCTCCTGCTTCACGTTCCGCTTCACGCCGATACGCTGGCTCCCGACGTCAAGAAGGTCTGGGGAGGCCGCAACATTACCATGGGCCCCGGCGCCATGGGCAGCGATTGGGGCAGCGTTCAGCAGTTGTACAACGCCGTCTGCGTGGCCGAGGATACCCCCGTTGTGGCTGTCTTTGCGGGTCACGTCCACTTCAACCACGAGGACGTGTTCCCCAACGGCGTGCCCCAGTACGTCACCTCTACGGGCTACACCGGCGGTTGCCGCGTGGTTACCGTTAAGGGCGAGAATTAAGTAAATTGGGGTTTAGCGGGATGTAATCATCTCGGTTGTAGGGGAGGCTATCAGCCGCCCGCCACCTCAAAAACCTAATGTTATCTTCAACTTTTGCA
>JAZRIF010000092.1:0-9772 GCA_045645165.1 Eubacteriales bacterium
TATTCCCATAACAAAAGACCGTGTACCCATTCCGGATACACGGCCTTTTCTATGCTGTTTCATCATAATCCGCCGACATAATCAGCAAGGAACGCCTCCACGTCGGCAAACCGCCTCGGCTGAATCCCCGCCCGACGGTACTCGTCCAGATACTCCGCAAGGACACGGTCAAAAGCCTCTGCATTTCGCCGCAGATCACAGGGATCAAACCCCACCATGGCATCCCGCTCGGATATATCCACCTCTGCGGAAATGTCATCCATCATGAACTGCAAGGAAGCCGAGTTCATAAAAGAGGAAAAGAGATCGCGCCTCTGTACCGCCTCCCCCATCTTGTTTCTCCAGTTGGAGAACATCTCCTCATAAGTACCCGTCAAATTCTCGGCCGTGGGCGCGGCCTTGGGGGACTTCACGGCCAAATGCTCTCGCACCGTCCGCATAAGCGCGGTCAAGCGCCTACGGATATCCTCTGCCCCCTCTCCGCGGATCACGTTCAGCACCGCCCCCTCCATATCAAAGGGCAGAGCCAGCGCGGCGATCTCCTCAAAGGTACGCTTCACCCCCCTGCCAAAATAGCGGCCGTGATACAGCATCACCGCCTCCAGGAGGTAGTGAATGGCGGCGGCGGCGTGAAGCCGTACACGGGACAGAGACTCCTCCAGATAGCAGTCCCCCAGCTCCCCTTTGGCCTTTTCCAAGGCCGCAAAGGCCTTTTCAAAACGGGCATCCGAGGAAAGCACCGATGCCGCCCGCCGCCGCAATTCCTCCAACCGCGCAGACGCGGAGGAATCCTTCACCCAAAGCAGTTTGGAGTCCATGAGCTTGCCCAGATAGGGATGCTCACAATCCGCATCTCGCTCCAGACTCTCCCACGTGGTGCAGTAGAGATCGAACCCGATCCCCAAGTCATCCAGAATAAAGGCATCGGCCAAACACCGCCCCGCCTCGTCCCGAATCAATATCAGAAGATCCAGATCCGACTTATCGTGGGTATCCCCCGTGGCGCAGGAGCCGTAAACCCCAATCAGCTCCAGAGAATCGGGGCATAATGCCTGCGCTTTTTTCGCAATGGCCTCCACGATCCGCCCGTATTCTGCCCTCATCATGGCTCACGCCTCCTTTCACAGGGTCAAATATCCACCCGATTCCTTATCTCTCCCTCAAAAAACGCCCGCATATTCAGGATCATTTCATCCAGACACCGCGCCCGCGCCTCATACGCACCCCAGGACATATGAGGCGTCAGAAGCACGTTCTCGCGGTCGCGAATAGCGAAAAAGGGATGGCTCTCGGGGAAAGGCTCCACGCTGTACACGTCACAGCCCAAAGCCCCCAGCTTGCCCGACTTCACCGCCTCGGCCACAGCCGCCTCATCGGTTACCGCTCCGCGGGCCATGTTCACCAGAATCACTCCGTCCTTCATCATGGACAGTTCTTTCTCTCCGATGAGTCCTCTGGTCTCGGGGGTCAGCGGGGTATGCACCGTCACAATGTCCGACTCGCGAAGCAAAGTTTCCAGATCCACACTCACCCCGTCGGGATGACGGCGGTTGGTCAGCACGCGGCATCCCAGCGCCCGCGCCACGTCAGCCACGCGGGAGCCGATCTTCCCTGCCCCCACGACGCCCCAGGTCATCCCCGCAATCTCGTGGTAGGTGGGCACCAACATATTTGCGTTTCCGCCGCGGGTGTAGGAACCGTCGGCGGTGGCCTTGCAGTAGGCAGGCAAATGGGTGATGAGGGACAGAACCAACCCCACCGTCACCTGCGCCACACTCTCGGAGGAATACCCCCGCACGTTGGCCACAGCCACCCCGTGCTTGCGGCAAGCCTCCAAGTCGATGTTATCAAAGCCCGTGGCAGCCACGCAAATGATCCCGGGCGCATTCGTCTCCGGAAGCTGCGCTTCCCCGATCTTGACCTTGTTCAGGATCACGGCATCCGCACCACGGATACGCTCACGAACAGTCTCAGGTGGAGACGTGCGGTAGACGGTCACTTCCCCTTCAGCCTCCAACGGCAGCAGGGACAAATCATCCCCCAGGGTTCCCGCGTCCAATACAACAATTTTTTTCATAGGTTCTCCTTACGTTTGACAAAAGGGAGGGTATCCTTTTCCGATACCCTCCCTTCTACGCTACTCTTCTTTTTCGAATCTTTTCAGATTGCTATGTAGATCAAGCCTCAACGGGAGCCTCAACGCACTCTGCGCCGCACTCCTCAACGCACTCCTCGGTGCACTCACACTCGCACTCGCACTCGCAAGCGACATCCTTCTTGGGCAGCTTAGCCTTGACAGCGTCAACAGCGGTCACAGCGGTAGCCTTTACCTTGCTGGCGGCAACGGTAGCGGTCTCCTTGACCTTACCGGCAGCGGTGGTAGCGGTCTCCTTGACCTTACCGGCAGCAGCGACGGTAGCGGACTTAGCCTTAGCGATGCCGGCCTGACCCTTTTCGGACTTCAGGGCCTCGTAAACGGCAATGACAGCGCCTGCAGCGGCAGCGCCGGCAGCAGCAGCAACCAGCACGATATCGCTGGTCTGAACAGTGTTCTTCTTCTTCATGGTTTGTATCCTCCAAAAAATTTTATTTCTTTTTTCCGCGATGGCGGTAGAAAACAATGTTTGATCACTCGGTCACCACGGTGGCATCGGTAATCATGATGCACACACGGGGAACGTCGGTATAGTAGCCGTAACGGCCGGTCTTGCAGGCGGCGATCTTATCCACCACCTCCATACCCTCGGTCACCTGCCCGAAGGCGGCGTACTGGGCATCCAAATGAGGCGCAGCCTCATGCATGATGAAAAACTGAGAGGAAGCCGAATCGGGATCGCTGGTACGAGCCATGGACAGAACGCCTCTCTTGTGCTTCAGGTCATTGGCCATATAGCCGTTGGCGATGAATTCGCCGCGAATGGCCTTGCAAGGCTTCTGATCGAACTCGGGGGTCATGCCGCCACCCTGGATCATAAATCCCTTGATGACACGGTGAAAGATCAGCCCGTTATAGAAGCCGCTCTCCACCAACGAAAGGAAATTCTCAACAGTCTTAGGTGCCTTGTCGGGGCGAAGCTCCACTACGATCTTACCGATCTCGTAGGGTTTGTCGCTCACCTCGGCAACCGTCAGGACTACCTTGGGAAAGTTACTCATAGTTGTTCTTCTCCTGCTTGTTGTTGTAAAATCGCATCAGCGGGCTTCAACCCATACCCCACACGGAACAAATGATCGATCCGCTCGGTCTGCCCCAGCAAAGACAGATACCCGAACAAAACCTCCATTCCCGTAGCACGGCGGTATTCGGCCACCGACGCTGATTTGGGGACGTTCCCGTGCCCCATGTTGCGCCCACGGCGATAAACAGCGGCCTCCGCCTCGGTGAGGCAGGGCTCGATACGTCCCATAGCCTCGGATTGAGCGGCGGCGCGCACGAAATCCAGCGATGCGCGGTTGAGGTGTGCCGAGGTAGAAAGTCCCCGCTCGGCCACCAGATAGGTGCGGACGCAAACCTCCAGCACGCTGTCACCCAAATAGGCCAGCGCAGGGGTGGTAATGTCCGATAATTCCATGTCGTTACTCCTTGTGTCGGAACTTACGCCTCGATCGCGTCAACTTCTTCAGTTGCCTCGGCAATGTCAAATTCCTCGTTGCCGCCCTCGGGAATATCGTAATCCTCGCTTCTGCGGTAGACGCGGAGAAGCAGCGTGCGGATCTCAAAGTCACCGTTGCGCTTCACGATCAGACGGTAGGGGAACAGCAGAACCACCACGATACCGCCCAACACCGAGAGGAAGATGGTCCAGAAGATCTTGCGGTTTCTGGCCTTTCGCTCATATTCCTTCTTGTGGATGATGTGATCAGCAAAATCCACTACGTTCTCAAAGGCATCGACGATCTTCTCGCCAACCTTTGCAACTGCCTTGAAAGCCTTGAAAATACTCATGTTTGTTTCCTGCCTTTCTATATGATGAATTTTAATTTTTCAAACTGTGGATGGGAGCGGGGATACGGCCGCCTCTGTGAATGAACTTGGCGGGGGAATAGGGGCGAAGCTCCATAATGGGTGCCGTACCGAGCAGTCCTCCGAAATCCACCTCGTCGCCCACGGTCTTGCCCACGGCGGGGATGACGCGGACGGCGGTGGTCTTGGTGTTGACCACGCCGATGGAGATCTCATCGGCGATCAGACCGCAGATAACCTCCTCGGTCGTATCACCGGGAACGGCGATCATGTCCAGACCCACCGAGCAAACGGCGGTCATAGCCTCCAGCTTTTCAATAGAGAGCGCACCTCGCTTGGCCGTGGTGATCATGTCCCCATCCTCGGAAACGGGAATGAACGCGCCCGACAGTCCGCCCACGTGGGACGACGCCATGACACCGCCCTTCTTGACGGCGTCGTTGAGCATAGCCAGACAAGCGGTGGTGCCGTGAGCCCCGCAGGACTCCAGACCCATGTTCTCCAGAATGAGCGCCACCGAGTCACCGATAGCGGGAGTGGGAGCCAAGGACAGATCCACAATACCGAAGGGCACACCCAAACGGTCGGCGGCCTCGGAGGCCACCAGCTGTCCCACGCGGGTAATCTTGAAAGCGGTCTTCTTGATGATATCAGCCAGCGCAGACAAGTCGCAGTCACCGGCTCTTGCGATAGCCGAGCTAACAACGCCGGGTCCCGAGACGCCTACGTTGATGACCGTATCGGGCTCACCCACACCGTGGAAAGCACCCGCCATGAAGGGGTTATCCTCGGGAACGTTGGCGAATACCACCAGCTTAGCACAGCCGATGGAGTTGCGGTCAGCCGTCAGGGCTGCGGCGCGCTTGATGGTGGAGCCCATCAGGCGGATGGCGTCCATGTTGATGCCTGCCTTGGTAGTAGCCACGTTGACCGAAGAGCAGACCAGCTCGGTCTCGGCCAGCGCCTCGGGAATGACCGAGATCAGGTTGCGGTCTCCCTGGGTCATGCCCTTATGCACCAGCGCGGAATAACCGCCGATGAAGTTGACGCCCACGGTATCGGCCGCCCGCTGCAGCGTATGCGCCAGCTTGAGGAAAACGTCGGGGGACATATTTCCTGCCACCAAGGAAATGGGGGTCACCGACACCCGCTTGTTGACAATCGGAATGCCGTATTTCTTCTCAATATCCTGACCCGTGGCCACCAGCTTTTCGGCCTTGCGGGTGATCTTGTCGTAAATGTTGTCACACAAACGGTTCCCGTCGTCGCTGACGCAATCGAACAGGGAGATACCCATGGTGACGGTACAGATATCCAGCTTCTCCTCACGGATCATCTGGATGGTTTCAAGTATGTCTCTTGTATCTAACATGATGATTAACCTTTCGAGGTATTATGCGGAAGCTTTCCGATCTGCCGCAGGCAGTGACGATCTTTCAGACCGTCAAGGGAAGCTTTGCCTGACAGAAGCCTCCGGCTTCTCTCAGATGTGGTGCATGGTGTTGAAGATATCCTCGTGCATGGCGTGGATGTCCAGATTGTTGGCCTTGCCCAGCGCATCCAGCTTGTCCACGAAATCCGAAAACTCAATGGTCAGACTATCGATATCCGCCAGCATGATCATGGCGAAATAGTCCTTCAAAACCGACTGGGAAATATCCACGATATTGGCTCCGAATTCGGCACAAGTGGTGGCAACCTTAGCGATAATGCCCACACTGTCCTTGCCCGTTACGGTAATAACTGCTTTCATAGTGTTACTCCTTTGGAGAATGCGTATTATTCATTATATTATACTATAAAATCATCCTGTATGCAATAGGTAAATTATGAATTTTTGGCGTTTATCCCGTGTTTTTTTCGGGAATTGCGACAAAAAAAACCATCGAGCAAAAAAAACACGAAAATTCTTCCTTGGGCGGTTGCAATCCAAAGGTAAATATGGTATAATAGTTATAATTATATCAATATGCGAGGTATTTCCCTATGAGTGAATTCAACACATTCGAATTTGTCGTCGATGAACGCCCCGAGGGCGGCCGCAAGGCCTTTAAGTTTTGGGGGCGCTTCGGCCTTCTCGCCTTCATCGCAGCCTGGGTCATCGTGTCCCTTTGCACCATCTTTTACCTGGCCATCCTTCCCCTGGCCTTTCTGGGCGTCGTGCTTTATTTCTGGAAGATCTTCAACTGTGAGCTGGAATACTCCATGACCTCGGGTATGATGACCTTCTCCCGTATCTATGGCGGCGTAAAACGCAAAAAGGTGCTGGATCTGGTGATCAAGGATTTCCGCGAGTGCGCCCCCCGCACCGCCGAGTCGGATGCTAAGCTGAAGGCCCGCGGTATTTCCAAGTTTTACTCCTTCGCATCCCATTCCACTGCGCCGGATCAGTACTATGCACTCTTTGAGCAGGACGGTAACCTCTGCGTAGTCTACTTTGAGGCAACCGCCAAAACTCTCAAGATTCTCCGTTTCTACAACCCGATCACCGTCATCACTCAGGTATCCCGCTGAAAGGAGTTTCACCATGAAGCAGACCTACACCGTTCCCGTTCGCCTCTCCGAGGATCTTCTGCGCAAGCTGATCTACGTATCCGAAGCCGAGGGACGTAATCCTCAGAGTCAATTCACCCTCATGCTCCGCAACACCATTCAATACTACGAGCGCGCCAAATCCAAGATCCCTGCCTCTGAGTTGGCCAAGATCGACATCACGCCATACATGGATAAAGTCGAAGACAAGGAGAATTGACATGCAATATCCCCAACCTCTGACCCCCCTGGAGGAACCCACCCTGCTGTATCATCCCGGTGTGTTTCTCGTCGAGCAGGATTATGAAATCATTCTGATCTGCCGTCGGGATGCGTTGGCCTCTGTCATCGTGGACGGACTCACCTTCACCGACAACGTAAACGGCGTTATGCGCACCGACACCGAAGTACATAAAATCAAGGTGCCCATGGCGCTTCTGGACAAAGCCCGCCACTACCGCGTCCATTTGGCCCCACTGGCAGATCATTGCAACTACTATCCAAAGCCTGAGCCCACCGAGGTCTACGAGTACGACTTCACCCCCGTCCCCACCGAAGGACCCGTGGAGGCCTACGTTTTGGCAGATACTCACGGCGATGCGGTCATTCCCGCAGAAACCGCCCTGCTTCGCCCCCATCTCGACCTGCTCATTCTGCTGGGGGATATCGGCGACTCCGCCGCCACAAGGGAACAGATCGTTACCCTGCACCGCCTCACCGCCGCCGTCACGAAGGGGCGCATCCCCGCCGTGTACGTCCGCGGCAATCACGACACGAGAGGCTACATGGCCGAGCATCTCATGGACTACATTCCTACGAGAAACGGTGCCACCTACTACACCTTCCGCGCAGGCTCTATCTGGGGCGTGGTTCTGGATTGCGGCGAGGATAAACCTGATACCAGCATCGAGTACGGTCTCCCCGAAACCGGCGGAGTCGCCAACTTCCGTCCCTTCCGCCATGCCCAGACTGCTTACCTCCGCTCCCTCATCGCCAACGCGGCAAACACCTACGCCGCCGAAGGTATCACCCGCAGAGTCGCCCTCTGCCACATCAACTTCACGTACACCGACCGTCCCTACAACGACAAAAACCCTGAAATCTATGAGGCTTGGATATCTGCCCTGAATGAGATCGGTATCGACCTTTTGATCTGTGGTCACGAGCACGTCGTCGGTCTGCAGCCCGACTCCTACTTCCACGGCAATCCTGCCCCCCGCTTTGACACCCTCCTCACAGCCGCCCGTCAGGATCATCCCCTCCCTCTCAAGGGCGGCCATAAGCCCGGTGAGTACACCGGCACCGCCCTGACCTTTACAAAGGACGGCATTGCCCACGCATTCACCAACCACGTGGGTGAAAAACTGGAATTCTGATCCCGCGCCCCTTACCATTACTATCCTATCATACGGAGGTTTCGGATGATTTTCATCAGTTACAAGAGCGAACAGTACGATATTGCACGCAAGATCCGATTATTCCTGGAAGCCAACCGTTATCCTTGTTGGATGGCGCCCGAATCCATCCCTGCGGGCAACAGCTACATGCACGAGATCCCCATCGCCATCCGTTCCTGCGATATTTTCCTGCTGATGATCTCAACCGAGTCCCAGCAGTCCCAGTGGGTACAGAAGGAGATCGACCGCGCCGTCAAGTTCGGAAAGCACATCATTCCCTTCCATGTGGACAACTCCGAATTGACCGATGCCATTGACTTCGTTCTCTCCAACAACCAGCGCATTGAAGCCTACGGCCGCTACGACGATGCCTGCTCCGAGCTGTTGCATTCTCTCAAAGAATACCACCCTCCCCTCCCTGCAGAGCCCACCGTCTCTCCTGTGGAGTCTGAACCCGCAGCGGCTTCCGCGATGCCCGTTGCGCCCGTTGCCAATGCCTCTTCCACCGGAACCCCTGCTGCCGGACAGGAGGATCTGTTGCGTCAGCTGCTGGCTTCGCTCCCTCCGGACTATGTAGCTCAGATTTTAGCCGGAAAGCAGGCCTCTCCGTGCGGCGAAGCAACTCCCGCGCCTCAACCTGCTCCCGTAGTAACCGAAACGCAAGCCGCAACGGCTATTCCTCCCGCGATTGAAGCCCCGACCGAGTCCGCGTCAATGCCTGTCCGGCCTAAGGAAGAGGAACCCCTCAAGATCTTGGTTGCCCCCAAGACAGAAGCCCCCACTCCCGATTGCACACAGGCACCTCAGCAACCCGTCATCTCGCAGGCCAAATACAATGCCGCCTATCCCGGTTGCAATCCCCGTAGCTTCAAGATCAAGGACGGCGTGCTGACTGAATACAAGAAGGCACGCAATCAAGGCCCTGAGCTCGTCATTCCTTACGGCGTGGAAATGATCGACGCCAACGTATTCGCGGAGCAAAAGGGCATTCGACACATTGTCTTCCCGCCCACGCTGGAAACCATCGAAGCCGATGCCTTCTACGGCTGTCCCGATCTGGAATCCGTGGAATTTTACGGCGGTGTCTGGAACATTGGTAACCGCGCTTTTTGTGCATGCCCCTCCCTCAAGCAGGTCAACCTTCCTGCGTGCCTGCAGAAGATCGGAGACTACGCCTTTGCCGACTGCCCCTCTGCCAAGATCTCGGTACGGGATCGCGTCAGCATCATTGGCATTGCCGCCTTCAACGGTTGCAACCGCGTGAGCATTGACCTTCGGAATCAGTACTACACGGTTCACTCCAACTGCGTGATCCGCAACTCGGATTGCAGCATCGTCAGCGCCTTCCAAAACTGTTCCATGCCCCCCCTGCAGAATCTCTGCCGTATCGGAGACTACGCCTTTGAGGGGTGCGACAGCATCATCCGTTTGGATATCCCGAATGGGGTCACCCATATTGGTGTCGGCGCGTTCTCTTCCTGTAGCCGTCTGGAGGAGGTATGCCTGCCCGCCAGCATCGAAGTAATCGGAAAGATGGCTTTCAAGAAGTGCTCGAATCTGCAAACCGTTCAGATGCAAGACGGTGTCACCACCATTGATGCCCAGGCATTCGCAGACTGTACTCGTCTCAAGAATATCACCATTCCCAAGACCGTCACCTCTCGAGCCAAGGACGCGTTTGTGGACTGCCCCTACATCAAGCTGAAGTAATCGCCACATAGAAAATCCCCCCCGCACACAGTGAACTGCCCCAAATTGTACGGACAGTACAAAAAGCCCCATGAGGGTAGGATATTTAACAATTAGGCAACGAACTGACATCGCTTTTCGAGTGGTGTCAGTTTTGTTTTGAGTTGGATACGTTCATGATTGTAGAAGT
>JAZRIF010000093.1:0-21870 GCA_045645165.1 Eubacteriales bacterium
ACAAGTGTGATGTGGGAAGGATACGGGCAAAGGAGACGGCGTAGATGTGTCGCGATCTCTTCCTGCATCCATTATATCATGAAGGTAAAAAAAAGTCAACAGAATTGGCAAATTTGGGTTTGCAGGGGCGTTGCCCCCTGGATCCCCACTTGGAACCCTTTTGAAAAAGGGTTCCAAGACCTCCTAAAACTTTCAAAAAGGGTTATTCAATCATACTTTTTTAAAGGTTCTTGAAAAGAGTCCAGAGAGGAACGTCTTTCAAGAAGTTCCTCTTTGGCGCTCTCCCGCTCCCCTATTTACCTCTCCCTCCGGAACACGTACCACTGTGGCGCTTTGCCGCCGTAGTAGTAATCTCCTGATTTGTGTTGCACGAACAGGAAAATCTCCCCTTCAATCTCCCGCATAAGATAGGCCTCGGCCACGTGGAGCGACGGATTGAGCACAACTCCGCGCGTAGAAGGTGTCCCGTCCTCCAGCAGGGTGTAGGGATAGATGCCGTCGTAAGTCCCGCCCCGTCGGGCAAAATGGCGAAGGCAACTGCCTCGGGACATAAAGGTCATGCCCATGATCCACCAGCTTGTGGGTCCACGGGAGATATCCTTGGGGGTAAAACTCTCGGGATCGCGGGTGAAGGCCACCGTCTTCCACTCCCCCAGCACGGCGGGATCGGGAATGATGGGGTAATCGATGTTGTCCACGAATGCGCGGGATTCCAGATCGGTCAGCGCGGCGTGACGGGTCTGGCGGTAGAGCAACCACACGGGATCCTCCCCGCGGTACAAGCACCCGCTCGTCATGTAGCGCACCGTCATGTAGCGAACGCCATCCGCCTCCCATAGCGTGTAGGGATGGGGGATCACCTCGCCGTTGGGCGGGTACATCCGATACAGCGCCCCGCGGCTCCAGGAAAACATCCACCAGTACTCCCCTCGTGGGCGAAGTACGATGCGGGAAATGGCCTCCCCCGGAACGTCAACGGAGTCAATGGGAGAGGTGCACCGCGGTACTTCCCCGTCTATGGGACAAAGCAACCGCCCGCAAAGCTCCCAGCATCCGAGAACGTCGGGATCGTCCTCGAAATCGCTTTTCAGGTATTCCAGAATCTCCTTCTTCCCAAACCGTTCCTTCAGGCTGATCATGGACTCCAAGCGGGAGAGCTTGAACTCCGCCAGGCGCAGCTCCTTCTGGATCTCCTGGCGCTTGGTCGCCACCATAGCATCGCGGCTTTTGACGTCCCCCGCAAGAAGGTGCTTGATCTCCTCCAGAGAAAACCCCGCCTCCTTGTAGGTCTGAATACGACGAAAGGTCTCCAATTTCTCGGGCGAATAGTAGCGGTACCCGCTTTCGGGATCTATGTAGTCGGCACAGAGAACACCCTCGGTATCATAATAACGGATTGTTTGAGCACTGACTCCGCAGGCGCGGGCAAATTCACCGATCTTGAGCATGTCGGACACCTCCCTTCCGAGTGGCTCTATTATAACATTACAGTTAGCTATAAAGTCAAGAGGTTTTCTGAAATTTCCTTAAAAATTTTTGTTGCGGTCGTTTGATTATGTTCTGCATTTATTATACACCATTTTGCGGTCTTTGTCAATAGACTTTGGCAAAATTCCACACAACAATTTTGCGGGTGGAGGTGTCGGCTTGGTTGCGGAGAAATTGCAGTTTATTGGTCTGTTGAATGAATGTACTTTTCTGTCCATGTCGACAGAAAAGTACAGAGAAAGAACTCCCCGATAAACCCTAATTTACACACAAAAAAGCGCCCCTTACGAGGCGCTTTCTAACTCAATCTTCACTTCCCCATCCACTTCTCAAACCGCTTCTGCCACCGCAGGTAGTAGAGGATGAGGATGCGGTCGATGAGGATATCGAACAGAATAAAGGTAAACAGCGAAAGCCCAATGACCGCCCAAGCCATGTAGGCGCTTCCTCCCGCTTCGCCAAAGCCGGTCAGGAAAGAGTCAATGAAGGATCCTTCCCCGCCCATGACGATGAAATGGAACACCGCCAGATACAAAAGCATCACAGCGGTCAAAAGCACCACCTTGATAAGCCATCCCAGCACGCGGGGCAGACGGTCCAAGCTCTGCTTAATGGCCGGATAGTAACCCAAGAGTCCCGCAAAGGTCCAAGCCGCCAGACTGTGGGGCATAATGAGCACCCCCAACACCGACGTAACGGCGTAGGAGAGCAGGGCGTATCTCCCCCCATAGCACAGGAGAACGGGGAGCAGGATCAGAGCCGCGGCGGCCGCCGCCGTCAGGTCAAAGACCTCGATCAGGGCGCCAACACCCAGAAATACCACCGCCAACGCGCAGAGCAGAGCGCAGGTCACCATCCGCCGCGTGGTACGGCGGCGCTCACGGCGGTTTTGATTGCGATTCGGATTTTCCATAGGATCACCCGCCGTCAGCAGAAGCAGCGCCCCATGTCGCAGCAACAATCGGCGCACATAAAGGCAGTACAAATATCGCAGCAGCTGCACCCGCCGCCCATGCTCCCCTGCCCCGCCCCGAAGCCGTTTCCGCGATTGCGGAGACGCTCCTGGGCGTTGCGGTACTCAGGATTGCCGGGATCCATCCCGCAAGCCGTGTCAAAGAACTGCTGGGCATCCACGTAATGCCCGCGGCTCACCGCCACGCACCCCATGAGGAAATGCCACTCGGCGCCCCGCTCGCTTTCGGGAATGGACGAAAGGATCTGCGCCGCCTCGGCCACTCGTCGCAGATTGATGAGCTGACGTGCAGTAACGTAGGGATTGGAGGATCCCCCCTGATACTGGCCGTAGGGGTTTTGGCCGTAGGGATTCTGTCCGTAGGCACTCTGCCCTCCGGGGGCTTTGCCCGAACGGATCTTCTGGATCTCGTCGTAGGCGGCGTTGATTTCCTTCATTTTCTCCCCCGCCATATCTGCCAGATCGCTGTCGCGGTACTTGTCGGGGTGGTATTTCCGCGCAAGGCTGCGGTAGGCTGCTTTGATATCCTCGTCGGTGGCGTCAGGAGAGACGCCGAGGATCTTGTAAGGGTCGTTCATGTTTCCATCGATAACCTTTCAGAATACAGAATTTTGAAGTAAAATACGGAAAAAGGCTCAGTTACAGCCGTCATTGCAATCACAGCAATCGCAAATGCCACCGGAATGATCGCAATCGCAACAGTCAAAGCAGTCACAGCAGTCTAAACAGTCGATTCCGGAAAAACAATGCTGCCTCTGTCCGTCCTCGTCTTGCTTAGAATGTCTTCTCATTTCGACGGCATTCCGAACCGATGCATACAGCGTGCGGTACTCGTGTTCGGCTTGACTGTCCACTGGACAGAGCATACACGCATGATCCAGATAGGCCTGGGCATCGGCTACGTATCCCCGCCGAAGGGCGCAAATACCCATGAGGAAATGCCATTCAGCACGCCGAGAATGGTTTTCCATATCGCGTAGCTTTTGCAGAGCACAAGCTGTATCCGCCGGGGTATTCAAAGAGAGTAGCCTGCGAATCTCCCGTTCGACATGTGTCGCGGCAGAGGAATAGGGCACCTGAGAAATCATTGCCGCAGAGCTATACAGATAACCGGTTTCACTCATGAGCCATCTCCTTTCCGGCGATGACGGCGGGCGTGCTTCCTCTTTGGGTCTTGACCGTCATGGGCACACCCGTCATTTCCGAACAAAACGCGTGCCACTTCCCGCGACATTCCCTCGTAAAGAATATTGGAAAGCACGCCACCAAGATCGGGATTGCCCGTCATATCCAGAAGATCCAAGGCGCACTCCAGTTCCAGAAGTTCATTCAGCAGGGCGGTGCGAAGCTCCTGTTTCTTGCGATCCGAGAGTTCGGTCATGGTAGGATCGCCATACAGACAAGCCAAGGGATTGTACCGTCCCCGCTTCACGTCCTCGGCGTAGTCGTCAGCGGCGTCCAATATGTAGACCCACCGCCCCACATGGCGACCGATCTTGCGAGCCAGCTTGGCCTGATTCCCCTCCAGCCCGTTGGAAAGAAGAACCGCCATCAATTCTCCGAACAGCTCGGCAGGCTCGTCCACCGACGGGGGACGAGTGGCCTCCAGGTCGCAAAGAGCTTGCATAGCATCAGCTACCGCCATATCTTCCTTGGAATAGCCCCGTTTGAGAGCACGGCGACGAATGGAACCCACAAAGGGCGCGATGGCGGTAGCGGCGGTGCGCTTCATGCCCCGCTCGTCCCGCAGGTCATCGCGGATCTTGTGGTAGGCCAGTATAGCGGACATGTACGCGCACAGCGCCAGATCCTCGGTGGGCTCGGCCATGGGACGCTTCCGCAGGGGATGCACGGGACAGCGGCGGGCTTTCAGCGAGGGATACTTCCCCGTTAAAGCCATGCGAACCAGGGCAAAATAGGTAAAGTCGTAGGAGAGGGTCATGCGAGAGCATTGTCCCGTACACTTGCCCATGGTACGGCAAAGTCCGCAGTAGACCGCACGGTAGTATTCCTGCTCGCGCACCTTCAGCTCGGGCGCATGAATGCGTACATAACCGTACATGGTGACCTCTCCTTTCTCATTCAAATTGGGGTTTATGGGGAGTTTGTTTATGTACTTTTCTCTCTGTGTCGAGAGAAAAGTACCAAAAGAGCGCCACTTAAGGAAAGTACCCACGGTACTTTCCTTAAGGATCCTTTCCCCTGAACTGCGCGCCTCTTTCGCTGGATAGCGAAAGAGGCTGATGCGCTGTCAAGTCGCAGTTTGCCATGAAGCCGCACGGTCGTCAGAGTGACGACCGCGCGGTTAGTCGCCCGTTTGGCAATAACCCTAAGTTTTTCTTACTCCGACAAGATAAACGGCAACTTGGGGCAGAAGCCATGCGGCGAGTTCCGCGCGGTCGGCACTCTGCCGATCGTGCGGGTTCTCGGGTCTTGGCGACCCTACGCGCAATCAGACTCTTTCGCCCCCTTGTGGGCGAAAGAGTCGCGCGGATAAGGTGGTGGGTTTCTCAAGGGAGGCACCGTGGGTGACTCCCTTGAGTGGCGCTCTTTTGGTACTTTTCTGTCGACATGGACAGAAAAGTACATGAACCCACCGGCTCGCTAAACCAAAATTAAACATTAGAATATCGTATTCCACTTCATTATACCGCATTTCTCCGCCACTCTCTACCCATTATTTGTAAATATTTGCGAACTGGATGTGAAGTTCATCATCAAAACTCCTAAAAAATTTACAGGATTCGCACAATTTGTTCTTTTTCACGGCACATATAAGGAGTATGATATATTAGATATACATGACATGATGAAATGAATGTGAACTTTTCAAACCGAAAGGATATACCATGCGCTCGTTTTTCCGTAAACCCTACGTCTATACCGCCGTGTTCGCCACGGCGCTGACGCTGTTCTTTTTGTATTCCATCCTCCTGGTCTTCGTCATTCCCCGCAGTGCCGAAGGAACCCCCGGCACACCTAACGACCCCTTCACGGGCACGGTAGACAAAAACTGGGGCAATAATTCCCCCGAACCTGAAACAAGCGGTGGAACCACCGAGGAAACCGTTGAGGAAACCACCGCAGGCCCCCTCTTTGAGACCGAACCCGGTGTGGAATATCCCATCATCACCGACGATCTCTACATGGACGAGAACATCCGCATCGAGATCCAAAAGCTCCGCCGCTACGACTCCAACATCTATGTAGCAGACGTACGCATCAAGGATCCCGCCTACCTCAAAACCGCTTTGGCCCAAGACCAGTTCGGACTCAATATCAAGGAAAAAACCTCGGATATGGCCAAGCGCGTAGGCGCCATCCTGGCCGTCAACGGCGACTTCTACGGCGCCAACGAATCGGGCTACGTCATCCGTAACGGCGTCCTCTACCGCGATACCATCCGCCCCTCCAACGATTCCGACAGCGACCTGGCCTACTTCGATGACCTGGCCATCATGTGGGACGGCACCTTCGTCACCTTCGACGAGAAGGACTATACTGCAAAGGAAGTTCTCAATAAGGGCGCCAAGCACGTCCTGACCTTCGGCCCCACCCTGGTCAAGAACGGCGAAATCGCCGTGGACGAGGATACCGAAGTAGGACTGGCCTTTACCGGCCAGAACAACCCCCGTTGCGCCATCGGCTACGTTTCCGAGGGACACTACCTCATCATCGTAGTGGACGGCCGTTGTGACGAAAGTCCCGGAACCTCCCTGTGGGAGTTGGCCGACGTGTTCCGCGAGCTGGGGGCTCAGACCGCCTATAATCTGGACGGCGGCGGCTCCGCCACCATGATCTTCAACGGCAAGCTGATCAATACCCCCTATACCAACTGGAATAAACCTTCGGGAGAGAGGAGAGTGAGCGACATTGTCTACATCGGTTACTAATCCCACCGCAGAGCCCACCCGCCTCCGCATGAAGCGCGCCGCCATCACAGGCGCATCCTTGGCGCTCCTCTGCGTGGTCTTCACCATCATCTACGAGATATTCTCCCACGGCGCCGCCTCCCCGCACATGCGCTCCATGTTCCTCATGCCCCTCGTGGGGCTCGCCCTCCCTGCTCTGCTGGGCTACTTCACCCCCCTGCACCGCTTAATCGGACGGGTCGCTTTTAACCTGTGGAATTCGGGTCTGGCCGTTTGGGTGGTCGGATGCCTGTTCCGCGGCATCGTCAACATCTCGGGACGGCACACCTCCCTGGATCAGCCCTACTGGATCGCAGGCTGGGTCTTTCTGGGTCTTGCCCTGATCGCAGAGGCCGTCCACGTCATCAACCTTCGTCAAAAACGCTAACGCGCTGTAAGCGACAAAGGAGTTAGCGTGAAAGTTCAGGATGTCCTTCCCCCGAGCTACTGTTTCACGAACAAATTTTCCCTACGGGAAATTTTCGAAGGATATTTTTGCCGCCGCAGGGCGGCGGAATGGAGTTTTTTATGGATTCTAAGAATATGACATCCCAAGACCTCGCCTCCCGCTGTACCGTCATCATTCCCGCCTATCGCCCCGACGAGCGGCTGTGGCGGTTGGCCACCGAGGTACTGGAGCGCGGCTACCGCCTCATCGTCGTGGACGACGGCGGCGGCGCTGATTACCTGCGCATCTTCGAGGGACTGGATCCCCGCGCCATCATTCTGCGCCACCCCGAAAACCGCGGCAAGGGCGCGGCCATCAAGACGGGTCTGTCTCACCTGCAGACCCTCACCGAGGGCTATGACCCCGAAAATCCCCCGCTGGTGGGCGTCATGGACGCCGACGGCCAGCACCTGACCTCCGATATGGCGCGGGTCTTTGAGGGCGCCGCCGCCAACCCCGACAAGCTCACCCTGGGCGTGCGGGTGGTGGGCAAGGAAATGCCCCTCCGCTCCCGCTTCGGCAACAGTGTTACCCGTACGGTCTTCCGCCTGCTGACAGGTGCCAAGGTCTCGGATACCCAGACGGGTCTGCGCGCCCACTCGGTGGCCCTCATTCCCGAAATGCTGAACGTAGAGGGAGACCGCTACGAATTCGAGATGGCCGCCCTCGCCCGCGTGGCACACCGCCGCATCGGCTTCCACGAGGTGCCCATCGCTACCCTCTACGAGGACAAACAGAACTCCACCAGCCACTTCCGCGTGGTGCGGGACTCGGTGCGCATCTACGCCACCCTGCTCAAGTTCGCCGGCAGCGCTTTTATTTCCTTCCTGGTGGACTTCGGTCTGTTCAATCTCTTCGTCTTCCTGGCCTCCCTGATCGCCCTGCCCTGGGCAGACGCCTACGACATCATGGCGGCCAATATTGCCGCCCGCGTGTTCAGCGGTTGCGTCAACTACTACCTCAACTGCCGCTACGTCTTCGGCCGCAAGCCGAGCCTTAAGAGCGCGGGAGAATACTTACTGCTGGCGCTGGTGGTGCTGGCGGTCAACACGGGTGTTCTCTACCTGTGGAAAATGATCCCCGGCATGCCTGTAGCCCTCTGCAAGCTTCTCACCGAGATCTGCGTGTTCTTCGGAAACTACGTGGTGCAGAAAAAGATCATCTTCAAGAAAAAGAATCGGTAATATCTCATATCACAAAAGCCCGCCGTTAGGCGGGCTTTTGCAGTATAAAGATCGAGACAATCATTCAACCAAAGAAATGGAACGAATGTACATGCAATCCCCTTCCAGCGCCGCCTTGAAGAAGTCAAAGCGGATGACGTTGAGTTGTCCCTTCCAGTAGTCCAGGTGGGACACGGGAATGCGGAGGGTATGATATTCGCCGTCACAAATGAGATCGGCGGAGGTGGAATAGCCGCCTTGGGCATCCATGACCGATCCCGCGCCGATGAAGATCTCCATAGCGGTGGTGTGAGGGGAATTCTCGGTGGGCACCCGGTAAACGATCTCCACGGCGGTGTAATTTTCAGTCATGATGGGATCCAGAGCCCCCTGGTAGACCACCTTGAAGCTGGGGTCGGTGGCCCCTGCCGCGGTCTTTTGGGAGGTGACGGTGACCCGTACGCCGTCCTCGGTGGCGGTCATCTCACAGGCGTTGAAGTGGGACATCACGGTACGGTCGATCTCCTTCGAGAAGTCCAGGGATACGTAGTTCATCTCCTCCACATCGCCCATCCCGAAGAAGGCGTCGGCAGGATCCGCAGAGACCTTGATGTTCACCTTCATGGTCTGGCCTTCGTACTTGACCGTGACCGTAGTAGTGCCCGCCGACTTGGCGGTGACCACACCCTTTTCACTGACGTTGATGATATTCTCGTCGTAGCCAGTGAAGGTCAGAACGTTGGGGCCGTCGTTGACGTACAGCTCCGAAACCGAGCCGTCGCCCTTGGTGATGCGAACACGGATCTGAGGGCGGTAGATACTGCGCTCACCCAGGTAGATGGTGAAATCCGAAACGGCCGGCTCCACCTTGGTCTCAGCGAGGAGGGCTTCCTTCTCTGCATCGGTAGCCACCACGATCACGCGGAATACGTGAGCCAACTCCTTGTAGCGCAGCGTGACAGAGGTTTCCCCTGCCCCCTCAGCCACCATGCGTCCGGTCTTGAAAGAGATCACGCTCTCGTCGTAGTCGGTGACGGTGATATCGGGATCCCGCATGGAGATATCCTTACCGTTGACGTAGCGGTCGCGCATGAAGAAGCTCATGTTCACTCGCTCTCCGACAGTCAGAACAAAGAGATCCTTCTGGGTGCGGATCATGGTCCACTCCTCCCAGCCGAAGGGGGTCTCTTCGCGGGTGATGCCCACGTTCAGCGGAGCCTTGGCGCTCTCGGCGACCAGGTCGTTGCCGTCGGACTGGGTGAGGGTGACCTTGTGCATACGGGTGTTCCACGCCGCCCAGCCCGAATCTCCGTAAGCGTAGGAAAGCCGCAAATGCTCGGCATCCTCGGAGAGGCGGATGTGTCCGTTTGCACGGGAGGAAAGACCCATGGAGAACATACCGGGACAGGTGTTTTCGCGGACAGCATCCACCAAAGTAAAGCTCTTGCCGTCGGTGGATTCGTAGACCACGATGCAGTTGCCATTCCCTTCCACGTCCTCGCGGGTGACCGTGATGAACTTACCCCAATCCTCCACGAACTTGACGCAGACGGAATCGCTCTTTTTCTCCATGACTGCGCCGTGGTGTTGCAGGGTGGAAGGCCAATTTTCATTGGTAGCGTCAGCCGTCGCCAGCATGATGAAGGACTTCATGGGAGTGGCGTAGGTGTAGTGGATGTACAGGGTACCGTTAAGCTCGATCATGCTGGGCTCGCCGATACCCCAGTAGCCGTAGGACTGCTCGAAATAGAAGATGGGCGCAGGCGCACCGCCCCAGCCCGAGCCGTTCCACTTCTCAAAGGGACCGTCGGGACTTTTCGAGCGAGCAACGAAGACATTATTGCAGTAGCCGCCATCGTTGAGAGTGGACGTGTAGCCCAGGTAGTAGTAGCCGTCGAAATAGACCACATCGGGATCACAGCAGGAATGCCCGTCCATGCTGTCGGGGGTGGGGTAGACCACGATCTTCTCGGGCCCCCACGTCTTGCCGTCATCGGTGGAGCTTCTGTGGGTAATACGATCCCACTCACCGCTGTCTCCGCCCGAGGCAAAGTAGGCGTCCACACGGCCGTCGCCGTAGTAGATGTAGGAGGGGCCGTACCGCCAGCCGCCGTTGCCATTGCCGGGGAGCTGATAGATGTCATAGCCCTCGTCCACGAGGGTCAGATCCGCCACCTTGGAGGTGTCGGGCTCCACGATCTCGATGCGATTGGCCTCAAAGTAGTCAGTGGTGACCTCCTCGGTGGGGGCTTCGGTGGTCTCCTCCGTGGGGGTCTCGGTGATCTCCTCCGTGGGAGTCTCCTCGGCTTCTTCCGTAGGAGCCTCGGTCACGGGAGTAGTGGTGTCGGGGACGGTCTCATCGGGGGGAGTGGTATTGGTGCAGGCGCACAGAAGACTCATCCCGAGGCAGAGGATCAAAAAAAGGAAAAACAATCGTTTCATGAAAATGTCCTTTCTGTTGTACGAGTGGCGTTCAAATTTGGGTTTGTCGGCCAGGGGCTCTGCCCCTGGTCTCGCCGCGGCTCGGTCACGACACGGCTCTGACTGCCACCGGCAGTCATTCACTACCGTGTCGCCGCTTCGCTACCCCGCTTAAGGAACTTTTGAAAAAGTTCCTTAAGAATCCTAAAAACTTTCAAAAAAGGTTATTTATCAATGTTTTTTGAAAGTTCTTGAAGGGGGTCTGGGGGGAACTTCGCAATGTTTGCTGAAAGCAAACTTGCACCGAGCGAAGCGAGGAGGCTTTCAAGAAGTTCCTCCCAGTCGTTCCCCTATAAACTGCCATTTACCGCAAATCGGGATAGATCTCAGGATTCCCCAGATCGGGAATATCGGCGGTCTCGCGGTAGCGGGTGATACCGGAAGCGCGGATGGCGTCCAGCATGGGGATATTCAGGCTCTCAAACCGCTCTGCGGGGAGAACGAATTCGGCGTAGTACAGCGCCTGCACCGAGGACTGCATGACGTGGGCGTGATGCTCGTCGCACTCGGCGGCGGCCAGAGCCTTGTTCCACAGGCCAAGGAGATACTCGGCAAATGCGGTCTCGTCCGTGATGGCAGAGGCGGCGTTGTTTTTCAAGTCGCGGCTCCACGCCTCGATCTTTTCGGGATCCAGAATATCCAGATTCGGATCCTCGGCGGTCTTCTTGTCGAAGGGGAAAATGCGGTTGGGGGTGTCGTAGATGAACAGGTGCCGCTCGGCGGCCTTTTTCGAGGTCACGTCGATGTACTCGCGGATGTACTGCCAGCCCGCGCCGTAGTAGTCCCGGAGGAACTCGTCCATGAGGGCGTAGTACTCGGCCTCGGTCATATCGGAATTCCACAAAAGCTTGGCCAGCAGATAGCCGCGCAGCTCACCGAACTCGCCCGACAGGGACTGGTAGTTGCCCTGCTCGAACATACCGATGACGTGGTGATCCTTGAAGAACTTCACGTTCTTCTGCAGGACGGCGAGGTTGGGGAACGCGGAGAGGTAGCAGAGGAAGTCGGTGGTGTAGTCCCAGATGTAAAGGTTGTTGCAGATGGCCGCCCATTCCTCAATATCCTTCTTGAATTCCACGTTATGGGGACAGTTCGGGTCATCCAGCGGGTGGCAGAAGCAGCACTCGATGGAGCAGAGGCGGATGATGACATTGTCGCGGGGCTTGATAGTCTTAGGCGCCTTACGGGTGTAGCGGTAGGCGAGGGTGTCCACATACACATTGGGATAATCGTCCTTGATGTCGTCGGCGATGCGGTTAACAAAGCTCAAAAGTGACCCCATCGGTGTCCCTTCCCTGTCGTCAATGGCCTTGCACTTCTCACATTGACAGCCCAGCTGGTCGGGGTAGGAATCCACCTGAGAGACGGACACGATGGTAGACCACGGACGCTCCTCCAGCACCTTGCGGACGTTCTTTCGGACAGTCTCGTAGATTTTCTCGTCGGTCAGACAGGGCTGAACCCCGATCTCGTGGGGGATCTCGGCCAGATCCCAGATGCTGTGGACGAAACGCCCTGCGTAGGTCACGCCGCCGCCCAGATCGGGCATGGTCCAATGGTTGGATTTCAGGGCGTTGCGGATGTTCATCTTGGTGGGACGGCGGGGGTGGAGGATGTGGTACCAGTAGGAGTCACGGGAGAAGAAGTAGGGGGAATCCACGCGGCAGAGGTCAGCGGGGATGTCCTTCACTTCCCCGTCGTGAACCGTCATGTAGGTGTCGGAGAGGAAGCGGGCGCCGAGGTAGTCCTCCATGAAGGTGTAGACGCCGTAGACACCGCCGCGGGGGAGGTTGCCCGTGATGTAGAGGCGGGTGCCGTCCACCAGCATGGCGTAGCCGTCGTTTTGAATTTCGGAGCGGGCGGCGGTGACCTTGGCGCTGTGACGGTCGCGGTTGGTCTTGCCGATCACGATTTCACAGTCGGCAGCGGGGGTATCGTCGGCCTCGATGAGAAGGGTTACGCCCGTGGCGCGGGCAAGTGTGTCGCAAAGCACTTCGGCTACGTCGCGCTCACCTTCCATAGCGCCGGTTGGGAGGATGATCCTGTAGGACGAGAGAGGGATGTTGGCAATCAGCATATATGGTCTCCTTCCAAGGAAAAATTGTGCAAATCCACGCGAAATCATTATAGCATATTGCACATTTTTTGTCAATACGGAAGTCGAAGGTTTCGACAGTTAAAAATGTCTGCAAGTAAAAGCAATCCACTATTGCTTTTTTTCGTCGGCCATGCTATAATATTATATACGCTATCTGTCTCTCGAAAGGGGAACCCACATGAAAACCATCCTGGAAACCAACCGACTCATCCTGCGGGAATACACCGAGGATGATTTCGCCGCTCTCTACGCCCTCTTGTCCGATCCTGTCACCATGCAACACTATCCCAAGCCCTACGACGAAAACGGCACCCGCCGCTGGCTCACCTGGAGCCTGGACAACTATAGGCGGTATGGCTTCGGTCTTTGGGCCATAGAGCTCAAGGAAACAGGAGCATTCATCGGTGACTGCGGCATCACCATGCAACCCATCGACGGAGAAAACCTACCCGAGATCGGCTACCATATCCACAGAGACTACTGGCGCCGAGGCTACGGTAAAGAAGCCGCAGCAGCGGTGCGGGATTGGTTCTTTGCGCATACCGATTTTCCCGCTGTCTACTCCTATATGACCACCTCCAATCCCGCCTCCTGGTCCACCGCGGCGGCCGTGGGAATGGAGCGGATCAAGCAGTATACCGATGCCGACGGCGAGGAGCTCTTTGTGTATTCCCTCACGCGGAGCGCGTGGGATACCAAGAGATCCTGACAAGATACGAGAATTGGTACCGAAAAATAAAGCCCCCCTGACCTGCTGCGAGAGCAAAAGCAAGTTGCTTGTCAAGGGGGCAGAATATGCTATAATGTGATCACGAACTGACAAGGTAAAGAATGGCCGATGGGGGATTGAAAAACCCTCATCGCTGTTTTTATATTCCGTAACTCCCCGTCAAGGGATCCCGAAACACCTCCATCTCGGGCGCAAAAAAGGTAAACACCACGAACAGCACCGCGATCCCGCACAGCGCCGCCGCCGCCCGATTCGGGAATCGGCACGTCAGCTTCTCCGACTCAAAGAGCCTTGTTTCGTAGATATACGCCACCGCCGCAGATACAAAGAAAATCGCAATATTGATCCAGTCGGGGGACTTGCCGATAACTCCGTTGTAGGTGTAAAAGATGACGGGGATCAGGGAAAGCCCCAGCAGGATCCCGCGGAGCTTCACGCACCAAAAATCCCCGCGATCCTTGAAGAAAAAGCTCTGCACGACGGCGTAAATAAACATCGGCCAGAAAAGGATCTTCATATGCTCCCAAGTGGATTCATTCACCCCCGAAAAGGGGGCGACCCACACCGCCTCCCCCAGCCGGTCGTAGAGAAAATGCAAAAGCGTGCCCCCGAGGGAGGTCACGGCGAAGCCGAAGCATTGCCATAGGCAGATGGAGTGATTCATAGAACACCTCTTTTTTTGTCAGAGTATATGCCATGCGCATGGGTGCTATGCCGCCAAGCCCTTGACACGGGAGGATATATTTGGTATAATGAGGTATATTGATACGAAAGGGAGAATACCGTGAAAAGACCCATTACCGAAGTCGTAGCCGCCCTCATTTGGCAGGGCGAGAGATTCATGATCTGCCAGCGCCCCGCCCACAAGGCAAGAGGACTCCTGTGGGAGTTCGTCGGCGGAAAAGTAGAGCCCGGCGAGACCAAAGAGCAAGCCCTCATCCGCGAGTGTCGGGAGGAGCTGGCCGTGACCCTGTCGGTGGGAGCGGTGTTCACCGACGTGACCCACGAATACCCCGACCTGACGGTGCATCTGACCCTGTTCAACGCCACCATAGCCGAGGGCGTGCCTCAAATGCTGGAGCATAACGACATACAATGGATCACGGCGGGGGAAATCGGGGAGTATGAATTCTGCCCGGCGGATGTGGAGATCCTCGCAAAAATCACCGAGAGGTACAGCGAGACATGAACCCCTACCTGAAACACCTGACCAAGATCGAATTTGTCATCACAAACGCCTGCACAGGCCGTTGCAAGCACTGCTCCGAGGGGGATCACACGTCCTGCGGGGAGCGCATCGACCCCGCCATTGCCGCCGAGGCGGTGAGAAGGATCGCAGGCGCGTACAGCATCCAAACCGTCATGACCTTCGGCGGCGAGCCCCTCTTGTACCCCGACGCGGTCTGCGCCATCATGACCGCCGCCAAGGATCTGCGCATCCCCAAGCGGCAGGTTATCACCAACGGTTACTTCTCCAAGAATGCCGAGAAGATCCGCGCTGTGGCGGAGCGACTTGCCGCGTGCGGTGTGAACGACCTGCTTTTGTCGGTGGATGCCTTCCATCAGGAGACCATTCCTCTTGACGTGGTCAAGACCTTCGCACAGGAAGCCCAAAGGGCGGGCATTCCCCTCCGACTCTCCCCCGCGTGGCTGGTGAGTCCCGCCGACGATAACCCCTACAACCGCCAAACGCGGGAGATTCTGGACAGCTTTGCGAGTATGAATATCCCCGTGGGCGATGGCAACGTCATCTTCCCCGAAGGAAACGCGCTGAAATATCTCGCTGAGTATTTCACGGACGAGTTTCCCGAAAATCCCTACGTGGAAGACCCCTCCGACGTGCGGTGCGTGTCCTTTTCGCCCAATGGGGACGTGCTGGGGGGAAATGTGTATGAGCGGGATATTATGGATATTTTGAAGAATTACGCTCCCTAAAAGGAGAAAAGCCATGACCAACCAAGACATTTTACAGATCGCCGTGACCCAGTCCGCCATCGACCTCTGCGCCGATGCGGCCGACTTTGAAAAGACCGAGAACGTGGTCGTCCTGTCCCAAGAACGCCCCGACGCCCGCCGTTACTTAAAGCTTCCCTTCTCCTGCCAGCTGGTGTCCTACGGAGGCAACGTGGTGGCCTCGGTATCCCCCGAGTTCCGCGAGATCACCGAGAAATACATCAACGCCTACCCCGTGGAGCACCTCTTTGAAACGCCCAATCTGCACGTCCTGGGCGAGGCGCTGATGGAGCGGGGGCAGAAGATCTGCTTCATGGCGGAGTATTTTTTGCCCGATGTGAATGCTCTGCGCTCACGGGCCGTCTGGGACGTCGGTAAACGGACAGTCGGGGACGCCTGTCCCTACGAAATGCGGCTTTTGACGCAGGCCGACTTTGCCGACCTCTACCTGCCCCAGTGGTCAAACGCCCTCTGCGAGAGCCGCAAGCACCTAGACGTGCTGGGCGTGGGGGCATATGACGGGGACAAGCTCATCGGTCTGGCGGGTGCCAGCGCCGACTGCGACACCATGTGGCAGATCGGCATTGACGTACTCCCCGACTACCGCCGCCGCGGCATTGCTTCGGCGCTGACGAGCCGTTTGGCTGTGGAGATCCTTGATCGCGGTAAGGTTCCCTTCTACTGCGCCGCATGGTGCAATATCAAGTCGGTACGCAACGCGATCAAGAGCGGCTTCCGGCCTGCTTGGGTGGAGATGACGGCGAAGGCGTGCGAGATGGTTGACGATATGAATAAATAAGAATTTGACGGAGGCCAAAGTTGCGAACGGCGAGAGTTACGGTCGTGCCTTATGATGAGGCATGGAAAACCGATTCTGAAGAAATAAAGAAAGAAATCGAAGGGGCTGTCGGGGAGCTGATCCTGGGCATCGAGCACGTAGGAAGCACCTCGGTGGAAGGACTGTCTGCCAAGCCTTGCATTGACATCGACGTGGTCATCAAGGATTACGGAGTGTTTGACGCGGTGGCGCAAAGGCTGGAAGCCATCGGATACGTGCACGAGGGTGACCTGGGAATCAAGGATCGGGAAGCCTTCAAATACACGGACAAACCGCACCTGCAAAAGCACCATTTGTACGTGTGCCCGCAACAATCCGAAGAACTGCATCGTCATATTGCGTTCAGAGATTTCCTCCGAGGCAATCCAAAGGCCGTTGAAAAATACAGTCGGGTGAAAGAAAAAGCGGCCGCGTTGTTTCCCGATGATATCGATCGGTATATCGCGTACAAATCGACCTGTATTGAGGAATTGTATGAGATGTGCGGCTTGAAATGACGGGGTCACACCAAAATTCAGGAGAAAACATATGTTTCAAGAACCTTTTATTTCGCTCTTTGAAGACGCCCATATCCATAATCTATCCGTAGATCCGTTGCATCTTGACAAGGCCGCCCATGCCTATCGCCAAGACTCAACCGCGTTTTCGGAGGAATACAAACGCGCAATCGATCTTGTGCTACACGAATGGAACCGAAATGGCTGTTCCGAAACGGCTCAAGCCGCTTTGAAAATGGCAAGATTGATGGAAGTCAATATCTTTTTGTTGCTGGATGACGGGCTGCTGGCCGAGTCGCTGTCGGTACTCTCGAATACGATTCAATCATTGAATACGGTATATGCAAACGATACGTATGAAAATACCTTTGGAATGGTTGTCGGTTATCAGGTAAGTCTTCACACGGAGAAGTTGTTGCAGAGGGCAGGAAAGGACGCGAATGAGCAAACAGATCCCTTGCGGAATTTCATCATAAAGGCAGTTTCCCAAGTGCCCGTGACGAATACGACCCTTGCCATTTGGAACGAAAGCACCCTTGCCTACTACGGCCTCCGTGTGAAAAAAAAGGTGCGGCAAGCCCTCAAAGCCACATATCTGTACGACCGGTTGCTGGGGAGCGGAATTCTTGATCTGCTTCTCAAAAACACGCGGGAGAAGGTCGAGAAGAAACTCAAGGCCTTCGACGACGTGGGAATGCGTTGGTTGACGGAAGATATACTCGGCTTCTATGCCTGCCGGACGGGAAATGAAAAGAAACGTTTTCTGGCGGGTATTGAGAACACCATTGGAAACGCGGATGTTACGGCTCATGTGAATACTTTTTTGACCGAAGCAAAATGACTATCAGAAAGTTTGGAGAACCCTATGACATTTAAGACTACCCGCCTCCTCCTCCGCCCCTGGCGCCTCGAGGACGCACAATCCCTATACGAATACGCCCGCGACCCCGCCGTAGGCCTCCCCGCGGGTTGGCCGCCCCACACGAGCGTGGAGAACAGCCGCGAGATCATCTGCACGGTGCTGTCCGCTCCCGAGACCTACGCCGTCTGCCTTCGTGGGACAGACAAGCCCATCGGCAGTATCGCCCTGCACCGCAACGACATTGCCGAGGAGGACGACGAATACGAGCTGGGCTACTGGATCGGAAAACCCTTCTGGGGGCAGGGGCTCATCCCCGAGGCCGCCCGTGAGCTTCTCCGTCACGCCTTTGAGGATCTCGGCATGAGGCGCATCTGGTGCGGCCACTACGACGGCAACGCAAAGAGCCGCCGCGTCATGGAAAAGCTGGGCTTTGCCTATCATCACACCACCGAGGGGATCGAACTCGACCTTTTGGGCGAGGTGCGGACGGGGCACGTACTGCTTTTAACGCGTGAGGATTGGGAGAAACACCATGAAAATTGAAAACAACGTTCTGAAACACTACCTGAAAAACGTCTTCTTCATCACAGGCACCGCCTACGCAGGCAAGTCCACAACGGTGAAAATGCTGGCTGAGCGATACGGCATGATCTGTTGCGGCGAAAACTACCACATGACCGTCTCGGAGGTGGTGGCTACCCCCGAGACACACCCCGACCTCTGCTACAACCGCTCCCTCACCGACTGGCGGGAGTTCGTCACCCCGACACCCGAGGAGTACGAGCGCCGGATCTACGCCGTGGGGCGGGAGGCCGCCGAGTTTGAGGTCGCCCACCTCATCGCCATATCCCAGAACCAAAAGGTCATCGTGGACACCAACATCCCCGTGGATATTCTTAGAGAGATCTCCGATTATGACCATGTGGCGGTGATGCTCTCCCCCCAGTCCATGAGCGTGGAGCGTTTCTTTGACCGCTCCGATCCCGACAAGCAGTTCCTCCTGTCGGTCATCGACAGTTGTGACGACCCCGCCGCTGTCATGGAAAATTACCGCCGTGGCCTTGCGCTGATCAATAGCCAAGCCCACTACGACGAATACGCGAATAGCGGCTTTTTCACCGTAGTGCGGGAGGATACCGACAGGGACACGCGGGAAGATATCTGCCTTACCATCGCACGGCATTTCGGGTTGAATGTATGAAGATGAAAGGTCATCGATCATGAAAAACTATGAAACAGAGACTCGCGAGCGCTGGGGCAACACCGCCGCCTACCGCGAGCACGAACAGAAAACAAAAAACTATACAAAAGAAAAATGGGCTGAAGCAAATGATGGCATGATGGCGATCTTTGCCGAGTTTGCCACACTTAAGAATAGCGGCGCGAGTGCCGATTCTGCCGAGGCACAGGCGCTTGTCGCCAAGCTTCAGGCGCACATCACGGCCAACTACTACACTTGCACCGACGAGATCCTCGCAGGTCTTGGCAAGATGTACGTGGCGGACGAGAGATTCAAGAAGAACATTGATAAGTACGGTGAGGGGACTGCTGAATTTTCGGCAGCGGCCATTGAGGCATATTGCAAGACGATATGAATTATCAGTATATCACTCTCCGTGAAAAGCCGGAAATCATGCAGGCTGTTGCGGAGTGGTTTCACAGCAAGTGGCGCATTCCGACCGAAGCTTATCTCGCTTGTATGAGCGATTATTTGCATGGCAAGACCGATCTCGGATGGTATCTCTGTCTTGATGGCGAGAAGATCATCAGTGGGCTCGGTGTCATTGAAAACGATTTTCACGAAAGACCCGACTTCACTCCAAATATCTGCGCGGTTTATACCGAAGAGGAGTACCGTAGGCAGGGTATCGCTGGTCGGATGCTCAATATGGCGGTGGAAGATTTGCGAAATAAAGGGATCTCACCCGTGTATCTGCTCACTGATCACACGGGATTTTACGAGCGCTACGGCTGGGAGTTTCTCTGCATGGTGCAGGGCGATGGCGAAGAACAGCTGTCGAGAATGTACGTTCACAGATAGAAATCAATGTGTATATTTCTCCATTTGTAAACCCTGAACGCAAAAAAAGACACATCACTTAGGATTTCTCCCAGATGATGTGTCCATTTTTATTGAAGCTTTGCAAAGGTCTTAATCATCAAGATAAAATCTTGTTGTATCCACAGAATCTGTATGCTCCAAAACACTGACATTTTGCTTTGTGTCGAATCCGATAAGAAGATCGTTCCAATTGTCAATACCCGGGAATTTTACCCATGCCTTTTTATAACTTCCGGTAACTTTATATTGGAACTCTTTAACGTCTGAATAAGGAATCCCTTTTTTGTCGATGGAGTCGATAGTAACCAAAACAGTTTTCTCACCGAATTCCCAGGTTACCTCCCAATCCTCAGCGTACTCGAATTCGATCTTTCCTTTGAATGTTTTACCAACCAACTTTGATGCGATCTCCTTGGATTCTGCACCGGAGAAGCCTGCGCAGGAAACACAAGAGAACGCTAAACACAGCGCAAGTGTAACAAAAATGATTTTTTTGAACATAATGAAAAACCTCCGTGAGAGTTATGAATTGTTCTAGTACCTATTATGATACAAGATTTTAGCAATTTGTCAAGCATTTTTTACATCTTTTTTGTAATTATCACAATCAATTTAATAAAAAAGATTAATTTCGCTTATTCCTCTATTAAAAATCAAGGCAATCATTCCTGTAAAGATAATCAAGGTTAAAGAATAAAAGGAAATCAGGCATAGATCCTTAGTGGATGCTATGCCTGTGTTTTTATTTTAAAAGGTGGATTCAATTATATGATTTTTTGATGATATTTTTTCATAAAATGATCGATATGCTGTGTCGTTATTTTCACTCAAGACAATATCCTGGTGTGGCTCAACGTAGAAAACGTTGTCCGTTATTATATAACCGTTAGGAATAAATGAGGGACCCCCTGATTTAAAGATCGGAGTCACTCTTGCTCTGTAAAAGGTATTATTGCGTATAGTAATGTCGCAAACGGGACATCCAAGCTCGTACATAAGTAAATGACACGAGCAGTCCTTATTTGGTCTTACATCATATCCCCAACAGTAGCCCGAATCAATACATACGTTGTTTTCAAACACACAGTTCCTGAAACCTGTATCGGGGAATTTTCCCTGTGACCATATTTCAAATGCTTGTTGGCAATTCCAAATCACGTTGTTTTTGAACGAAATATTAGTCCAACCCTTTTTTACACCCGATCCTTGCATTGTAAGAGCAACGTCGTATATTCCCGAAAAGTGGCCGTGCTCCACAAGAACGTCAGATGAATCGGTCCAACACTCTATACCATTTCCGTATCGCATATTCGGTGCAGGGAATGTAGGTAAGATCGAGCCGCCTATTTCGTGAAATTCACACCCTCTTATGGTAGCGTTGTGTACTGTACCACTTATTCCGTGCGCACCTGTACCTTTAAATATAATATTTTCCACGAGCAGGTTGTCTGCAAAGCGCATACAGTTTATATTACAGGTCAGCTTAATATCCTTGGCCAAAAATGACGGAGAATCTTCCGCCTTAACGTAAACATACCGATCGTCACAGCAAAAATCCCATGTTTGCTCAAGCTTTTCAAGTGAAAAAGAATTACGTGGCATTATTCTTCCATCAATTTTTAAAAAGCCTACGTTAGTGTCAAGTTCGGTAACGTTGCCGGTAAATTTACTTGCATTCTTTAGGTCAAGTCGCCATATATTATTGCCATAATCCTCCCATGAATCCGGAAGAACTGTTTTATATTGACTCACAATGGGCTTTGGGCCTTCTCCATAAGAAGTATATGTAGTGGGGAAGACACTTGTATTATGTCGGGGCGGTGTTATAAGTCCGAAAAATGTGTCCCCACGTCTAAAGCACACCGTATCTCCGCCGCTGATAGTCTGATTAACCTTTTCAATAGTCTTCCATGGGGTGTTTTTGGAAAGTCCGTCATTTGAGTCGCTTCCATTTGAAGAAATAAAATAAATTGCCATAATACGCCTCGATGTTGGTTTTTAATATTCTTTGAGTAATTTTCTTTTGTACAGAACGCCTCTATTATAATATTAAATTCTTCGATTGTCAAGTGCTAAACTGAAATATCAGCTTGAATAAATGCCGCATCCTACATTGGATACGGTTTTCTTAAAGGAATTTTTCATCTTTACAAAGTAAAAAAATTGGACACACCATAGGGCAAAACCCTAAAATGATGTGTCCAACTTTTTATATTGATTTTCGTCAAGATTTCCACAACTTCTCAAAAAGTGCGAAAATCTCACAAAAGTGAGTCAAAAACGACTTACTTGGATGCTTCCTCAATAGCAACTGCAACAGCAACAGTCATACCAACCATGGGGTTGTTACCTGCGCCGATGAGACC
>JAZRIF010000094.1:0-6192 GCA_045645165.1 Eubacteriales bacterium
CTGCTGGGCTACGAGCCCTCCAAGCTGGTGAAGCTGGACTTCCTGCTCAACGGCGAGCAGGTGGACGCCCTGTCCTTCATCGTCCATGAGGAGAAGGCCTACGGCCGCGCCCGTAAGGTGGCGGAGAAGCTGAAGGACAACATCCCGCGCCAGCTCTTCGAGATCCCGATCCAGGCCGCCATCGGCTCCAAGATCATCGCCCGCGAGACCGTCAAGGCCATGCGCAAGGACGTGCTGGCCAAGTGCTACGGCGGTGACATTACCCGTAAGAAGAAGCTCCTGGAGAAACAGAAGGAAGGTAAGAAGAAGATGCGCCAGCTGGGCTCCGTGCAGGTGTCGCCTGAGGCCTTCATGGCGGTGCTTCGTCTGGATAGCGACGATCAGTAAGGATGGCAGGATACTCCTTGCGTACTGTAGGGGCGACCATTGGTCGCCCGCTCTTTCCCAAAACGATATAAATGATAAACGGGCGACCAATGGTCGCCCCTACGCTAGGTAAGAGAACACACGAACATGAAGTAAAGGAAGTATAAGGATGAAAAGAAAAAGACGGGCTGATCCTATGCCTATCGGTGCAGCAGTATTTTTCATCATTGCGGGTATCGTTATGGGAACGGTATTCACTCTCGGTATGCAGTATTGGAATGAACCGATACAGCGGGAGGATGCAAGGGTAATTGTTGCAACGTATGACTCTTACTATCGGAATGAAAGCCCTCGCCACCATAGAGGAATTGTCGTTCGTTTTACTGATTGTGATCCCATGGACATTGATTCAGCGTGTCTCCGACAAGATGTTGTGGATAGCATAGAAGAGCTGCCAAGAGGAGACCGTGTAGAACTGCTTGTCCATCCAAACTCCGATACCATATGGGAAATGAAAAGCGATACGAACACGATCCTACCCTTTGAATTGTCGCAGGAGAGATTAAAAGGTGATAATATAGCCTTTGGAATCCTCGGTATTTTGCTGTATGCTTTAGCGGTGTCGGGAGTTGTTTCCTTGCTGTTAAGATGGCGTAGGGCAAGAACAAAGAAAAGAAGAAAAAGAAAATGATGAATCATTCATGAAACGAATTGGAGGTTGATCATGAAAAACACCCTTTACAACTCCATCCGCCCCGGTCAGGTCTGGCTGGACACCGAGGGCAAGCGCATCCAAGCCCACGGCGGCTCGGTTATGTACTGGGAGGGCGCCTACTACTGGTACGGCGAGAACAAGGAATTCACCGACCCCGAGAAGGGCATCTGGCACTGGGGCGTGCGGTGCTACAAGTCCGCCGACCTCTACAACTGGGAGGATCTAGGGCTCATCATCCCCCCAAACACCGAGGATCCCAACTCCTACATCCACCCCACCTACCTGATGGATCGCCCCCATATCATCTACATCCAAAAGACGAAAAAATTCGTCTGCTGGCTCAAGATCATGCACCGCGACGGCACGCAGGATGAAACCGTCCTCACCGCCGACACGCTGACGGGCCCCTACACCATCGTCCGCGAGGGTCTGCGCCCCTTGAACATGAGCGCGGGCGACTTCGATCTGGTGGTCGCCCCCGACGGTAAGGCCTACTACTACTTCGAGCGCGTCCATTCCGAGACCATCTGCGCCGATCTCACCGAGGACTACACCGACGTGACGGGCTACTACTCCACCCACTTCCCCCGCCCCTATCCTCCCTACGTCAGAGAGGCCACCGCCCACTTCCTGCGCAAGGGCAAGCACTACCTCGTGACCTCGGGCACCACCAGCTACCTTCCCAACCCCTCGGAGCTGGCCATCGGTGACAGCTGGCACGGGCCTTACACGGTGCTGGGTGACCCCCATCCCACCGACGAGAGCCACACCTCCTTCCACAGCCAGATCTCCAGCGTCTTCAAGGTGCCGGGCAAGAAGGATCTCTACATCGCCTGCGCCGACCGCTGGCTCCCCCACCGCATGGACGTACCCTACGAGCTGTACGAAAAGGCCTTCGCCGACGCCTTCGGCTACGATTCCACCCCTGAGGAGCGGGACGCCGCCGGCCGCCTGATCCCCACCCTGGAGCAGCCCAACACCAAGGAAGCCGATTACGTCTGGCTCCCCTTCCGCTTCGACGGGGAGATGGCCTACCTCGACTGGCACGACGAATGGCGCATCGAGGATTACGAGTAACTGAAAGGAACCCATATCATGCACATCATTCCCAACCAAGGTATCTGCGACCCCCATATGCGGGTCTATAACGGCCGTGTGTACCTGTTCGCCACCCACGACCGCTCCCCCGGAAACGACAACTACCGTATGGACGACTGGAAGGTCTTCTCCACCGACGATCTTCTGAACTGGAAATTGGAATACACCCTTCGTCCCGAGGACACCTTCCTCGGCAAATGCGAGGAGTGCTACGCCACGGATTCCGCCGAGCGGAACGGCAAATACTACCTGTACTTCTCCCACCAGCAAAAATGCACCGGCGTGGCGGTGGCCGACCGCCCCGAAGGCCCCTACGTGGACGCCCTCGGAAAGCCCCTCCTGCCGCAGGGTCTGGCGGATACCCCCTCCTACGACCCCTCGGTATTCATCGACGACGACGAGGCGAGAACCCCCTACATCATCTGGGGCTTTACCTGCTTGGACAAGAAGTACCACATCGCCCGTCTGAACGAGGACATGATCTCCCTGGCCGAGGAGCCCCGTCCCCTGGAGCATGGCCCCTTCTGGTCGGATGCTCCGTGGGTGTGGAAGCACGGTGGACTCTACTACCTCATCACCCACCGCTCCTGGTACTCCACCGCCGACAATATCTACGGCCCCTACACCTACCGAGGCCGCTTCTGCCACGACTGCAACAACGTGGATCACCCCTGCGTCTTCGACTTCCACAACCAGACCTACTTCGCCTACGGTGTCCCCGACAACTACGGACAGGGAGAGACCGACCACTTCTTCCGCGCGACGAAAATGCTCTACGCCCATTACAAGGCAAACGGCGAGATCGTCACCGACGAGTTCATCGAGGACGTGGGTGTGGGTCAGTACGATGCCTCTTGGAAGCGCATCAAGGGCGAGTGGTACTTCGCCGCCTCCGACGGCGTGTTCAAAAAGGAGAACGGCGACGGCTTCGAGATGCGGGGCATCACCGACGGCGCCTACCTGTACTACCAGAACGTCAACGGCATGACCCAGAACGCCAAGTTGTTCGTCCGCGGCTCTTGTGAGCATCACCCCTGTACCATTGAGGTGCGGGAGGGAGGCCCCGAGGGTGAGCTGTTGGGGTGCTGCACCTGTGAGCCCGAGTGCGCCATCCAGCACGGGGACACCCGCGAGTTCCCCATCCGCCTGACCAACACCCACGGCACCCACAGCCTCTGCTTCGTCTTCCGCGGGGAAGGGGAGGACTTGTTCCTCTTTGAGGATTTCCGCTTCGAGCAGCCCAAGCGCTGATAGACGAACCCGCCGGATCTGATCTTTACAACGAGAGGAGAACGCTACCATGGCCAATTCCCGCTATCTTGTCAAAAACAAATATACCTACGAAAAGGTGCGTCAGACCGACTACACCTACCACGCCGATAACTGGACTATGTCCCAGAACCACGAGGCAGGCCGCTTCATCTTCGAGGCCGCCGAGCCCATCTGCGCCCTGACCCTGCAGAACGGCGCGGCTCCCGTGGAGATCGCCCTGACCCCCGAGCAGGGCAAGCGATTTGCCGAGGTGTCGGGCTTCATGCTTTCCCAGGGTAAGGGGGAGGGTATGCTCTGCCGCGTGACCCTGTGGGGTCAGCGCCGTCCCGATGGGACGGCAGAGTCCTTCTGCTCGGTCTGCTACATGACCGAAAAGCCCCGCCTGTTCTCCACTCTGAAGATGGGCTTCACCCCCGTCCGCATGACCTTTGAGACCAAGCCCTACGCCGACTGCTGGGACGTGCCCGAGGTGGAGATCACCATGACCTACGGCTTTGTTCTGAACACCCTGGGCGAGGTGGGCGGTCAGTCCCATTTCTACGAGGTAGAGGGCGGTACCCTCACCGACAACGGCGGCGCTATGGTGCTGGGTCTGCAGGGCGAGACCCGACTGACCTCCCCCGTCTTCCCCAACCATTCCGACAGCGTCTACAACATGGTCATGCCCCTGCGCAACACCGTGTTCATGGTCATCGAAAATAAGTCCACCGCCAAGCTGGCCACTCTGACCTGGGCAACCTCTACCCACCCCTGGGGCAAGAACGGCTCTATCGGTGTGGAGCTGGCGCAGGACAGTGAGCCCCACGCCTACTACTTCAACCTCTCCAAACTCCCCGACTTCTGCGACGGCCGCATGGCGCAGTTCGTCCTCTCCGCCGAGGGTCAGGGCGAGATCATCATCCACCGCTACACCTTTGAGCAGGAAAAGCCCATCCGCGAGGTGGGATGTGAGGTGGTATCCCTCACCGCCGATCCCGTAGCCGAGACCATCACCTTCAAGGGCAATCTGCTGGGTACCGAGGCACTCTCGGCCTACGTGGGCGGTACAATCAAACTCTACACCACCACCATGGCCGACGAGCAGGATCTCCCCGCAGGCAAGCGGCTTGTGGGTGAGTGCGTGATCCCCACGGGCGGCAAGGGCGAGGTGGTCATTGACAGCATCCCCCTGCGGGACGAGTACACCACCCGTCTCCCCTACCAGTTCGCCATTTTCGCAGAAGCGGACGGTAAGAATCCTCTGTGGCTCTGCGACCGCTTCTACATCGAAAACTACGAGGATTTCGACAAGAATCCCTACGACTTTGACATCCCCGCCTACACCGTATCCGTCACCGACTTCGGCGCCAAGGGCGACGCCATCACCAACGACACCGTGGCCATTCAGGCCGCCATCGACCACGTGGCGAAGGCAGGAGGCGGTACGGTCGTTCTCCCCGGCTCCGACGACTTCTACGGCCGCCGCTACATCGTCACCAACCTCCTGCTCCGCTCGGGCACCGAGCTTCACTTTGAGAAGGGCGCCATCCTGTGGCAGTCCCAGCTCAAGGATGAGTACGACTACGAGGTGTCCTACGGCCACGACGGCATCATCCCCGGGGTCAACTGGACCCACAGCCTCCACGTCTCCAACCTCCCCCTCGTCCAGGCCGCCAATATCCACCACTTCAAGGTGACGGGTCACGGTACCATCCGCATGATGGATACGGGCTCGGTGGAGGGCGTGGGTATGCCCGGCTACGCCACGGGCTGTCCCGACCGCATCCACTGCATCCCCCTGGGCTTCTTCCACGTGGATCATTGCGTTTGTCAGGACGTGGAGATCACCCGCTCCAACAACTACCACACCGAGTTCAACCACTCCACCCACGTCTACATCGCCAACGTCAAGCTCCATGAGGTCAAGTGCGTCAGCGGCGACGGCTTTGGCGTGGCGGGAGCCAAGCACGTATTCGTCAACCGATGCTTCATGCAGTCCAACGACGACGGCATCGTGATGTCCTGCCACTACTACGACCCCCGCGGTATCCTGTGGTGGACGAACCTGAAGGGCGACGACAACGGTTGCCGCGACATCACCACCGTCCATTCCTACATCAATTCGGGCGGCGGTAAGGCTCTGGCCTTTATCACTTGGGGTACGAGTGACCCGAATCAGGAGCTGGAGGAGATCGACGGTGTCTACGCCTACGACAACTTCCTCACCTCGGTCAATCCCGTGGGCACTTGGCCCGATAACCCCTACAACGGCCGCCAGCCCTTCGATAACTGCGAGGAGGACGACTACTCGCCCGTCAAGAACGTCCGCATTTTCCATAACCGTTACGTGGGCAACTGCACGCTGGGGCCCATCGCCTGCACCAACGTGCTGACGGATTGCGGCGTGCACTCCACCAACCGGTTCCGCAACGGAGACTTCTCCCTGGGCGGCATGTCCAACTGGACCTATTTCAGCAACGGCGCCCCCGACTGCATCCATACCGTCATCTATGCCGACAAGGAAAAGGGCTGTATTGAGGCCTTCGATCAGGGCGAGGTGGCCGCGGCCCAGGGCCTCCACCTCCTGGCGGGCACCCATACCGTTACCGCCGAGCTGTTTACAGGGGCGGAGGGCGCGGCTCTCTACGTCGCCCGCATTCAGACCGGCGAGATCATCGCTGAGCAGAGCTTCATCTGCCGCCGCCCCGAGATTGTCACCTTGACCTTCTCCCTCTCTGCCGCCGACAGCGAGGAGCACGACG
>JAZRIF010000095.1:0-5674 GCA_045645165.1 Eubacteriales bacterium
CTAAGTTGTCTTCCTAAGACCGCTTGGCCTCCGACTTGGAGAACCCACTATGACCTACCAATTCTCAAACAAGATCGCCTCCCTCAAGCCCTCGGCGATCCGTGAGATCCTCAAGGCTCCCAAGGACGCCGACACCATCACTCTGGCCGCAGGCAACCCCGCCCCCGAGACCTTCCCCGTGGCGGATCTCGCCCGCTTCGCCGCTGACATATTCGCAAACGACTCCACCACTGCCCTGCAATACGGTGCCACCGACGGCTACGAGCCCCTCCGCCGCGCCGTTGCCGAACGCCAGAAGACGGTCTGGGGCATCGGTAAATCCGTAACCGAAGGCGACGCCTTCAACGACACCACCATCATCGTCTCGGGCGGCAACCAGGGCATCGAGCTGGCCGCAAAGGTTTTCTGCAACGAGGGCGACACCGTCATCTGCGAGAACCCCACCTTCATCGGCGGTCTGAACGCCTTCCGCTCCTGCGGCTACAACACCGTGGGCGTGCCGATTGACGACGACGGCATGAACGTAGAGGCATTGGAGGAGACCATCAAGAATACTCCCAACGCCAAGCTTCTTTACATCATCCCCACCTTCCAGAATCCCGCCGGCATCACCACCTCTCTGGAAAAGCGCAAGGCCATCTACGAGGTCTGCAAAAAGTACGGCCTCATGATTCTGGAGGACAACCCCTACGGCGAGCTTCGCTTTGCGGGCGAGGAGATCCCCACCATCAAGAGCTTTGACACCGAGGGGTTAGTCATCTACTGCTCTTCCTTCTCCAAGATCCTCTCGGCAGGCATGCGCGTGGGCTTTGTGGTGGCTCCCGAGGAGGTCGCCGCCAAGATGGTGGTGGCCAAGCAGTCCGAGGACGTCCACACCAACCAGTTCTTCCAGATGCTCTGCTACAAGTTCATGACCGAGTGCGATCTCGACGCCCACATTGCCATGATCCGCGAGGTCTACGGCCGCAAATGCCGCCTCATGCTGGATTGTCTCGAGGCCGAGCTTCCCTCCTCGGTCAAGTTCACCCGCCCCGAAGGCGGTCTGTTCATCTGGGTCACCCTGCCCGACGGCGTGGATGCTACCGCGTTCCTCAAGGCCTGCATGGCGCAGAAGCTCATGATCGTCCCCGGCGCCACCTTCAACTGCGACGTCACCGAGGGCTCTATGTCCTTCCGTCTGAATTACTCCACTCCTTCCGATGAACAGATCAAAGAGGGCGTGGCCAGACTCGGTAAGGTCGCAAGAGAGTTTGTAAAGTAAATTGCAGTTTATCGGGGAGTTCCCTCGTTCTCCCGTTCTCCGACCTTCCCCTTTGGGGAAGGGGGACCACCGAAGGTGGTGGATGAGGTAAAAACCCATGGGTGACAATATGTTTCTGGTTATAGCCTCACCCACCGCTCCGCGGTCCCCCCTCCCCAAAGGGGAGGGTCTACGATGGGGCGTGCCAACCCACCGATAAACCCAAATTTGAAGGAGCATATCATGTCTGACGTCATCATTCGTCCCGCTGTGGAATCTGATATTCCCCGTCTGGAGGACCTGCTCTACCAGGTTCATGGTCTCCACGCCGAGGGGCGTCCCGACATTTTCATCCCCGGCTGTAAGAAATACACCGCTGATCAGCTTCGCTCCATCCTCGCGGATACGCAAAACACCCCCGTGTTCGCCGCCATTCTGGACGGAGAGCTGGTGGGCTACTGCTTCTGCATTCGTCAAACGCAGACTGCAGCCTCCATGCAAAAGATCAGTACCCTCTACATCGACGACCTCTGCGTGGACGAGGCCTTCCGCGGCCGCGGCATCGGCAAGGTCTTATACGATTTCGCTGTAGACTACGCCCGAAAGAACGGTTACTACAACCTCACCCTCAACGTCTGGGCCTGCAACCCTTCCGCACAGCGCTTCTACGAGAAGTGCGGGCTTTCGGTGCAAAAGGTCGGCATGGAGCTGGTGCTCTGATCCCATTTTATCCTGTAATTTTTTTAGGAGGTTTTTCCCATGGCAAAAAAGAAGTCCAAAAAAGGTCCCAGCAAAAACACGCAAAGCATCATCCACGTCATCATCAGTATCATCTACATCATCTGGGGTATCGGTGCCCCCTTGTCTGCCTTGAATGCCATCATCGACCTGCAGATTGGTGCGCTCATTTCAGCCGCCGTCGGTATCGTCACCCTGATCGCCGGTATTCTGGGTCTCTTCCGCATCAAGCCCTCCATGCGACGCACCTTGGGTGTCATCATCTTCGTCCTGGCTGCCGTTTCCGTCGTCACATCCCTTCTGGGTGGCGGCATCCACTGGCAGGGTATTCTCCAGGCTGTACTTGCTTGGCTGTACATCATTTTTTGAGACACATTCCGGAAAGCAGTGCCCACGGGCACTGCTTTCTTCTTGCTCTATTTTACTATTATTTGTTAATTTTTCTACTTTTTGTTACATTTTTGGTGTTATTTTCCGCTTTTTCGTCCCTTTTCCCTGAAAATTATCCAAGGAAATTTCTCAAAGCTCTTGACGAACCTCTATGAATGTTATATAATAATATAATAAGATATATTTAGGCAGTCACAGCCGGTCCGCGACCCGCCTTCTGCCCAGAAAGGATGTTTCTGCAGCATGGCTGAACCAGACTTCAACGAACCCAAAAACAGCTCCACGACTCCTTCGAAAAAGCACGGTAAGCTGGCGGTATTCTACATTGTCGCTATTGTCATTGCTTTGACTCTGCTTGCGGCCGCCGTTATGGAGCCTTTGATCAACGTGGCGAAATACATTCTCTCCCTGCTCTCTCCGCTGATCATCGGCGGCATCATCGCCTACCTTTGTGACCCCATTCTGGAGCTCTATGAATACCGCATATTCAAGCGCATGAAAAAGGGCAACCTGAGGCGCGGGCTTTCTCTACTCTGTACCGTGATCACTGCCTTCGGCATTGTGACCCTTGTGGTAGTCATGATGATTCCCCAGCTCTACCAAAGCCTCCGCGAGCTGTTCAACAACTATGAAAGCTACGTCAACGGTTTCTTAGGTTGGGTGCAAAATATTCTGAACCAGGTCACCGCCCACCTTCCCGGCGAAACGGTGGATATATCCGATATGGAAAAATTCACGGCTTTCCTCACGGAAATGTTCGGAGATGCAGAGGACTCCCTCTCCGGCTTGCTGGATACGTTACAGCAGTTCGTAGCCGGCGGTAACCTGCTTGAAAAAACGTGGAGCGCACTCCTTCAGCTTTTCAACACCTTCAAGAATCTCTTCATCGGTATTTTCATCGCTTTCTACTTCCTGGCCTCCAAAGAAAAGCGGGTAGCCCAGTTCCGCAAGTTCCGTAAAGCCATGTTCTCAAAGAAGACAGATGCCCGTGTTGAGGAAATTCTGGTTCTTACGGATAAGACATTCGGCGGCTTCATCTACGGTAAGATCCTGGACTCTTTGGTCATTGGTATTCTGACCTTTGTCCTCCTGACGATTTTTGAGATCTCTCCCTATAATCTCCTGATCTCTACCTTCGTGGGCATCACCAACATCATTCCCGTATTCGGTCCCTTTATCGGAGCCATCCCCACCTTCTTCGTGGTGCTGATCTCCAATCCCGATAAAGCCTTCCTGTTCCTTCTGCTCATTCTCATCATCCAACAGCTTGATGGCAACATCATCGGCCCCAAGATCCTGGGTGATAACTGCGGTGTTTCCTCCCTTTGCGTCATTGTCGCCATTGCCATCTGCAGCACGCTGTGGGGCGTGATGGGTATGATCATCGGCGTTCCGATCTTCGCCGTAGTCATTGAGCTCATCAAGCGGATGTTGGAGAAACGGCTGATCGCCAAAGGCGAGCCCACCGATACTCTGGACTACTATCCTGACAATGCGGTCGGTAACGCGGAAATGGACGTATACTACGAGCACTCCTCTCTGCGCTACGGCTACGAGCATTCCAAGCTGAAAGGTCGTTTTGAACGCTTGAAGCACCGCGTTTTCACTCACTTGGGACGACAGGATGCCTCTGAAACCGAGGAGATCACCGATGCAACCAACGATGTAGCAACAGACTCTCACGACGATACCGATACGAAATCCTGATCATTTCTGTGCTTCCGGGCACCCGGCGCCCAGCCGGGTGCCCCTCGTTTCCCCTTCTCCGGCATCATTCTACAGACAGGAGGCCCTTCATCATGACCGAACAGCAACACGATCCGAATCTGCAAACCTCGCCGCCCCAACAGCGTGTATCCAAGCGCACGATCTTTTTTGGTGCCTGCGCTGTGATCGCCATTCTGGTTTACTGCATTGCCAACGCCGGCAGTTTCGAGGCCGTTTTCGCTCGCATAGGCAGCGTTCTCTCCCCGTTGATCATCGGCTGCATCATTGCGTACCTGTGCAATCCCTTCCTGAAGTTCTACGAATACGTCGTATTCCGCAAACTGGGAAAAGGCAACCTCCGCCTCGGACTATCACTTTTTGCCACCGTATTGACATTCTTCGGCATTCTGGCAATAATCATTGCTTTGATCCTTCCCGAGTTGATCGACAGCATCAGCCAGCTCATCACCAACTATGAGTTTTACCTCAACGGCCTTTTGGGCTTTGTTCAATCCATGATCAACAAGCTTCCCGAAGAAGTAGCCGGTCACATTGATATATCGGACATGCAGAAGCTCACGTCCTTCCTGACCGATATGTTCGGCGCAGGCGAGGATATTATGTCGCAAGTTCTGTCCTTCCTGCAAGGCTTCTTGGTAGACGGCACCCTAATTGAAGACGTCTGGGGCTTCGTTATGGACGTATTCAACACCTTTATGGATCTGATCCTGGGCTTGTTCATCGCATTCTACATTCTGTCCTCTAAAGAAAAACGCGCGGCGCAGATCCACAAATTCCGTGCTGCCTGCTTCTCGGATAAGCAAAATGACAAGATCACCGAGTTTGTAAAGCTTGTGGATCACACGTTCGGAGGATTCATCAAGGGTGTTCTGCTGGACGCAGTAGCCGTCGGCGTGGTAACCTTCATCCTCCTGAGTATCTGCAAGATTTCCGAATATAATCTGCTGATCGCCGCAATCTGCGCCATCACCAACATCATCCCCGTCTTCGGTCCCTTTATCGGCGCCATCCCCTCGGGTCTCATCGTACTGATCTCCAATCCCGAAAAGTTCATTCTGTTCATCATTCTCGTCATCATCATTCAGCAGATCGATGGAAACCTGCTCTGCCCCATGATCCAGGGCAACAATACGGGAGTCAGTTCTTTGGCCGTGCTGGTCGCCATTACCGTCATGGGCGGATTCTTCGGTCTGGGCGGCATGGTTATCGGCGTTCCCGTTTTCGCTGTGATCATCGAGTTGGTCAAGCGTTTCATTGAAGCCCGTCTCCGCAAAAAGAATCGATCTACCGACACCACCGACTACTATGCAGCCAACGCCGTGGGAAATGCCGAAGAGGATGTTTACTACGAGCACGCTCACTGGAAATACAAGTACGATCACTCCCGCATCAAGCCTCACGTAGACAAGCTGATCACCACCATCCGTCGGGTCGGAAAGAAAAAGAAGGGCACGTCTGCCAAGACAAAAGCCAAAACCGATTCCGAGAATATCGAAAAGTAAATTGCAGTTTATCGGCCAGGGGCTTTGCCCCTGGACCCCACCAGAAACCCTTTTGAAAAAGGGTTTCTGGACTTCC
>JAZRIF010000096.1:0-4711 GCA_045645165.1 Eubacteriales bacterium
AAAATATCAAAATATCCAATATGATCTTATTATTAAGATTTTTTGGAGTCTTGAACCTTTTTTTCAAAAAAGGTTCAAGCGGGGGTCAGGGGCAGAGCCCCTCGCTTTCCAACTCACTCCTTCATTCTCACGGGGAGGAGCATGAAGAGGTCTTCGGAAGTGTTATCGTCGTCGTTGGGCTCGATATTGATGCTGGAGAGGGCGGTAGACATAGAGATCTTGATGCGGTCGGCGTTGCAGGCGCGGAGGCTGTCGATGAGGTAGCGGTTATTGAAGGCGATGACGAGATCGTCACCCTCATGACCGATGGCCACTTCGTCGTAGGCCGAGCCGGTGCCCGAGGTTGCCGAGATCTTCAGCACGTTGCCTTCGGCCTCCAGACGGACGTGGGAGCGAACGCTGCCCGCCACCTTCTCCTCGGTGATCAGCGCGGCATGTTCCAGCGCCGAAATGAATTCATCGCGATCCAAAAAGATCTTGATACGGTGATTGCGGAGAATGATGCGGTTGTAGTCGATGTATTCACCCTCGATGAGCTTGGAGAAGAAGGTGATGTCTCCCATAACGAAGATGATGTTCTTACGGCTCATGTACACCGTCACGATGGCATTCTCGTCCTTATCGTTGATGAGCTTGTACAGCTCGCTGACGGATTTATTGGGCAGGATGAACTTGATGTTCTCGGATACCTCGCCGCCCTCCAAGCCCATCAGTTCGGTCTCGGTGGCGCAGGTGGCCATCTTGAAGGAGTCGCAGGAAACCATGTGGAGCTTTCCGTCGGAAACCGAGAAGAACAGGCCGTTGAGAACAGGACGCTGATCGTTGACGCCCATGGCATACATACACTTGGCAATCATGGAGCGAACGATGCGCTGGGGCGCCACGAAACCCTGAGAGGACACGAGACGGGGGATTTCGGGGAAATCCTTGGCGGGGAGTGCGGTCATGGTGTGGGAGGAGCGGCCGCTGACGATGGTGGCGCAGTTGCGGTCATCCACGGTCAGGGTGATGTCGCCGCCGTCCATAACGCGGACGATCTGATTGAATTTGGATGCGCTGACAATGGCAGAGCCTGCCTCGATTACGTCAGCCTCAATGGTCATGCGGACACCCTTTTCAATATCGTAGGTGGTGAGGACGCATACGTTGGGCAAACTGGCTTCAATGAGAATACCCTCGGTGGCAGCCAGCGTCATTTTGGTAGACACGCCACTCATCAGGGGAGAAACAGCGGCGCTGATGACGTCTTTGCGAAATACGATCTTCATATTTGATCTCCTTTTTCGTTTTTGGGAATATGGGCCGTAGAGACCTATGACACGGATTTTTACGAAACAGTCAAGGTACGGCGGTTCAGTCTATGCGAGGGAGTTTCATTTTATGTGCGTGGTGCGGTGGCACACTCTTGTCAGACAGGGGCTTGGCGGTAAAATACGCGCGCACGCGCGTCTGACAACAAGAGACTTTACAAGACAATACATGAGTATACCAGAAGTAGTATCCGTAAGGGCTGCGGAAACTGTGGAAAACAAAATTATTTAAGTGCGACAATATTTTTTTGCGAATATTTCTTGCACTTTCATGTGGCTAAATCCGGGATTTCGTGTGGAAGTTTTTTGGAAAACTCCCATGGATCCGACATAAAGAGCAGAATCGCTTCAAAAAAATGCAATTTACGTGTCCAAGGGACACCGAAACTGTCGCTGTGGATAAATTTCCAATGGGTTTCGGTGGATAACTTTCAAAAACTATCCACAAGGACTTGTGGGATGTTTTGGGAATACTTCATAAACGTATCCATGGATGTAAAAGTTTTCCACAGGTTTTCAAGCCGATTCTGAAGAAAAATCCGTTCTGATAGGTCATTTTTCATTGATTGGACAAGAATTTTCAGAATTTTCCACAAAATTTCCGATTTTAGTCTGTGTAAAACCTCTTTTTTTCCACACCGTTTTCCACAACTTGTGGAAAAGTCGGGGAGAAATCCACAGAGAGTCTTTTTTTCATGGGGATTTCCTGTTGGGAAAGTATCTCTTTTCCACAAGGGGTTCTGTCAGCTTCCCTTGATTTCCTTGATCATTTCTTCGATTTCAGCGCGGAAAACGGGGTTTTGCGCCATGCGCTTTTCAATGGCTTCAATGGAGGAAAGGACGGTGGAGTGGTCGCGATCAATGATTTTGCCGATGTTCGGCAGGGACATATCGGTTACCGAACGGATCACGTACACCGTGACGTGGCGGGCATTGGCGATCTCCTTGGTGCGCTTTCCGCTGACGATATCCTCTCTTCGGATGTTGTACTTCTTCAGGACGGCGGCAAAGATCTTGTCCACCGTGACGGTCACGGGCTCGGCGCCGCCCAGCAGCTCGGAAATACAGCTTCTGGCCAGCTCCATGGTGATGTGTCTGCCGGTCAAAAAGCTCTTGGCGCCCAGCTTCTTGATGGCTCCTTCGATCTGACGGATGTTGGAGCGGAGGTTTTCAGCCAGGAAGGTGAGCACGTCGTCGGGGATGGATACGTTAACCTGATCCGCCTTCTTCTTGATGATGGCGGTACGGAGCTCCAGATCCGGGGGCTGGATGTCTGCAATGAGACCCCACTCGAAGCGGGTCTTGAGTCGATCCTCCAGGGTCTTGATCTCACGGGGAGGACGGTCGGAGGTCATGATGATCTGCTTGCCGGCCTCGTGGAGGGCGTTGAAGGTATGGAAGAATTCCTCCTGGGTGGAGGTCTTACCCGCGATGAACTGAATATCGTCGATGAGAAGCACGTCGCAGGAGCGGTACTTGTCGCGGAATTCGTTCATGGCCTGACGGGAGAGGGAGTCGATCATCTGGTTGGTGAAATCCTCGCCCTTGATGTAGATGACCCGCACGTTACCGATCTTCTTTTTCAGCTCGTTGGTGATGGCGTAGAGCAAGTGGGTCTTACCCAGACCGCTGGGGCCGTAGATAAAGAGGGGGTTATATGCCTGAGCAGGTCTGTCGGCCACGGCCAGACAGGCGGCGTGGGCGAACTTATTGGAAGAACCCACAATGAAGTTATCAAACGTATATTCGAAGTTGAAGGGGGGAAGCGTGGATCCAATACCGCCGGGACGGAAGGATTGATCCACCGTATCGTTGAATTCATCCTCGGAGGAGGAACGTGTCAACGAATGGGAGGTAGGGATTTCGCTGACTTTTTGCAGAATACTGGATTCATCGTTGGGGATCTGAGGTGCATCGGTGCAGATCAGGCGCAGAGTCACGTCAAAGCCCAGCATTTCCGAAAAACGCTTTTCGATCTCGTTCTTGTATTTGGAGGTAACGACGCGGATCTTGACTTCGGATTCAGCCTTCATGATCACGGTGGATCCTTGAAAGTCCATAACCTCCAGGCCGCCGAGCCACAGGTCGGTGATAACGTCGCTGAGTTCGGGACGGAAGGTTTCCCGTACCAGATGCCAGACCTGAGAAATATCGTCTATGTAAGCCATTGGTACATCCTTTCTTTATTTTTTCTGAATACGCAATGCGTTGGAAAAAGTTCTCGCACGCGCGCGACTATATATATTTAATTTATTATAACATATATTAAGCAAAAAATCAAGCCCTGTTTTGTCGTCGTAGTGTCGTTTGGGGAGAAAAAACGGGCTGTGATGGCGATTTTTAATATGTAAATTTTTTGTAAACGACAGAAAAAGGGGTGTAGGAGAAGAAAAAAGCGACTTGGATGCCACAGCAAAGCGACGAGTTCCGCGCGGACGGCGCTCTTTTATAAAAGAAAAAATAACCCTTCGCCGAAGCGAAGGGTTATTTTGGATATGAAAACGTGTCGTTAGAGACGTTTCAAAATTACTCGTAGAGCTTCTTCATTCTCTCAAGTCTGTCGAACTTGGCAGCGGCAGAAGCCTCAGCCTTAGCGAACAGAGCCTCAGCACGCTCGGGGTTGGAAGCAGCCAGACGAGCGTAACGGTTCTCGGACTTGATGAATGCGGTGTAGTCACCGGTAGGAGCCTTGGAGTCAACGGTCAGCTTGTTGTTCTCCAGAGTGGGGTTGTAGCGGAACATATGCCAGTAGCCGGCGTCAACAGCCTTCTTCATCTCGAGCTGGCAGTTCTGCATACCGCCCTTAACACCGTGCATCTCACAAGGAGCGTAACCGATGATCAGAGAAGGACCGTTGTATGCTTCTGCCTCGGTCAGAGCCTTGAGCAGCTGGTTCATATCAGCGCCCATAGCGACCTGTGCAACGTAAACGTAGCCGTAGGACATAGCGATCTCAGCGAGGTTCTTCTTGCCGATTGCCTTACCTGCAGCTGCGAACTGAGCAACCTGACCCAGGTTGGAAGCCTTGGAAGCCTGACCACCGGTGTTGGAGTAAACCTCGGTGTCGAAGACCATGATGTTGACGTCCTCACCGGAAGCGATGACGTGGTCGAGACCGCCGAAGCCGATATCGTAGGCCCAACCGTCACCACCGAAGATCCAGACGGACTTCTTGGCGAGGTAATCCTTCTCAGCGAGGATCTTGGGAGCCACGGGGCAGCCGGCAGCGGCAGCCTTCTCGAGCTCGGCAATGAGAGCCTCGGCAGCGGGAGCGTTCTTGGTGGAGCTGTCCTTGGTATCAAGGAAGGCCTTAGCGGCAGCCTTGAACTCATCGGAAGCCTTCTCGGAAGCCATCATCTCCTCAACGTAGCCGATCAGGCGGTTGCGGATGGTCTTCTGGC
>JAZRIF010000097.1:0-3058 GCA_045645165.1 Eubacteriales bacterium
CTTTTTTGAAAAAAAGGTTCAAGACTCCAAAAAATCTTAATAATAAGATCATATTGGATATTTTGATATTTTCGTTAAAATCTCTATTTTGAATTTTTTTGGGATTCCAAAACCCTTTTTGTAAAAAGGGTTTTGGCCGCCGGAGGCCGTTTCCCTGAAAGAAAGAAGGTGATCCGCACGGTTTGCAATCGAATCCAGATCGAGAATTTCCGCAATATAGAATCAGCGTCGGTCACCTTTACGGACGGTGTGAACCTTCTCCACGGTGACAACGCCCAAGGAAAGACCAATCTATTGGAGGCTATTTACTTTACGGCTCTTGGAAAGAGCTTCAGACCCGCCAAGGAGGCGGAGCTGATCCGATTCGGAAAGGAATCCTCGGTAGTGGTCAATGAATTTCACGACTCCATTCGCAAGCAGACCCTGTCTGTGAGGCTGTTTGCGGGGCGCGCTCGCCGCGTGGTGGAGCAAAACGGCATGAAGGTGGACAAGATGTCGGACATGGTGGGGGCTTTTCGGGTGGTTCTGTTCTGCCCTGAGCATCTCTCCCTCGTCCAGGGAGGCCCCGAGCTGCGGCGAAACTACCTGAACGTCGCCCTGTCCCAGCTTCGACCCGTGTATCTGCAGGCGCTCCAGCGCTACAACCGCATTCTCAAGGAGCGAAACGCTCTGCTCAAGCGAGCGCCGGATGATATGGCCACCTTTAAGGCCACCGAGCCCATGTGGTCGGCTCAGCTTGCCAAGGAGGCCGCTACCATCACGGTGCACCGCGCACGGTACGTAAAACAGATCAATGACCACGTCCGCGCCTGCTTTGCCGATATGATGACCAAGTACGAGGGCGGGGACGAGACCCCCGATTTGAGCTACGTGCCCGCGTTGGGAAGTGACTGGATGGAGAAGCACAACGATGACCCGGATATCTTTTGCGACGTGTCGAGGCTGGAGGAGCGGTATCTGGAGCTCCTGACCACCCGCCATGACCGCGAGATCGGCGCAGGAGCGACGTTGTGGGGGATCCACAGGGATGACGTGCATATCCGGCTGAACGCTCGTCCTGCCCGTTTATTCGCCTCCCAGGGGCAACAGAGATCCCTGGCGCTGGCCATGAAGCTGGCCGAGGGGTGGGTGTCCGCCCTGGAATCCGGGGGTGATATGCCCGTGTTCCTCTTTGACGACGTGCTCTCCGAGCTGGATGCCCACAGGCGGGATTATCTGGTGAAGGAGATGCAAGGCAGACAGGTCATCATGACCGCCTGCGACCCTGCGGCAGCTGATTTTGGGGATCATGTCAATATGATCCGCGTCAGCAGCGGCGTTTATACCCAAAAGGAGGTGTGACGGTATGTATCTGCACATCGGTAATCAGATCAATATCCGGGAGAGGGACATCATCGGCATTTTCGACGCCGATCGCACCACTACCTCCTGGATCACCCGCAAATACCTGTCCGAGGCCCAGAAAAAAGAGCTGGTCTCGGCCGCCAACGAGGAGATTCCAAAATCCTTCGTGCTGTACCGCGATCGCAAGGACGGACAGTACAAGATCTACTTCTCCCAGCTCTCTACCTCCGCCCTCTGCGGCCGCATGAACGGCGGGGTTGAATAGGAGAATGGTAGAGAGAACGGCCTCCGGCGGCTTATGAACCCCGCACTGCAAGCAGTGCATGAAAAAAAGGTTCTAAGAACTCCAAAAAACTTAAAAAAGTATATATCTGCATAACAATAATTCGAATTAATATATCCTGTTATAAAGTTCTTGAAGGGGGTCCAGGGGGAAACTTCTTTCAAGAAGTTTCCCCCGGTGCTCCCCTACCGGCGCTCCCCTACATCCAAGAAAAGGAAGATCAACATGACTGACATCGAAAAGAATGAGATCGTAGAAGAAGAAGTTAAGTACGACGAAAATCAGATACAGGTACTGGAAGGCCTGGAGGCGGTACGTAAGCGTCCCGGTATGTACATCGGTACCACGTCCATCCGCGGACTGCACCACTTGGTGTACGAGATCGTGGACAACTCCATCGACGAGGCTCTGGCCGGCTACTGCGACAAGATCGAGGTGACCATCAACCCCGACAACAGCGTGACGGTTACGGATAACGGCCGCGGTATCCCCGCGGGTATGCACCCCAAGGAGGGTATTCCTACCCCCGAGGTGGTGTACACCATCCTCCACGCGGGCGGTAAATTCGGCGGCGGCGGCTACAAGATCGCCGGCGGTCTCCACGGCGTGGGCGCTTCGGTTGTAAACGCTCTGTCGGAATGGGTAGAGCTGGACGACGCCGTGGACGGCCTCCACTACACCGAGAGATTCGAGCGCGGCCACGTGGCTCGCCCCTTTAAGTGCGAGGGTGAGTCTCCCGACCGTCCCCACGGCGTGAAGGTGACCTTCAAGCCCGATCCCACCATCTTTGAGGAGACGGTGTTCGAGTACGAGACCCTGCTCCGCCGTTTGCGTGAGCAGTCCTTCCTCAACGCAGGTGTGCGTATCGTCCTGCGGGATGAGCGTGAAACCGATGACGAGGGCAACTTCCGCGAGGACGACCTCTGCTTTGAGGGCGGTATCCGCTCCTTCGTCACCTTCCTGACCGAGAATAAGCACGCCGACCCCGTCCACGAAAAGGTCATCTACATGAAGGGCGAGAAGGGGACCAGCATCGCTGAGATCGCCATGCAGTACAACGACAGCTACGATGAAACGGTGCAGACTTTCGCCAACAACATGAACACCATCGAGGGCGGTATGCACGAGACAGGCTTCCGTGCCGGTCTCACCCGATCCATCAACGAGTACGGCCGCAAGGCCGGTATTCTTAAGGGAGACGATAAGCTGTCGGGCGACGACGTTCGCGAGGGTCTTTGCGCCATCGTGTCGGTGAAGCTGGAGAACGCCCAGTTCGAGAGCCAGACCAAGGCCAAGCTGGGTAACTCCGAGATCCGTACCCTGGTGGAGAATACCGTCACCTCCAAATTGGCCGAATTCTTCGAGGAGAACCCTCAAGTGGGCCGCGCCATCATCGACAAGGCCCTGGCCGCTTCCCGCGCCCGTGAGGCC
>JAZRIF010000098.1:0-18725 GCA_045645165.1 Eubacteriales bacterium
AGGGGGCTTTGCCCCCTCGACCCCCACCAAAGGGACTTTTGAAAAAGTCCCTTTGGAATCTTGAAAACTTTCAAAAAACATTGATAAATAATTCTTTTTTAAAGTTTTTGGGAGTTGTGAATCCGTTTTTTAAAAAGGGGTTTCTGAACCCCCAAAAATTTTAAAAAAGAATTATTTATCAATGTTTTTTGAAAGTTTTGAAGATTCCAAAGGGACTTTTTCAAAAGTCCCTTTGGTGGGGGTCCAGGGGGCAACGCCCCCCGGCAACCCCAAATTTGAAATTTATCATAAAAAGGAGATACATACCATGCAACACGTACCGCCTATGATTTATTTTATGAATGATCAGGACAAGCTCCCCGTGACCTACAAGCTGAAGATGCTCACCCGCCGCGCGGTGGAGACCGTCATTGAGCACGAGCAGTATAACAACGCCTGTGAGGTTTCCATTACATACACCGACAACGAACAGATCCACGCCCTGAATTTGCAATACCGCGGGGTAGACCGTCCCACTGATGTGCTTTCATTCCCCATGATGGACTTCTCGGGGGAGAGTGAGGAGCCCGTAGCCGACGAACCCGTGGTCAGTCTGGGTGACATTGTGATCTCCTTGGAAAAAGCGTTGGAGCAGGCCGAGGAATACGGCCACAGCTTTGAGCGGGAGGTAGCTTTCCTGACGGTGCACTCCATGCTCCATCTGTTGGGTTATGACCACGAGACGAGCGAGGAGGATGACAGGGATATGCGCGCTCGCCAGAGATCCATTATGGACATCATGGGGCTGACCGTTGAGAGTGAGACCGCAGATTAATGCCGGAAAGGAGATAGCTCATGAGTGACAATAAAGACGGTCGTGACGAGGGTGGCCTCTTTTCCGAGAATTACGAAGCCCCAAAACGGGAAAATCCCTACCTGAAAAAGAACCGAGAGAAGGCCAAGGCCGAAAAGAGCAAGAGGGAGAAAGCATCCCTTGCCGCAACCGAGTCCGCCTACGGAGCTCAGGAGACACAGACAGCGGACAAGCCCGTAGAAGCCAAGAATCTGAAACAGCCCGAGCCGCCGCCGTATGAGCGAAAGCGTACCTTCTCGGATTGGTTTTTTGAGCACGTCAAGCTGATTGCCGCCGTCTCTACCATACTGGTGATATTGACGCTTGTGTTGGTTACCGACGTGGTGGACGTGGTGGAGAATCTGATCAGCCAAAGCCAGCAAGCGGAAAAAGATGAGATTACGTTGACCTACGTCAAGGGGCTTTCCGAAAAATCGTCCCCCGTGACCTGGAGTGATCTGGACGCATTCCGTCGCGACGAGAGCCGTGTGCTGGACTCCGTGACCTGGATGCTGACCGTTGAAGGCGGGCAGTACGAGATCTGGATCTCGGGCGTGAGTGTGAACAGGGCACCGACGTACGTGTACATGTTTGACATGAAAACAGGAGATAAGCTTATCTTGGGTGAGGAGGATTTCGATACCTTCATCCGAGAGCATACGAAAAAATCTTGATAGAACAGAAAAGGAAGTAAATCCATGAGAAAGACCGGTTTTATCGCCATTGTTGGACGCCCCAATGTGGGTAAGTCCACCCTGCTCAACGCTCTTTTGGGGGAGAAGATCGCCATCGTATCCTCCAAGCCCCAGACCACCCGCAACCGTATCAACGGTATTCTGACCGAGGGGGAGGATCAGTTCGTATTCCTGGACACCCCCGGTATCTTCAAGCCCCAGAACTCCCTGGGTGATTTCATGGTCAAGACCGCCAATGCCACCATGCAGGATGCCGATGCTGTGGTGCTGGTGACCGATCTCGGTAAGGAAGTATCGAGCGTGGAGGAGAACGTCATTGCCTATGCCAAGCGTACCGAAACTCCCTGCATTCTGGTGCTCAACAAAACCGACCTCTATAATGCTACCGAAGTGGCAGATGCCATCATGAAGTACGCCGCCCTCCACGACTTCTTTGCCGTGGTACCCCTGTCTGCCAAGAGCGGCAAGGGGGTGGAGGCTGTGCTGAAGGAGTGCAAGCCCCACCTTCGCGAGTCAGAGTGGTTTTTCCCCGAGGACATCGCCACCGACCAGCCCGAGCGTGTCATGGCCGCCGAGATCATCCGCGAGAAGGTACTCCGCACCACCAACAAGGAGATCCCCCACGGTGTCGCCGTGGTCATTGAGAAGTTCATCGAGGATCCCAAGACGGGCATGGTCTCCATCCACGCCGAGATCTTCTGCGAGCGCAATTCCCACAAGGGTATCATCGTGGGCAAGGGCGGCGAAGGTCTCAAGCGCATCGGCTCCTACGCCCGCCAGGATCTCGAAAACCTCCTGGGTACTAAGGTCTACCTCAACCTCTGGGTCAAGGTCAAAGAAAACTGGCGTGACAGCGCCGCCGCCGTGACCAACTTCGGTTATAACGATCAATAAGGAGAGCACCAGGGCTCTGCCCTGGACCCGCTTAAACCCTTCTTGAAAGAAGGGTTTAAGAATCCCAAGAACTTTCAAAAAGGGTTATCAGACAATATTTTTTAAAGGTTTTGAAGATTCCAAAGGGACTTTTTCAAAAGTCCCTTTGGTGGGGGTCGAGGGGGCAAAGCCCCTCGATAAACCCAAATTTATAGAAAGGAGTTTCGCAATGCTCATTACGGTTAACGGGCTGATCACCCGCTCTTACGCGTCGGGGGATCACGACCGCGTGGTACATTTGATCACCGAAGATCGCGGGCGGCTGGCCGTCATGGTCAAGGGCGGGAACTCCAAGAAGGGAAGTCCCGCGGCGGCCTGCACCCAGTTGTTTACCTACGGAAATTACGAACTGTACAGTAGTAACGGCGGGGATATGTACTGGTATCGGGGCGGCTCGGTGCTTCATACCTTCTACAATTTGTCTGCCAATCTTTCGCGCATGGCCTTGGCGGCTTACCTGTGCGACGTAGCCTCAGAACTCACCGATAAAGACGCGGGCGAGACCGAGACGGCTGACCTCTTGCGGATGCTTCTTAACTCGCTCTACATGTTGGATAAGGGGAATAAATCCCCCGCCATTGTCAAGGGCGTGTTTGAGCTTCGCGCCGCCGCCATGATGGGCTACCAGCCCAATCTTATGGGTTGTGCCCTCTGCAAGGAAGGCTACCCTGACGAGGCCTACTTTGACATCATGAACGGCCGCATCATCTGCGCCGATTGCCAGAATAAGCGAAACCGCCTGTTTGGGCGCATGGCCACCGAACAGGAGGAGCTGGGGGAGCGGAGCATCGTCTGCCCCATATCCGCTTCGGTGCTGGCCGCCATCCGTTATGCTCTCACCGCTCCCGACCAGAAGATCTTCTCCTTTGTCCTCAAGGACAGGGAAGAAGAATACGCCTTTGACCGCGCCGCCGAGACCTTCCTGCTCAATCAGCTCGAGCGGGATTTCGAAACCCTGCATTTCTACCGTTCCGTGGCGGATTGATCCCGCGCACCGAAAGGATTTCATATGAATAAACGCATACATAAGTCCCGCGCCCGCGGGGGCGTGCTGTGGCTGCTTACAGTTCTGCTGCTTCTGCAGTCCTTGGCTTCCTGTCGCCTGTCTCCCGATCTTTCCGATAGCACGGAGGGCTCCACAGTAACGCAATCGCCCATCCCTGAAACCGAAGGAGAGCTGATCCTGGAGCAGGGAACCACCGCCCCGCCACCCGAGGAACAGGCTCCCCTCTATGACCTGCAGGAAGGCGTTAACTACCAAGCCCTCCTCATCACCTCCTACTACGCCACGGGCAACGTGGCGGGGGACGCCCACGTGGACGCCGCCTACGTGGAGCTGTATAACAATTCCGATACGGCGATTTCCTTGGCCGGCGTGTCCCTCTACGTGTCGGACAAGGGCGGCAGCTTTGTCGAGTACCGCTTCCACGAAGGGGATACCGTTCCCGCCGAGGGCTATTTCCTGGTGCGCGGACGGGATGCTAACGGTCAAACGCCCGATGCTTTGTCTGTAGAGCATTACGACCGCTGTTTCTCCACCCTCTCCCCCGATCCCAAGAGTACCCGCCTGGCGCTGGCTCCTGCGGGGATCGGCCTGCCCACGGACAAGCCGCTGGCGGAGGTGGACGGAATCTTCGCCTACGTCACCACCCATGCCCTGGATGTGGCGGATACGTATCACTACATCGACAGCGCCTCGGTCAATAAGGTCATCCGCAAAAAGGCCTGCACCGACAAGGTGGATTACCAATCCATCAATCTGACCAAGGCCTCCTGGACGGTGCTTTCCCAGATCCGCCCCCATACCTCGGAGGGCGACGTGAACACGGTGGTCAACACACAGATCGACGAGGTGGTGTTCTCTCGCCCCGGCGGCATCTACAAGGAAGGCTTTGACCTGACCATGACCGCCCCCGAGGGGTATACGGTCTACTTTACGGTCAACGATACCGACCCCCGCGCCACAACCCCCATGCGGTATTCGACGCCCCTCCACCTCAAGGACACCACCGAGATGGCCTGGGGCAAGCTGACCGCCAAGAGTGCGCTGTACCTGGGAACAGCCTACAATCCCGTAACCTCCACCTTCCCCGGTGCGGCAGTCATCAAGGCCTACGCCGTCCGTGAGTCCGATGGCGCGACCACGCCTCTGACCACCCAGACCTACTTCATCGGTGAGATGTACTCCGAGTGGGGCGTGGATATCGTCAGCGTGTCGGTCAACTCCGACGACTTCATCGGCAAGGACGGCATCTACAACACTCTCCGCACCGATGCCGACGGCGGCCATAGCCACATCCCCGCCTACGTGGAGTTCATCTCCCCCGAGGGCGAGGTGGTTCACATGGGCTGGTCGGAGATCGCCATGAACGGCCGCGGCTCTTTGGGCATGACCCAGAAATCCTTCCGCATCCTGCTTAAATCCACGGTCATGGAGACCGAGGACGTTTTTGAAAACCTCAATACCCTCAACTACGATCTCTACAAGGAGTATGCCTCCAACACCCCCGACGGCGAGCGAGTCACTTGGTACCGCCATATCCTCCTCCGCAACGGCGGCGGCGACATGAGCGGCTCCATCATCTCCCGTTCCCACATCGGTGACGCCTACATCCAGCGCCTTGACCGATTCCTGACCCCCGACATCATGGCCTACGCCCCCGTCATGACCTTTGTCAACGGTGAGTTCTGGGGCACCTTCAATGCCCGTGACCGCATGGATCCCAAGTACTTTGAAGGGAAGTATGGCATCGCCGAGGAGGATTTCGCCCTCCTGGAGTGCCCCTATCCCCTGACCTTTGGCTGGAACGTGGACTACACCACCGCCAACGGTGACCCCAACGAGGCCCTCTACTTCATGGATTTGGTCAACTTCTGTATGCAGAACGATATGTCGGTGGAGGCCAATTACCAATACATCGCCGACCGCATCGACCTGGACGGCCTCATCGACCAGTATTGCGCTCAGATCTACCTCTGCTGCTCCGACTGGCCCTCCAATAACATCAAGGTCTGGCGCAACACCAACCCCGACCATCCCACCATGGATACCAAGTGGCATTTCACCATCGTGGACACCGACCACGGCGTGGGACTCAATTCCGATGTGAAAACCAATCTCTGGAGTGTCATCAACGACGGCCCTGTGCTGTCCCGTATTGTCAATCATATGCTGCAGAACCCCGGCTTCCGCGAGCGGTTCCTTATGCGCTACATCTGGTGCATGGAGGTCTACTTCGCCCCCGAGCGCATGATCTCGGAGCTGGATACCCTCATCGACACCATCCGCCCCGTCATGCAGTACCAGCTGGATCGCTTCCGCGCTTTGGACAGCGGCGAGACGGATTGGAACAAGTGGTACTCCTACATTGAGATCATCAAGGACTTCGCCGTCAACCGCAAAGAGCACGCCAAGGAGCAGTTCATGGCTTGGTCGGGTACGAGCGAGATTGGATACAAACAACTCAAGGCGAAGGCTTTGACCAAGTGGGGAAGCGAAGTCGGGATGTGAACATTCGATAGTTTGAACTTTTTTTGAAAAAACCATTGCAAAAATTAGAACAATGTGCTATAATGGAGAAAATGGATCCTTCAGATCCTGAATTCTTTCGGAGGTTATTTGATTATGAGAAAACTGATTATCATCGCGGTTATTGCATTTCTCGTTTTGAGTGGCACCGTCGGTACTGTTATTGGCGTGTTCAATACACCTGAGAACGTAGCCGCCCGCGCTTTGAGTGGTGCGCTGGAAGAGCTGGAAAAGCGTGACGAGATCGCGCCTTTGACGAAGATCCTGTCCGGCGGTTCCGTTGCTCTTTCCATTGAAGATGACGGCCTTTACGAGCTTATGGGCGCTGAGGGTGACGTAGAGCTTGGCGGTAAGATCTACTTCTCCGAGGACGCTGTTATGATGGATGATCTGCTCATCAAGATGGATGACCAGTCCCTGAGCGGTAGTATCTATTTTTCCGAGGATAAGATCTATGTCGAGAATGATGAAATCCTGAACGGCGCTTGGGGCTTGGAGCGAGGCGAGCTGGCAGATTCTTGGGCTAACTCTCTCTTCGATCCCGATTCGGACAGCGATATGGCGATGGACGAAGAGACCTTTGACATGATCTATGAGATCTTCAAGGCTCTTGACGAGAACGTAGACAAGGAGCTGCTGAAGGATCTGGAAAAGGTCATCGAGCGCTACCAGAAGCAGGCTTGGAAGCTGATTTGCAAGTATGCTGAATTTGATTCCAAGACCGACGAGATCCGTATGAACGGCCAGAGAAAGGACGTTCGTCTGATCACCATTACCCTGGACAGCGAGGCTGTTGCCGCCATTGTTGAGGATATGTGCAACTACATCTTGGACGACAAGAAGCTGGAGGATCTGGTGGATGAGTACGGCAACCGTTTTGCCGATATTCTGAAGGACGTCGCCGATGTGGATGATGTTACCGACGCTTACGGTGAACTTCTGAATCAGCTTGAGGATAATATGGATGACATGCTCGACGAGATCGAGGAAGGCATGGAGGATGAGCTGGTTATCAGTGTCGCAACCCCCAAGGCATCTGCCAAACTGCTGATGTTCAAGGTCAGCTACGACAGAACCGATTACATCTCGGTTGAATTCGGTCATAAGGGTATCCGTGATACCGACTGCATCACGATCGATATTCACGAAGGATTCGAGCTCGTGTACGAAATCACCGAGGATAGCAAGAAGAGCTTTGAAGCTGAGCTTTCCGTGGACGATCGTCAGGTAGTTATGCTGGCTATTGACAAGGAAAACGACGAGTACGAGCTGGAGCTGGTAGATCTCTGTACCATCATGGGTGTCTGGGAGAACAAGTCCGACGTGACCCGCATTTCTATCGATACTGTGAAGGCCGATGGTGAAAAGTACAACCATCTGGGTATCGTCCTGACCTTTGACGAGAAGGACAAGATGCCCGCACCCGCCAAGAGCATAGAGTCCATCCTCTCCATAGACGAAAAGGATATTGAAAAGTGGGGCGAGAGACTGGAGGAATTTGGTATGGCAGGGGAGGTCGCGGCACCCCCTGAGGCCGATCCCGTTGTTCCCGGTGGGCGAACTCTGGAAGGGCAGTATACCAACGGCGAAGGTGTTTTCATTGAATTCTACAAGGACGAGACCTTTTATGCCTATATCGATTACGGTTATGAAACCATTCCCTGTACGGGCTACTATTCCATCACCGGAGATGAGCTCTATTTCTCCGTCGTGAACACGGATGAGTATATCAATGAGTGGGAAATGCTTGATTCCTACGCCCATACGATCTGCGGAGACGGCACCATTTATATCAAGGGTCTGCGTACATTCTATTATGTCGGTTGACCGGTGACGGTTCCGTAACATTGGAATACAGCGAAAAGCGGCTGCTGCGGCAGCCGCTTTTCTATGTAATATGTATTTGTATAACGGAGAGCATAATGATTCGACCATCTTTCCAATTGGGGTTTATCGGGGGGGTGGGCTCATGTACTTTTCTGTCCATGTCGACAGAAAAGTACCAAAAGAGCGCCACTTAAGGAAGGTACCCACGGTACTTTCCTTAAGAATCCTATCGCCTTATCTGCGTGCCCATTTGCCGGTGGGCAAATGGACTGATACGCTGTCAAGTCGCAGTTTGCCATGGTGCCGCACGGTCGTCAGAGTGACGACCGCGCGGTTAGTCGCCTGTTTGGTGGCAACCCATGGTTTCCTTTTATCCGACAGGATAAACTGCGGCTTTGAATAGAAGCAAAGGGCGAATTCCGCGCGGACGGCGCTCCGCCGTCCGTGCGGGGTTTCGGGTCTTGGCGACCCACACGCGCAATCAACACATTTTGCGAAAAGCAAAATGTGTGCGCGACATAGGTGGTGGGTTTCTTAAGGGAGGCACCGTGGGTGACTCCCTTAAGTGGCGATTCTTTTGGTACTTTTCTTTCGACATGGAAAGAAAAGTACAAAGAAAGAACTCCCCCATAAACCCCAATTTATATCTGTTACCATCGGTAATGATTCTTCAATAAATAAAAAACGAATTAAAGCAAACTTTTTTCCCAAAACCTCTTGCCAAAATCACGAAAATATGGTATCATAATACTGTATGCAAGGAAAAGCCTTGCAAATAAGACAATGTATTTATTTTTTATGGAGGAACATACAAATGAATCAGAACGAGCGTTATCTTTCCGCTAAGGAAATGTATGCCAAGATCGGTGTTGACACCGAGGCTGCTCTGGCTAAGATGCAGAACATCCGCATCTCCATGCACTGCTGGCAGGCTGACGACGTCCGCGGCTTCGAGGGCATGGGCGCACTCACCGGCGGTATCCAGACCACCGGTAACTACCCCGGCATTGCCCGCAACCCCGAGGAGGTTTTCGCTGACCTGGACAAGGCCCTGTCCCTGATCCCCGGTACCCACAAGATCAATGTCCACGCCAACTACGCCATCGGCGAGCCCGGCGAGACCATCGAGCGCGACAAGCTGGAGCCCCGCCACTTCGCTAAGTGGGTCGAGCTGGCTAAGAAGCACGGCTGCGGTCTGGACTTCAACCCCACCATCTTCTCTCACCCCATGGCCAAGGACGGCATGACCCTGTCTCACCCCGATAAGGAGGTTCGTGACTACTGGGTTCGTCACACCATCGCTTGTATCCGCATCTCCGAGTACTTTGCTACCGAGACCGGCTACCCCTGCGTTATGAACATCTGGACCGGCGACGGCTGCAAGGATATTCCTGCTGACCGTATGGGTCCCCGCGCTCGCTACGCTGACTCCATCGACCGCGCTCTGGCTTGCGGCTACGACAAGTCCAAGGTCTATGTCACCGTTGAGTCCAAGGTCTTCGGTATCGGCGTTGAGGCTTACACCGTTGGTTCCGGCGAGTTCTCCCTGTGCTACGCCATCTCCCGCGGCATCACTCCTCTGATGGATAACGGTCACTACCATCCCACCGAGGTTGTCTCCGACAAGATCCCCGCTCTCCTTTGCTTCTCCGACAAGATCGCTCTCCACATCACCCGCCCCATCCGTTGGGACTCCGACCACGTGGTTGCTTTCGACGATGAGACCCGCGAGATGATGAAGGAAGTCGTTCGTTGCGACGCTCTGGATCGCGTGTTCCTGTCCACCGACTATTTCGATGCTTCCATCAACCGCGTTGGCGCTCTGGTTATCGGTATGCGCAACGTCCAAAAGGCTCTGCTGAACGCCCTGCTGACTCCCAACGAGGATCTGAAGGCTCTGCAGGATGCCGGCAACTACTCCAAGCTGTTCGCTCTGCAGGAGGAGTACAAGCTCATGCCTCTGGGTGATGTCTGGGCCGAGTTCTGCATCCGCAACAACGTTTGCCCCTGCAACAACTGGTATTCCGAGATCGAGAAGTACGAGGAAGAGGTTCTCTCCAAGAGAGTCTGATCCCCGCAACACCGAAATCGTGGTTTCCGCCATTGTTTTTGTTCCCTGATTGTCGGGTTTCACCCAACCATCCCCACCCTCACGGGTGGGGATTTTTCTCTCCAATCGAGGCGAATGTCGAAAAAAGTATTTACAACCCCCCAAAAATATGCTATAATACAATAAATCCCCTACGCCCCGAAAAGGAGAGACATCATGAAAAAAACCATCATACTGGTATCATTGATTATCGCCGTTCTTCTTTTGATAGCGGTTGCCATGATCCCCGGGCTTGATCCCAACGGTGCCAAAACCAAGATTGTTGGCGACGAGCTTCTGATCATCTACAACGACGGCACGGTTATCAACATGGGGGCGGTCCAGGCTCTGAAGAGCACCAACGGCTTGGATTTCTATCCCTTGCCCGACGGGACGTACGGCGTGAAAATGGGCAAGGCCGAGTATTTGGAGGAGATCACCATCCCCTCCCACTACAAGGGCTGTGCCGTGACCCGGGTTCTTACCTCGGGCTTTTCCGGAGCGGCCAATCTGAAGCGAATCACCATTCCCGATACGGTGACGATCATTGAAATGAGGGCGTTTCAGGAATGCAAGAACCTGGAGTACGTGAATATGGGCAACGGTGTCACAACCATTGGTGTGGATGCATTCAATGGATGTAAGGCTTTGCAGAGCGTTGTCTTATCGGTGAATCTGGAAACCATCGATGCAAATGCGTTTTATGACTGCACGAAGTTGACCGAGCTCCGCATCCCCGATGGCACGGAGCGTATCGAAAGGGATGCCTTCAATGGGTGTTACGGTTTGAAGACCGTGGTGATCCCCATCAGCGTGGAATTCATTGGTAAAAATGCGCTTTCGGGTGCTTATAAGGTGGATATCCACTACGCCGGAACCGTCGAGCAATGGCTAAAAATAACTGCGCGCCAAGGAAGCTCGTGGTGGACTATGCATTATGAATCAACCCCCTGAGATAACCAAAAGGAGCGGATCATCACCTCTGCAATTTTAGCGTTGAAAATACGAACATCACCAAGGAATTTTCTTTGGTGGTGTTTTTTATCGGCAAGAGTTTCCGAAAGCCTCCATCCGAGAGGGAGCCGTATATGTGCTGTGCCTCCGCAGATAGTGGGTTCGGGCTTCTGCCCGATTCTGTATCGGCGTGAGCGTCGCCATTGAGCGGTGGACGTCCATGCGCGACGCTTGCCCCAGACGCAAGCGTCGGGAAAAACGGAAATCCAAGGATTACTTGGATTTAAAACAACGAATTGATAATTGTTTTTTCATGAATATGTGCTATAATATAATCACACCGGTGATAAAACTTTTGGAGGTGCTTTTATGCAACTTGATTTAGGACAAAAAATACGTGAGCTGCGCCGCCGTGACGGACGCACACAAGAAGCGCTTGCAGAGGCTATCGGAGTAACATCGCAGGCGGTTTCTCGGTGGGAGGCAAATGGCGGTTATCCCGACATGGAGATGATTCCTTCTATTGCGAATTATTTCGGCATTTCAATTGATGAATTGTTCGGTTATAACAATGAGCGTTCTAAAAAAATTGACGAGTTGGCTAAAAAAATCGAGTATATGAATTTCCAAAACAATGGAGTGAATATTAATATCGACGAGTGTATAGCACTCGCAAGAACTGCGCTGATCGAATTCCCGGGCAATGAAAGAATCATGTTAAGTCTTGCTTCGGTATTATACAATGCAGGATATGTTCGCTACGGTGAATATCATTTATCCGACGAAGAGGGATATGACATTTTAGATGTTGAAACACATCGTACATACGTAGAATGGAAAGAAGCAATATCGCTCTATGAAAAACTGATAAAAACAATGGCAGACGGCGAACTACGCCATCGCGCAATCCGAGAACTTACCCAGTTATATCTAAACACAGGAGAACACGATCGTGCTTTGGAAATTATTCAAACTGCCCCCAACATTTACGGTTCAAGAGAATTTCTCAAAGCAACTGCGACAGACGGTAAGGAACGTGCGAAAGCATACGGAGAAGCTCTGCTGAAAACAGTTAGAGCTTGTTCTGAACTTATGGTCAGCGATGTAATTGCTTATGAAAGTAATATGTCCCCTGCCGATAAGGCTCAGAGCTTACGGGGTGCTATCGAAATTTTTAATATCATCTGTACCGACGGCAACTGTGGAATGCATCATTCATATATTGCAAGAATTTATACTTTACTTTCTTTGTACTTGTGGTTAGATGGCAAAAAGGATGAGGCATTTGAAGCATTGGACAATTCTCTTGAGCAATTCAAACGCTTTGAGGAATACTGTGCGAAAGACACCGTATATTATACTGCACCTCTTATCCGCTTGGTTCAACATGATGTTATTCAGGCGAAAGCAAATGATGATTCACATCCGCATACGTCGTGTATAAGTCTTGCAGAAGATTGGCCTTGGTGGTGTGTTCCTGAATATTCAATCGTAAAACCGGAAATACAAGTCGACTCTCGTTGGAATGAATGGGTGTCTAAATTACAGCAATAATCTTCGCCCCGCCTCGTGCGGGGCTTTCTTTGTTTCTGCATATCAAAAAGCCACCACGAAAACGTGGTGGCTAAATTCAATTTTACCGTTAATTTTGCAGAGCTTCCGCTCCTTTTGATTATTTTCGGTTTTAATACTCGTCGATTACCACCGACACACCGTGACCGTTCAAGGCCACCGCCTCGGGGGGAAGCTCGATCTGGTAGTCCATATCTGCCGGCAGGGAGACCTTCAGGGAGAAGGATTCGCCGTCGTACTTCCAGGATACCGAGATGATGCCGTCGGGGGTCTCATGGGTACCTCTTGCCCAACGCAGACCGCAGATATGGGGGGCAATGGTCAGGGATCGGGCGCCGTCTCCCTGCTGATCGAAGGTTGGAATGCCCAGACCCAGCACGTCGCGGATCAGGTGAACACCTGTATGAGCGGTGAAGCCGTGACAGCGGGAGGAGGTGTCGATGGCTTCGTTCTCCCACAGCGTTCCGGGGCCTTCCTTCAGTTGTGGATCGTAAATGGCTCTCATATCTTCGTACATCTTGCTGTAATAGCCCTGACGGCAGAGCATATCGAGACGGATGCAAAGTCCGATGAAGAGCTGACTGCCTCCTACTGTGGGATCCTTGGCGTACAGAGGAGCGGGACCCATCTTGTCTCGTACCGCCTTAGCCAGTTGGGGGGCTTCCTCGGCAGTGAACAGACCGCTCCACAGGGATGTGTACATAGCCGCCTCGCTATATCGACCCTTGCTGTGCAGTGCGCCCTTTTCATCGACGTTGAAGGAGTCGGGAATGTACTTGACGTCGGCCACATCACCGCGGCCTATAACAGCCGTTCGCAGGAGGGAACGCACGCGCTGTCCCTCAGCTACCCAATCGGGCTCTCCGAATGTCTCGCCCAATTCTGTCATCATGTAGGCGTACAGTGCGTTGGCAGGGGTGGATACGGGTTGCTGATACTCCCCGTAGTTGGACATGGACCAGTCAATGAAGAGCCAGGGAAGGTTCTCCAGAAGTCCACTCTTGCCGAGAAAGTCCTTTGTACCCTTGACAAAGGCGGCAATACGGGGCTTATGCTTATCACGGAAAGCAATGTCACCCGTGCGGCGGATGAACTCACAAACCTCACACATGAGCCAGAAGGACCAAGTGGTGATACCCGTCATATCCTTATAGGAAGGCTTCAGCGCAGGGTATACCTCGGGGAAGAAGCCGTGGAACATACCGTCTTCCGGAGTCAGGAGGAAGTTCTCAATGAACTCTCGTTCCACACGGCTGTCCGACAGCATAAGAGCCGCCGCCCGTGCCGTCCACAGGGAATCACAGAGCCAGCCACCGCGCTCTCGTTCGGGACAATCCATGAAGATGTCCTGGGTATTGAGCAGAAGAGTCTTTTTGGCGGCATTGTAAAGACGGTTTACGTTTTCGTCGCTACACAAGAAGGAGGTGCGGCGTTCGTCGGGGTATGCATCGTCCAAAATGGACAGGCTGTGAACGGTCACGGAGCCGACACCGCGGAAATAGACCATCATGTACCGTGCCAGCGCCGGCTCCATGGTCACAAACTCGGTAAGGCCTGCAGGAACGTGCAGGCGCGTCACAATGTTGTGGTAGTAGGGAATAGAACCGTCGGGATTTAGTAGCTCGGAGTGGACCAGGTCAATCACGCCCGCCTGCTCGCAAGTCACGGCCAGACGGATGAAGCCGACGCGGCTCTCTCCGCCGTCCCAAAGGGCATAAAAGTCATCCGTATAGGAAGGCGTCATGTGCAACCCGTCATCGCCGTACTCTGCGTGTACTCGTCCCAAATCCGATTCTACTGTGCGACGGCAGTCAGCGGTGGGATGCTCGGATAGGGAATCGTAGTAGGGAGAATTGGATTCGTAGAACAACGTCCCAATCTTCTTGTCGGGATCCAAGCGGCAAGCACCGTATTCCAGCAGTTGATCGAAGGAGAACTCCTCCAGCGTGGGCATCAAGGCCTCATGGGTCAGGAAGATAGGCTCCTGTTCCAGAAGAACGGCAGGAGAAAAATCATCCAAGCCCAGTTTCCAGAGGTAGTAGGTGTCATCCAATGTATAGATCTCCGTGCATTCACGACTGTGGGAGATGCGTTCACTGCGAGGCTCACGGGCATAGATGCGACAGACCTGCCATTCTTCTCGTCCTGTGGCGGCCAGGATCTGTCCGTCTGCATCAATCTCCGCAATGAAAAGACCGTCTTCCAGGGTGGAATCGTTGGAGTAGCGATTGTAGCCTTCGCAACGGTTTCCGTATTCGACTACCTCCACTGCAATGTGGTTGACACCGTCGATGAGACGGTCGGTTACATCGATTTCGTCTACGCGGCAGTATCCGTGTGCTGTCCGCGCAGGCCCGTGCATGGTTATCTCGCCGTTGACATACAAACGATATATATTTCGCGCCGTCAGACGGATTATGACTCGGTCAAGAGTCAATTCACCCGTAAGATTTTCGCTGTCGGATGCATAATCCGAAAGATCCAGAGCATAATAGAAACCGTACTGGTTTACCGCATTTTCCTCAGATGCGGTGAAGGGAACGAAAACCGCCTTGGCGGCAGAAAATTTGACAACGTTCATGTTCATAAGGAACTCCTTTCTGACAGACGATGCTGTGTATACACCTATTGTAGCACAAAGCCGTATGTTTTTCAATAGGAAAAGAGAGTTGAAAAAATATTTTTCTTTTTTTGAAAAAACTATTGACAAATGAAAGAACTTGTGCTATAATATACAAGTCTTCAGCGCGGAGAACTTTATGCGTTGATATTCTGCCGGTGTGGCGGAATTGGCAGACGCCCGGGACTTAAAATCCCGTGATACGAGAGTATCGTACCGGTTCGAGACCGGTCACCGGCACCACACCAAATTTCAAATATCGCGGGGTAGAGCAGTTGGTAGCTCGTCGGGCTCATAACCCGGAGGTCGTGAGGTTCAAGTCCCACCCCCGCAACCAAAAAGGAAAGCAACCCATTCGGGTTGCTTTCCTTTTTGCTTACGGAGCGAACCTTGAATCTCAACAAGACCTCCCGTCGCGGAGCGACCGGAGGGAGTGGGTTAGCGCCGTAGGAAAGCCACAGTGTGGCTTTCCGAGAAGCGGTGGAGCCAAAGCGGGAGGCTTTCAAGCCAAACTGTGTTTGACGCAGAAAACGACACGCGACGCGAGTGGGCAGGCCTCCCAAAGGAGGCCACCAAGTCCCACCCCCGCAACCAAAAAGGAAAGCAACCCATTCTCTCTGCATTCATAGCGGAGAATTAGCAGAACGAAAACTTCGGCAGAGGTATTGTTTTCTCTGCCGATTTGTGATATAATGAGGCTAACGGGAAGCCTCCCTCCGAGAGGGTGGTGGCACGCGAAGCGTGACGGAAGGAGCCCGCGCGACTTTAGGCTTGTGCTAACTTCCGAGTAACGCACTCTCCCTCAGTCGCCTACGGCGACAGCTCCCTCCCGGAGGGAGCCTCGGGGTACGTGCCACTTTAGGGGTATGGGCTTTGCCCGATGCATTTGTAATACAAATGCGAAACTTGCGATAAAACAGAACGATAAATAAGAATTTAAGAGAGTGTGACAATATGGAGAGTATTGAAGATTATCGTGTAAAAATTGTGACAGGAAAATATCAGAAAGCGCCGTTGGAACAGCAAAAGATGATACAAGAACTGCTTGGAGAAGAGGCTGAATATAATTATGAAATATATTTTCATTGGTATAATGTTCTTCACGAATTAGGACACGCCATTATGGTGTTTAATGCTTCTTCCATACCGCACCCAGCAGAAGAGGAACAACTGGTCAACAATTTTGCATATGCCTATTGGAAGCATTATGGAGAACAGAAGAAATTAAAAGCATTATGTGCTATCGTAGATGAAACAATTCGTAAATTTACCATTCCCACATACAACAACGAATGTTATATGGATTATGCGAAAAGAATGTGGGAAACAGATGAATTGTTTTCTTTTAATAATTATGGTTGGTTTCAATTTAGTAGCGTCCAGGCCGCAATAATGGAAGCATCCAATTTAGAACAAGTATTAAATGTGATGTGTTCTGCTAAAGTATCTCCTCAAAAGGTCGAAATATTACAATATGAAATTGGTGACCAAACGTCTCTACAAGTGCTTGCAGATGCAGTGAGATTGATGAAAGACTGGGGGGTTCTTCTTCCAGAGAGCAATGAGATTGTTTTTTGCGATGATGTAAATTGCCATATGTGCCAAGTGGAAAACTTACATACTGGTAGAGTATTTTAACATCAAGGTTCACAGTTTGAGGCGTTGAAGGTCTTGAGGGCTAAAGAGATGTACAAATTCCAATTTGACGAATAGAATAAAACGAACCCCGACAGACCTTGAAAATCTGTCGGGGTTCCTTATTTGTTTACAGCGGAGCAATTATTAACCAACTGACTATAATTCTCCGCTAATTGTGCACGCCCTTCGGGTTGTTTTCCTTTTTTCTTACGGAGAGGACCTTGAATCTCAACAAGACCTCCCGTCGCGGAGCGACCGGAGGGGGTGGGTTAGCGCCGCAGGAAAGCCACAGTGTGGCTTTCCGAGCCAAGTACGATGTTTTCATGAGCGCATGGCGCGGCATGAAAAACGAAATACGACACGAATGGAGTGGCGGCAACGAAAATCACTCAAATCCGTAACAGCTTTTTCCCATGGATCCTTCGATCCGCAGGAGACGGTTGTACTTCGCCACTCGCTCGGTGCGGCAGGGAGCCCCCGACTTGATGAGGGGAGCGCCGGTGGCCACCGCAATATCCGCAATGGTGGTGTCCTCGGTCTCACCGGAACGATGAGAGAGGATAAATCCGTAGCCCGCTTCCTTAGCCACCCGAATGACCTCCAGGGTCTCGGACAGCGTGCCGATCTGGTTTGGCTTGATGAGAATGGCGTTGCCCGCGCCGGCAGCGATCCCCTCCTTCAACCGCGCTGTGTTGGTCACGAACAGATCGTCGCCAACCAGCTTGATCTTACCGCCAAGCCGCGACGTCATTTCCGCCCAGCCTGCAAAGTCCGACTGATCCAGCCCATCCTCAATGGACAGGATAGGGAAGCGGTTGCAGTAGCCCGCCCACTTCTCAATGAGCGCCGCCCGCGTCAGGGTCTCGCCGCACTTAGGCAGGGTGTAGATCTCCTGCTTGCGGTTACCCGACAGCGCCTTTTCCATGTCGCCCGCGCCGTCTCGACTGCCCGCGTACCACTCGGATGCCGCCACGTCCAAAGAAATCGTGACCTTGTCCGTGTCATAGCCTGCCGTTTCAATGGCGCGGATGAGATACTCGATGGCCTCCTCGTCTGACCCCAGATCGGGGGCAAAACCGCCCTCGTCACCCACGGCGGTGGATAGTCCGTCGGCCTTCAGAAGTTTGCCGAGGGTATGGTAGATCTCGCTTCCCCAGCGCAGAGCCTCGGCAAAGGAGGGCGCACCAACGGGGACGATCATGAACTCCTGAATATCCATGTTGTTGGAGGCGTGGGCACCGCCGTTGAGGACGTTCATCATGGGAATGGGCAGATGGTGAGGTTCCACACCGCCCAGGTAGCGGTAAAGGGGCATGCGATACCAGTTGGCCGCCGCCCGCGCCGTGGCCAAGGACACCGCCAGCAGGGCGTTGGCGCCCAGCTTGGACTTGTTCTCGGTGCCGTCCAGATGGAGCATGGCGTTGTCCACGTCCTCCTGATCCGAGGCGTTCATGCCCGACAGGGCAGGGGAGAGAATGTCGCAGATGTTGCCTACGGCCTCCTTGACGCCCTTGCCGCCGAAGCGTTTGGGGTCTCCGTCACGTAGCTCGTGAGCCTCGTAAATGCCTGTGGATGCGCCTGAGGGCACGCTGGCCACGCCCACCGTTCCGTCGGTCAGCACCACGGTAGCCTCCACCGTGGGATTGCCGCGGGAATCGAGGATCTCCCTTCCGCAGCATTTCAAAATCTGAGGTTTGGTCATACAGTTACCTACCTTTCCGCGGGGAAGCCCCCGCAAGCCTTTGGATAGAATTAGTATGGGATGAATTGGCGGCCGGCATACACGCTTCGAAAAATCTTCGGCCTCCCCGACTTGACAGGCAGGGAAGAAGTGTGGTATAATAACAATGGAATATCTCGTAACACCTAATTGGAGTTTATCGGCCAGGGGTTTCACCCCTGAACCCCACCAGAACCCTTTTTGAAAAAAGGGTTCTGGACTCCCAAAAACTTTAAAAAAGAATTATTTATCAATGTTTTTTGAAAGTTTTGAAGATTCCAAAGGGACTTTTCCAAAAGTCCCTTTGGTGGGGGTC
>JAZRIF010000099.1:0-35890 GCA_045645165.1 Eubacteriales bacterium
ACGAGCGAAGGTGTAGGCGCCCTCGGTGATAACCTCGGAACCAGCGAGCTGATTCACGTTGGGAGCACCGGCACCGGCCAGGCCGTTAACGGCCTCAGCATCGAGCATGAGCACGGGATCAGCGGGATTTACGGTGGTCTCGGGCTCGGGCTCGGTGGTCTCAGGCTCGGGAGTGGTCTCGGGAGCGGGAGCCACAGTAGTCTCAGGCTCGGGAGCAGCGGTGGTTTCGTCAACGGGAGCAGCAGTAGTCTCGTCAACGGGCGCCTCGGTGGGCGTCTCGACAGGATTGGTGGCAGCATTGGTGTCTGCTACGGTGGTGTCAGCAGGAGTTGCAGGATCATCCTTGCACGCCACGAATACCACGGTCAGAGCCATCAGTACGGCCAGAAGAACAAGAAGTTTCTTCATAATGGGCTTTCCTTTCTCTTAATGATTTTTTACAATAAGCCGAAGCTTATCGATCAAATAATAAATGCTGTCCCCCTTGTTTTACAGGAGGTAGAAATTGTTCACAGGACTTGTAGATAAACAATTTCTTTATATTCACATTATACTATTTTGTCTCCATTTTGTAAATGCCATTTTTGATCGGTATTAGTTGTATAAAAGGACGTATTTGTGTATGAAGTCGAAAATCGTCGACTGTTTTTTCGGAAATATGGTCAATTATTGGATGGGCCGGATAACTCCTCGGAATATTATTTCAAAACAAGAGAGAAAATCACGTATTCAGCTTTCTTAGAATGCTTCTGAGGTTTCTTTTAAAGGAATTGGCACCTGCGGCGTATCTGGAACTGAAGAAGTCGGAATTGTCATTGGTCGCGGTCTTGAACAGATCGTAGAAACCGAAATTGTTAAAGTAGAAGGACATCTCGTAAACGCGGTTGGAGAACATCAGATCCATCATCTCGGCGGACTCGGAGTCGTGGATGTTACGGCTGGTCAGCATGATGTCGTAGTACGCGGGCTTAATGTACTGGTGAGAAAGAATGGCGTAGGCCTGCAGGATCTGACCGACAGTCTCGGTCTTATCCTTCGGGATTGCCGCAGTCACAGAAAAGGTGGAACCAAGGGAATGCGTCCAGGTACGGTAGAATTCCTGTGCCTTGTCGTACTTCGGCACGGGAAGAATACCGTACTCGCCTTCCATCTCTTGATTCAGGCGGGTGAGGCGGTCAACGACTTCACCATAGAACAGGCTGCGGTTCTCCTTGAAGGCGGTCTCACCGAGATTCTCCTCACCGGGAGGTGCCATGAAAGAAGCGTTGTTGCTGTGATAAATATCCTGGGAGAGCTCAAGCACATCAAGCGCCTTTTCCATTTTGGACTTATCGGTGAGGTATAGGGTAATATCGCCATCGCTGCTCGTGTTGTTGATATAACGGAGATCGGAGCCAATAAAGAAAGTGTTGCCGTACTCCCAAGTGGTTATGAAGCCGTAGGTATCCAGCTCGTCCCAAGTACCGTCACCGTTCGAATCAGCAGAAATTCCCTGAATCACGGTATTGAAGTAATCCAGCGTCCACTCCCAGTTACGGGCGGTCTCATAGGGATTGGGCACGGTGTTCTGGTAGGTTTGCTGCAGCTCCTTATTGAAGATGAGCACGTAGGTCACGCCGTCGTCACCAAAATTCAAAGAGCCGGACATGAAGTAGACTCCACCGGCGAGCACGAACTCAGCCGTACCGGAGTCCCACCACTCGCCCTCAAGATCCACGTCCAGATCATAGAGATTGTAGAGGTAACCATTCACCGCCATCTGGGCGCTTTCGCCCAGACGGTGGTCGATGAACTGGAAGTCACCGGTGGGGGCGGCAGCCTCGTTTTTTACAGAATTGGCGGCGGCGGCACAGTCCTTTTCGATGGTGACCCACTTGAGGTTGCAGCGATCCTCAAAGAGAGAGTTGCGATTGTAGACAGCGTCATTAATGACCTGGCTGGAGCCGCCTTCCTTGTCTACGATACCGTTTACGCCGCAGATCTCATTCTTGAATACGTCACAGTGAAGAACGCCGAAGTCCTCACCTTCCCAGTCAATCTCGCCGAGATCCTCCAGCGCTTCCACCACAGGGTCAACAGTCTCGCCATCGGTGACTGCCTGCGTAGCATCGCCCTTTCCGGTTTCGTCCGTAGGGCTATCAGTGCTCTCACCGCAGGCGATAGACACGGAGGCAACCATCAGAAGGGTAAGCAGGAGGCAAAGCGTACGAATGATCTTGCTCATAAAAAACTGTTCCTTTCAAAATATGATCTCGTCTGTCTCGTTTCATGACGGTGATACCGATCGCTATCACAGATCAAAAAACACGTCTGTTCGCTTTCGGTTCTGAAAACGAGTTCGGAGCAGATATTCGGTTCCACACAGGGTAGTTCAGACATAAATTTGCCACCGTCAAGAGTCGCGGTGACCGATGTGCCGCCAAAGAAGACGGTCACCGTCTCCGCGTCACTCTCGCCTCAGACAAATACGAGGCAACGGCACTGAAGCGCCGCGTGATCTGTGAAAACAAAAGCAAGTTTTATCATATGTCAAAAAGTTTTTATCCGGCGATGGTAATCGCCATAACACCCGCCACCACATCGGGAGATGTAGTTTCGATGGTAACCGACGTAAGCACAGCCCCCGCCTTCATGGGCCAGCGGATCACCAGCGTACGCAGTTTCTCGCCCAGCCACATCACCTCAGGAGTGAAATCCTTAAGCAAATCTTCATCATACTTGTTGAAGACGTCGCGGCGCTCCTCATAGCCCTTGGTGGGGGCTCTTTCGGGGTAAGGCGTCAGCTGGATGTAGTTGCGGGGATTGACTAGAGGCAAGATCTCCTCAGTACCGTCGGCATAGCGGAACAGGAGACGGGCATTTTCAATACCGCAGAGGTTGGGACTGGTCGAGCCCGAAACAGCAACGAAAGCCATTCTTCCCTCTTTGTTCACGGGGATCTCGACACGATCGGGATAATTATCCCACAAGCTGGTGAAGACCACGTTGCGGTCGCCCTCGGCGATCAGCAAAGGAACTCCGGCACTGCTTTGCAGGACACCGTGACGGTCGATTTCCATATCGTGTGGCCGGATACCCCAGAAGGGGAACGTCCACAGAGAGTAACCGTCGTAACCGATCTGGGCGTGACAGCCCCGCTCGGGACGGGGGGACATATAGCGCTGCTGGAAGATCTGACGAACATCGGCATTCATGCTAGCCGTAAGGTCAACGGTCTCAAAGGTGGCATCGGCGGGGATGGGTTCCCTTTGCTTGCGTACCAGCTCGGCCTCAGCGGGATTCTCGCCCAGATCCAAGCGTATCTCCCGATACCAGCCCTCGGGCGTCTTGCGGAACATCATATGATGGCCGTAGGGAGTGGCAGCGGCATTTTGGGGATCGTAGATATCCGTCATATCGGTGGGAAGCTCGGTCAGCTCCTCGGGTTGATCGAAATCCCGGAAGCCCTCAACGTTCATCTTCAACTCGGCATGGTCGGTATAGCCCATATTAGCCTCCAGCACCATGCCGCCGATAGCGGGAACCAGCTTCCAATCCTGAGCACCTTCCACCGCAATCAGCTTCTCGGCATACAGCCGCATACGGATCGTGAGCTGCGCGGGACGAGTCAAGGTGACGGTCATGCCTTCTCGGGTATAGCGCAGATCGAAGTCACCCGTCTTGATGGAAGCATTCTCCCAAGAGGCAGGGATAGAGGGAGAGAAGGTCACGCGACCGTTGGGATAGTCGGGACGGTAGCCAAACAGACCCTCCACGATGGCGCGAGCTGTTTGGGTAGCAGGCTCGGTGACCGGGAAAGACAGATCCCCGGGGGAGAGCTTGTCCAGGGAGCTCTTGGCCATGCCCGAGAGAACCTCCATAGACTTGTCCGGTTTTCCAGCCTTGAAGCCCGCGATGACCAACTGCATATTCTCGCCCGAGGAGCATTCCCGCACCGACCAGATGCCGGGCGTCCAGTTGGAAATCCAATAGAGACCGTTCTCGTTCTGCTTGAGTGCCCAGCGAGGATAGTCCACGTTTTGAACGGCATCAAATCCGTCGATGAGCTCACACTCAATGGGCAGGAAGGCGGAGTAGATCCAGGCATCGGGATGGAGGCGGTGCTGGCCACCGTACTCCACAAAGGCGCCGGGATAGCCGCGTTCGGGAATCCAGAGCTTTTCCATGAAAGCTTTTTTTATCTTTTCTGCCTTGCGCTTGAAGATCTCATGCTCCTCTCCCTCGGTCAGCTCGGCCAGGGCCTTGTAGGCATGGTATACGTAGCAGGTCTCCTCAACAGCGCCGCCGGGGGTGTAGACGCTGTCGGTAGGCCAGGTGTTGACGACGCTCTCGTAAAGGCCAGTGCCCTCGGGATCAAAGCACTCGTCCTCGCGGATCAAATGCAAGCGAAGCATATCCCGCAGGATCTCACCCAGCTCTTTGTCGCCGCTATAGCGCCAGGCAGAGATCATCTGATGGAAGAACTGTGTCTGCATATTGTAGAACCCTTGATCCTCAGCGAGGTAGCCTTTCCCGTAAAAGCGGGAGTCCCCCGTGGGCAGAAGACCGTTTGCGTCGCTGATATAAGCCCGCTTGGTGTCTTCTTTGACCTGGGACCTCTGATAAGCCTTCAAGGTAGCCAGGGTACGGTCATGGTAGCCAAGGATGTGCTGGCCGTGCATCATCCAACCCGTGAGCGGCTGGCTCCAGCACATATTGCCATGCACGGACTTCGGCGGATGCCAGGCGGCATCCACCTCAATGGCGGCTGAGTGGGCGATCGAATTGATGTACTCGTCGGGGGTATGCACATCCAACTTGGAGACCAGACGTTCACCGCGGGCAAGACCTGCCGCAAAGAGGGCTGCCGGATCCTCGGGGACGGTGGGAGCTGCGGCGATATAGCGTCGGAAGCTGCCCGAAATGACACCGTCTGCCTCGTTACATTCTCCGTCGGTGACAAGGTAGGCGCGGCCATGACCGCCGAATTTGGCACCCACGGCAGGATTTTCCAGATAACAGACGTTCCCTTCTCTTCCCGATGTATTGCCAGCCATCCAGGCAGGATCAAACTCGGTTGTCAGAAGATCCTGATCTGCCGAAAAAATAGAGAGGTTCCATGCTTCGGATATTCCCCAGCCATCCATGGGCGACTTGCTATGGATGCCCCGATAGATGAAGGAAATCTCGGTTTCGGGATCTGCGCGAAGCACAAATCCCAAGCCGTCACCAGGCGTGGTCACGGTCAGATCAAAGCTTTGCTCTCCGTCGCGAATGGTCCAGCGAACCATACAAGGACCATACTCCATGCGTACGTCCTTAAATTCATCCAAAGGACGGCCATGGAGGAACATGCGGAGCGTTCCGAACATGCAGCGTCGGCGGCAGAAGCGCAGGTGAGGACGGTCGCCTGCCATAACGTAGGCACCGGTATTTCCCTCGTAAAGATAACGGTTGGAATAGTAGAGCTCGGACAGACCCTCTCCGACAATGTTTTTATTTTGCGGACGGTACCTTGTCTCGGAATTGATACTATGCATAACACACCTCCAAAATTTTATTTGACTGAGTCTTTGCCACTCGCATGGCGTATTGGGAAAGATAGATTGAAGCCGTGGGGCTTACGCTATATCCTTACGCACAGAAGCCCCTTTAGTGACGGGAATCCTCCACTGCCTTGTACATGGCGAGAATATTTTCGGGCGGGACGTCGGGAAGAATGTTGTGCTCCTGATTGAATACGAAGCCACCATCCTTATGAAAAATCTCGATCATTCGGCGGCAATGATCGTACACTTCGCTCGGCTTGGCTTGATTCAGTACGGTGCGGGTATTGCATCCACCGCCCCAGAAGGTAATGTCCTTGCCGAACTCCCGCTTCAAAACCTCTGCATCCATCTGATAGGCGGAGGTTTGGACGGGATTGAGAATATCGTAGCCTGCGTCAATGAGGTCGGGAATGATCGGGTAGAGAGAGCCGCAGGAGTGGAGCAGAGTCTTCATACCGCTGTGAGTATGGACATACTCGTTAAGTTTGGTGTGATAGGGCTTGAACAGAGTCTGATACTTCTCGCGGGACATGAACATGCCCGAATTCATACCAAGGTCGTCACCGAAGCGCAAAATGTCAACGATATCGCCGACAGCCTCGCAGACCTTCTCCAGCGTGGCTAGATGGCGAATCATCAGCTGTTCCACCAAGGCCTCCACATTCTCCTCGTCGGAATAAATATCCATGAGGAAATTATCCATGCGGCGCAAAAAGGTTCCCCATTCAAACAGGTTACAGCCGCACGTGATCATGAGCGCCTTATCGGTGCTCTCCCGCAGCTTCAGCACGCGGTGGCGGAGGTTTTCGTAGAAGCCTTCCTCCCCCGCATGATCCCAGGGGCTATGCACCAAAGCACTCCACAGGACCTTCCCCATCTGATGGTCCAGATCCTCGTAGCTTTCGGGATAATCGTCTAAATACGGAAAATAGGTCTGATCGAAGAAGGTCGCGCCTTTGGGCATCCGCGCAATGACATCGCCCTCCCGATCGCGCGCCAGCCACGCGCCGTTGGCCTGAAGCTCGGGGCGGAACCAAACGGGGTATTGCCCCGTGGAGCCGTCAGCCAACGTGACGTCGTACCAATCCGCGTCGGTATCATTGAACACCCGACCGATATCCAGGACGTCCACGCCGAAGCGATCCAGGATCTCCTCCTCGGGCTGAACCACCTGTTGGACTACGTCGTAGATGCGAGTATGACCTCCGGTCAGACCCAAATTCTTTTTCAAATTGTTATAGGCAATGGCAGATATGCCGGAACTGGGCGTTGCACCCAGATCCAAGGGCACGTAATCCGGCTCTTTATGCGCAATTGCTGCCAAAACTCTTTCTCTTGATTTCATTGCTTTTCCTCTGCTTTAAAAAAATCATTACTGACGCTTTCAACCGCCGATGCGCTATAAGCGATCAATCAACCGAGTTGTTCTTACGGAAATTATCAAGAGCCTTTTCCAATGCTTTAGGCAATGCCCTTTGAAACCCTTTATATACGACGTTGAAGGAGCGCTTGGATCTTGCTGCTTCAAAGAATATGTTGAAAACTTCATTACCCAGAGTATAGTTGTATCCGACAATGAACGAATTGCTGATATTATCATGGATAATATCGATCATAGCAGCGGCCTTTTCGTCATCCACAAGACGAACCTTCAATCCCTCGTTGTAGTACTGCGGGATCAGAATGGCAGCCGATTCTCTGCCCAGCACCTCCAAAACGGTGGAAATAAAATCCAGATCGGTAGCAGTTGTCGGAATGGCGCCCATTCTTGCAGACTCCTGGAAAGCAGACGTATACTTCTTATCCGAAGCATGGAGCATGGGATACGGCAGTACCGCGATATCGCTTTCCATTTGGCGGAAAACGTCGTTTTCCAAAGAACCTAAATACTGATAACCGACCATCAAGGATTCATCCCTTGAAAATGCCATATACAGTTCCGTTTCGGGAAATTTCGTATACGTACTCTCGTTATGATACAACTGCATCATCTTTTCTGCAATCTGGTTGGAGCGGTCTCCCTCCTGAAGTGTGATCGTAGGGGTACCGTCTTCGTCCCGGGAAATGAAGGGAGGATTACTGCAGGTTACGAAGGGCTCAAAATATCCCCATGAATTACCATTGATATACCCGAATCGATCTCCACTGTCCATGATGCCGTTGCCGTTCAGATCAATGTATTTGTCCGTAATAATCTCGTTCATCTTATCCAGCGTCCATTCGTAATTGAGCACCATGTCATACAGCTCATCTGCAGAGCGCTGGTAATAATCCATGTACAGATTCTTATTCAGCAAGGAGATATGAACCTGACGGAGGACATTGATGAAATAGTCACCTGCCAGAAGATACTGATAGTCGTCCACAAGACGAAGATCCTCCATACACTCCTTGTACCAGTACGGACGGTCGAAGTCGAACACGCCCTCATCCAGGACGTTGCAGAAATGCCCCTCTACTACAAGTGTACCGAACGGGAGCAGGTACCCCATGACAAGATCAACCTCATCCGTGCCTGATGCCGTATACATACGGATGTCCGTCATAGTCTCCATGAAGCCCAGGTCGCAATAGGTAAACGTGAGCTTTACGTCAATCAGCTCTTCCACTTTCATATTTCTTTCCACGATCGCGTCGTTGACCTTGTCTCCGTTTGTCTCACCGCTTCCTTCAAAGAAATTCGTGGGTGCTATACTATAGCAACAGTCTGTGTTATTGTTGATATAAACACGAAACTCCCGTCCGTCATAGTCCACGTCGTCAAACCGATGATCCACCTCAACGGTCGTGCTTTCTATGATCGTTTCACCGGTCACGTTCGAATGTGTACCTTCCGTGCTTTCTCCGCTCTCTCCACAGCCGGCAAAAACTGCCAAAACAGACAAAAGGATCGCAAGCAAAGATACATGAGCAATAAGTTTTTTCATCTTTATTTTCCTCCTTTAAACAATTAGTTTTTAGTTTTGTAAGCGCAGAATTACGGTTATACCGCTTGTTGACAGACAGTCCTCTATCCGATCAATCGAGTTCATAGCAATACTTCCCTGTTGCTTCAACAATTTGCCCGTTGAATTTCACTTTGAACGTATCTTCCGTATGACCAATAATATTGCAATAAACAATTCTCTTGTTTTCCCACTTTGCGTCCACACGATATCCACCTCTCGCCATGAGCCCCTTGAACTCTCCCTTACTCCACGCATCCGGCAAAGCAGGAAGCAGTTCTATATAACCACCATGGCTTTGGATGAGCATCTCTGCGATTCCGGCCGGTGTTCCAAGATTGCCGTCAATCTGGAAGACATCTTTTCTGGGGTTTATTCTATAGATGCAACTGTCGAACAGATTATGAAATGTGTTTTCTTGAAAAAGCTTTACAATATGTTCCCGCGCACTGTTTCCGTCCATGAATCTCGCATAGAAATTTACCAACCATGCACGACTCCAGCCGGTATGACCTCCACCGCAAGACACTCTGCGCCGAACGCTCTTTTTGGCCGCCTCATACAATTCCGGGGTTGACTGATTGATGGCCGAAGCGGGATAAAGCGCATATAGATGAGACATATGTCGATGCCCTGGATCGGGCTCGTCAAAGTCTTCAGACCACTCCATTATCTGTCCATGCTTTCCAATACGAAGAGGAGGGAGCTTCGAGATCTTTGTTTCAAGCTCGCGAACAAAATCATGGTCAATTTCAAGAATACTCGCAACCTCTACGTTGAATTCAAACAGTTCACGGATAATACTCATATCCATTGTAGGGCCTGCGCTGATGAACGCGATTTTTCCGGTCGACGGATCAAAAAAGCAATTTTCCGGAGAAGTTGCGGGAACGGTAGCTAAATATCCGCTTCTTGGATCCATAATCAAATAAGAGCAAAAGAACTCTGAGGCGCCCTTTATGATCGGATACATTTCTTTCAGGAATTCCCGGTCACCGCCATACAGCCACCGTTCTTTTATATAACGGAGGCACCATGCGCCACCCGTGGCAAACGCACCAAATATGGGTGCTTGGCCAAGTGCCGTATACCCCCAAGGATTTGTGACAACGTGTGCGACCCATCCGGGGCAATTATAGCTGATCCTTGCCGTTTCCCGCCCGTGTTGAGACATCAGTTTGATCAGCTCGAAAAACGGAGTTATGAGTTCGGGCAAATTACAGACCTCAGCCATCCAGTAATTCATCTGCACATTAATGTCCAGATGATAATCCGCAGCCCAAGGCGCATGATAATCCTCGCACCATATACCTTGTAAATTCGCAGGCAATCTTGCACGGAAAGAGCTGCCGATCAGAAGATATTTCCCGTAGTTGAAGTAAAGCTCGATAAGACCCGTGTCCTCCTCGGGGTCCGCCAAACGCTTGTCGGTCGGAAGCATCTTCCTCTCTTCCGATTCGGTGAGGGATATTTCAGCACGCCCCATGAGCTCCGAAAAGCAGTCTTTGGTATCTCTCGCCAGCTTTTCGTATCCTGCCGCCATGGCCGAATCCAACGTTTCTCGACAGGTAGCGATGGGATCGCGATCCGTTTTATAATTCGTGGAAGCAGTGATGTAGATGATTGTAGATTCATCCTGAATTTCCTTACGGATCAACACAACGAACTTGGTTGGAAGGTGCCCGATCGCCATAATCTCTTTATCATCGGTGATAATGGTCGCTTCTTCTCTTTCGTAACGCAACGTGATCCCCTCGGTAACACCGCTGATTCTCATGACGGCGGTATTGTATGTGGGTGAGACAAAATACTCTCTGCGCACGGAATCACATGCAACCGTTGCCATCCCCTCATTCAGCCGAAGATCGCGGTAATAATCCTTACAAGCATCCTGCGGGATCGAAATGAACAGATCCCCCGCGGTTTGATATGAGCCAAATCCGTAGGGATCATTATGTCCCTTTCCTCGGCATACATGATGCTGATTGCACAGAGCAGATGCTTCACTATACTTACCTTCAAATATGAGACGGCGCGTTTCCTCCAGGTACAGCAAATTGTCGGGGTTCTCAAATTCCGTGCAATCCCACCCAGACCACACGGTTTCTTCATTCAATTGAATATGCTCTTCGGAAACTCCGCCATAGATCATCATGCCGATTCGGCCGTTGCCCAAAGGCAGAGCCTCAGCCCATTGCTTGGCGGGAGCGGTATACCACAATCGATTCTCTTTCATTCCTAACCTCCGTGATTGATCATAGATCTCTACAGGCTTTCCGTTTGGATTCTCTCGGCCCAAGATGGTTTCCTTACAGAAATAAAACTTTTCAAAATAAAGAGATTTACACTCCAATTGTATCATTTGGCATTTCACGCGTCAATGTCGTTTCGTTCGATATTTATTGTATTATTATTCTTTTTGGGCTGTTTGGTCAAAATAGTAGGCCTTGCTTCTTTACAAACTAACCATTTATTATTAATAGGATCATGGCTAAAACTATACAAATAATTGCGAGACAAATCCGAGCATTTGTTTATCGACAAAATATCTGTTTGGGGCATGGCATCCTCCAATACAAAACGCCCCCTCCCTTGCGGGAGGGGGCGCAGCTCCCATTCAGAAAGGAAACAGGAATACTTACAAACCCAAGGGGCTTACCAAGCTCATTGTCTCAACTCAATTATCGTGGAGACTGTTGTTGTAGTCCTCAGCAGATTCAGCAGAGGTGAAGAATCCAATGAACTCGACATCAATATAGTCGCCTTCAGCACCCTGGTTAACGAAGAAGTCAAAGCGCAGGTAGTTGATGATGCCATTCTTGATGGAGGTTAGGCCCTTAACGGTTGAGAGATCAATGATCATCAAATGCCACTCGCCGTCCTGATTCCAGTCGACGTTGAAGTAGTCGCCGGAACCGGTAGCGCCCCCGCCAGAACCAAGGAAGAACTGGCCTTCGCAGGCAGCGTTGGTGCGGTAAGAGATAGCCAGGAAACCGGCCTTGATGTTAGCGCTGCCCATAACCGGGAAGAAGGGATCGCCGCCGGTAGCGGTCAAACGGACAAAGGTTCTGTCGTTCTCGGTGGTGACTGCGCTGGCGGACATCTGATTACCAATCGTGCTACCCTTAGAGGCGAGGTCGTTTGCATTGCTCACAGCCACGGACGTTGTGGGAGCCTCGGGCTTTGCAGGCTCATCTGGCGCGGGCGTGGGAGCCTGAGTCTCGGGCTCGGGTTCGGGCGTGGGCTCGGGATCGGGATCAGAATCCTCGGGGGGAATCTCCACTTGAGTACCGTGAAGGTCGTTATAGTACGTATACGCTGCTTCTTTAGAGGTAAAGAAGCCGACGTACTCGATATCGAAGTAGTCACCTTCAGCGCCTGCATCGGTAAAGAAGTCCAGCTGCAGGTAGTCGACAATTCTGTTCTTGACGGAGGTCAGACCAGCAACCTTGGTAAGATCGATCACCTCGAGATGCCACTCTCCGTCCCCATTCCAATCCATCGGGATAACGTCGCCTTGTCCCGTGGGGCCTTCGCCCGCTCCGACCAGGAATCGGCCGTTCGATGCAGAATTGGTGCGGTAAGAAACAGTCAAATAATTCAGCCGCTGATTGAGACCGGTCTGCAGAAGAGCCCCGGGGGCGTCGCCCGTAGTGGTCAGACGCACGAAGGTTCTGTCTTGCTCGGTAGTCACCTCGGAGGCGGCTGCACTGTCGTTCACCTTACCGGCAACAGAGGCAGCGTCATCACCGACAACGGGCGTATAGAACATGTCGTAGGCATAGGCTAGCGCACACTCGGGAGCATTAAAAAATCCAATATAGGCGACATCAAGATACATGGTCTGTACCGAAGGCCTACGAAGCATGGGATCATATCTAATGTAGTTCAGCACGTTGCCTCTATAGGAGGTAATATCCACAGTAGCCAGATTGATGATCAAGACATGCCATTTCTCATCGTTGATGTAATTCCAATGAATTCTGTCGCCGGCGCCAGTGGGAGAGCCAATTGAGCCGATAAACATTTCACCTACCTGATCACAGTCGGTGCGGTAAACGAAGGCCATGTAATTGGGCATATCCGGCAGGTTCGCATCATTCAGAAGGAAACAGTTCGGGTCATCATTGAGCATGACCATGCGAACGAATTCAATTCCGTTCTCGTTCATCATCTGGGTGGAAATGCCTCCACCACAGGCATCTTTAATGGTAACAGGATCAAAATCCAGTACCGGCTCGGGATCAGCCGTAACGACTCTCCGCGTGGTCTCCTCGTAGGTAGTCTCCTCGGGAGCCGTGGTTACGGGCTCAGCCGTGGTCTCTACGGGAGGCTCTGCCGTCGTCTCGGCCGGAGCAGGCTCTGTTGCCGTCTCGTTTGTGGCAGGCTCATCGATTGTGTCTTTCGCTTCTTCGGCCGTCGTAGCCGCAGAAGTATCCGCCGCTGTAGTCTGACCTGCGGTGGTACCTTCGAGTGTTTGACCACCGGTACACGCAACTGCGGCTAGCACCAGAGCGAGCATGAGAGCTGCGATCAAAAGCATTCTCTTCATGATGAGGGATCCTTTCGTTTATGATTTGGTAAGCAAAGAGCCAAACCTCCTTGCCCGGATGTTGTTTTTGTTTCCCCCCACCCGTATGGGTGGGGGAGCGGCTCCCTTTTTGAAAGGAGGACATGGGTTAATGAAACGTGTAAGCTGCCTTGTAGCTATATCCCCTTATTGGCGATCCAGCAGATCGAATGTCACACCGCCAACGTGGGCCTTACAGAGCTGAGGGGCTTCCTCACCGTTGTAGTACACAAAGCCTGCGCATTCGGTCTGAAGCGTGCCCTTGAGCTCCTCCAGGCGGATGCTCTCCATGGAGCCATCGTTCTCCTCCGTATGGAAGGTGATCTTGATCTCAAGGCCCTTCTCGTAGAGCTGATTGGAGAGAACGTAGCGATAGGGGGTCATAGTTTCGGTCAATTCATAGGTAGTAGAGGAATCGCGCAAGAGCGTGCCTTCATGCCAGACCTCGATCTCCACCCAAGCTCGAGATTCACAGGTCTTGGCGGCTGCAAACGTAATCTCAACCTGATCGGCGTTCTTGACAGTACCGATCTTGCCCGTGGAGAACACGTTTTCCGTATCGGAGACCGGTTTCTGCAGAGCCGTAATATCCTTAGCCATCATCTTGGTGTGGAAGGGGACGAGATATACGCTTCCCTCCCATGTACCGTTTGCGTCAATGGACTTAAGAAGGCCCGTCTGATCGCTTTCAGCACCGCAACCGATCTGGATAATGTTGTACTCCTTGCCTTCGATCTTAACGCTCAGGGCGTTTGCCGTACCTCCGGTATAACCGGGTCTGGGCAGATTTTCAGCCGAGAGCATATCGATTGCATACTGTTCTGACTCCTGGAACTCTGCCCCAAACGTCATTTGCTGAACCATACGAACACCATTGTTCCAAAGCATCTTCAGCTGCTTGGCCGAGGTCTCTTTGTCCGCACGAGCGCCGTATTCGCCCAGTGTAATATTACTGTGACCCATCAGATTAGCGTTGTAGGCGAGGTTGTTTTCGGGATTCACAACGCCATAGCGCGTTCCGCCATAGCCGGTGCCACAGGTAAGAACCACGTCAATGGGGGACAATCGGGTATCGGCCTGCCCGAGGAAGCCGGAAACAGCCTCACCCTCGGGGATCTGATGTGCCGTAATGATCTCAGGGGGGAAGCCTGCCAGAAGTGCCTCGCGATAGGCCTCCATAATGCGCTTGGAAATGACATAGCGATTATACATAGCCCACTCGGTGAAATAGGGACCTCTGTATCTGTCCCATCCTCCGCGGTTTCCGTTTCTGGGGGCATCAATGGATGCATAATCACGGAAGTCCGAGCCGAAAATCGCGTTAATATTCTCTACGGATCCATACTGTTCAATCAAATACTTTCTGAATCCTTCAATCATATGGGTGTTATAGTCTCCGACGGAATTATCCACGCAGATCTCATGCTCGTGAACAGGAGATATGCCGATCAAATGCTGCGGGACACCGTCCTCGCCTCTGAACGCAACAGCCGTTCCTTGGAGGAAAGAGCGGAGAGGATAGAGTCTGAACTTTGCAAAATCCAAAATTCCGTCCGCATATGTGCCGTTATGATAGGCATTCCCCATTTCTACATAGTTAACGTATTTACCGTTTCTGCCAATGGCCATGTAGTCCTTTTCACCGGTAAGCGGATTCTCGTAATTCGCCAGATTGTTCGTGGGCATCGTTTCATTCAGACGGTGTGTAAAGCAAGGCTCCAGCATCAAATACTCTGTCTTCAGACGATCCATATACTGCTGGGTGATTCCGGCGGCATAGTCACCGTAAAGTGCCTTGTCAAATACGGCGTCGACTTCCGGGCTGGTCAGGGCGCCACCCAGCTTATTGAACGTTGGGTTGGCCAGGTCAGTACGAAGATGTGCGAACCATCCCTTGGATACGTACTTGTCGTCATTGTATCCGTCACTATACATAGAAGAATAAAAGCGATTTTCCATAAAGCCGACGTCCAGCTCCTTGGCAGTGGTTGCATTATCTTCGTAGACAGCCATGAAGGACTGATTCTCAAGGCCTTCGCGGGCAGGAAGAGCGACGAGATACTTAAGCCCGTTAACAGTAGACGCGCTGACACCCGTTGCGTCTGCAGGGAGGGTAATGCCGGCATTGTCAAACTTCGCCTCGTCTGCATTGCCCTCATAAACGGCCTGAACCGAGTGGAAATACAGGATCACGGTGTCCCGGCCTTCTGCAAGATTTCGAACCGACAGAGTCACGGGCACGCCCGCCTTTTCCCCGGCCAGAGCAAAGGAGCAATCCAGTTTGTGCTCGGCGATGACCTTACCGTCGGACAGGGAGATGAGCGCATAGTGAAGCTCACCCTTGTCATTGGTCTTCTGGGAGGCTACCATCAAGACTTCGTCGCCAACACCCTCGGCCAGCTGACCCGTCACGATGGTATATGGGCCCTCGATCACGTCGTGAACGTAGATTTCCATGCGGATAAGACCAAAGGCATCGTACACACGCACATCGCCGTCCTTGCCGTCATGGGCGGCAAAGGGTGCCGTTGCGATGAGAACCTCGTCCCCCACCTTGGCAGCCGCGACCTGAACACCTCCCATAACGGAGGCGTCAAAGGCCAAAAACTGCGTGGTACACATGTTCTGATTGTTATAGATACGAACCGTGGTAAAGTTGTCCGCGTGCTTCCCTTCTCCGGCAACCAAGGCAGGAGCGGGGATCAACTCGTTCATCTGCCCCATCTGTGCATAATAGACAGAGGTCTGAATACCCAGATTCAGATCGGGAGCCGTATAGAAGATCGTGTTGTTGACATCATTCGAAATGCGGGAAGGGAGGTCGATGAACGCATTGACTATTTCGGTCTCGGGTGCATCGGTCATGTAGAGGTGCATAGCCTCGTAGGTATACATATCCTCGTAGGTATCCAGAGGCTCCTCGCCTTCGAAGAAGAGTACGAGCTTATGGTCGTAGACAGCGCATCCCATGCCTAGATTGAAAGCGATCTCCTCGGGGAACGTGCCTTCAATGTCAGAAACGCCCAGGATCTTGGCAAGCTTTGCGGCATCGATGACGGCATTACCGTTTTCACTGTGCGTCACAACACCTTCGCCGCCTGCTTTCAATTCGCCGTTCGCATAGTACTTTGTACCGTTCAGCGTAAACGCGTAGGTCGTACGGCTGCCCAGAACCTCCTTGATCCGATTCGCTGAAGCATACTTGGCATAGTCAGGCAGCTTGGCTGTCGGGAAGCTCACGGAGGACACCGTGGGTACCGACGGAGGATCCGGCTCCGTGTCAGTTTCCGGAGAAGTCACGGGGAGCGTCACGATGGTATCGGGCAAGCCCGATGCTGTTTCATCCGTATGGGGGGAGGATTGACAGGCTACTGTGCTGAGTACCATCAGAAGCATCAGCAAAGCAACGATTATTTTCGTGTATTTCATATTCATCACCATGTGTTCATGTAAATTTTCATATGGATTAAGAGCACATCTATCCGATCAGAGCGGTATTATTCGTTGTTATCCTTATACCAGTCGCTCCAATAGTCGAAATAGTGGGACAGATCCCCAATGCCGACCTGCGTGAGAGGCTCTCCGTAGGATATCTGGCCATTATCGGAATCCTCCGACCCCGCAGGCTTTACAATGGAAAAGCCCGCGACTTCAATGTAATCGTTATCCTCAATCCTCTTATCGTCCGCAATCAAATAGATAACATAGTCACCGGGGGGCAAGACGGTTTCATCACCGGTGTTGGATACAGCTGTGGTAATATCAAATTTTCTTCCGGGACGGATATTGATAAAGCCGTCCACTTTTCCAAGATACCACCAATAGAGAGCCTTTTTCTCACCGGCACGAGAAATACACAGCCAATCTCGGCCGCCGCCATACGCAGTAACGAAGACTGGATCGCCCTCCGTAACGCTTTGCTTATTAACGATCAGTCGATCCTCGGGGTATTCATCTTCCGGATCGGCCGGAGTTTCAGCCGTGGCTTCCGTTTCCTTGACCGTATCGCTTCCTTCGATTTCTTCGTTTTTCGTCTCTTCTGCGGTTTCCTCCACAAGGACATCCTTGTCTACTGTATCCGCATCTGTTCCGAGCGATTCGCCTGTATCGGTACATGCCGTGATCGACAGCAGCATAGTCAACACCAGCAAACCAAGCAAAATTTGTTTTTTCATAGCAAGCTTCCTTTCATCACTTTTGGAAACTGAATATCCGTGATTCATATACGAAAAGGGGAACTCCCCCGCCGCAAGGGGGGACGGCGGGGGAGCAGGTGTGTTAATCCTTCTTCTTAACGAAATAGGCACCGGCCAGCAGGGTCAAGCCTACAGCGCTGAAGCCGATCACGGAACCGCAGCCGCCTTCTTTAACGGGGGCGTCGGTCTCGGTAACGGGAGGCTCAGTATCGGCGATGGGAGCCTCGGTATCCACAACAGGAGCCTCGGTATCCACAGCAGGAGCCTCAGTATCCACAACGGGAGCCTCGGTATCCTCCTCTTCACCGGGCATCTTTGCCCCCAAGTGAGCCGCTCCATAAGCAATCGCTTCGTCCTCGGAACGGAAGCACCCCACATAACAGAGATCAAACTCGGGATCCTCCATATCCACTCCTCCGAAATGGATACGGAAGCCGTTGATACGACCGTTGCACGCCCCCGACAAATCAACCAGAATCAAGGTGTAATCCTCAAATTCAATACCCTCGTAGTATACACCTCCAAATGCGCTGATACCGGTTGCATATCCGTTCGTGGGACTAACGATATCACCGCAGTGGTACCACAACGTACCACCGTACCAATAATTACGAACCATCATGGCAAAAACAGGGAAATCTTCTACAGCATACGAAATATTCTTTTTAATCGTCCAGTCAATGGTCGAGCTGGATGCAGTGGGAACAAAGTGGAAGCTGTTGTCACCCTGGGCATACACCTCACCGCTACTGAAAGCAAGCGACTCCGCGACGTTCGTGGTTGCGTCCAAGAAAACGGCAGGCTTGTTCTGCTCGATAGTAGCCGGATCCATCAGAGGAGCAGTAATGTTCAGGTTGGGCTCGGGCTCCTTGCTGTCGGTGCCCACGGGGGTGGTTGCGTCTTCCTCAGAAGTACCGTACTTCAGGATCGTGATTGAGGCTGTGCCATCCTTCGCGGAAGACTGCAAGGTAATACCTACGTAGAAATCACCACTCTCATCGATAGACTCAAGCATATCGGTAATAGCCGCGCTCGTTTGTAGCCTGCTGCCGCACACGTACACTTCGTATGCGCTACCGGTCCACGAAACCTCGAGGGTATAGATCTCGCGACCCTTATCGTCGATTTCGGGGGCATAGCTCTCCGCACCGAGATCGCCCCAACTGCCGGGTTTGTCTTCTTCGCCCTTCGAGGTAAAGCAGCTTGCAATGCCACCCATGTCGCCATTGCCATGCCCTCGGACGAGGGTTAACCAGCCTGCGCCGTAGCTCGTAGAGGGGGGAGCAAGTTTCTGGCTGTCCCAAAGAGACATGGCGATCCACTCATCCGCGTTCTTATCGGGGCCCGTATAGGAGAATTCGTCCACACGGAACTGAAGATAGAGGCCGTCCTTTACAGAATGCTTATCCTTGGTTTGTACGGTCATAAAAGGAGACGTGCCCGTGTAATCTGCGGGAATGGTAGAAAAGCCCTCGTCGGTGTAATGATAACCAGGGGCGGGACGGTAAGGAGGCTCCTCACCCGTGTCTGGGTCGGGCGCGTAATAGTCGTTTGCCTGACGGTATGTGGTCCAGTCACCTTCAACCTCAGCAGCGCCTACGGACAGGCAGGCCACGGGAATCATGGTCAGCAGCATCACAGCGCAAATGAGCAAGCTCAAAAATCTTTTCATTGTTTCTCTCCTTTTTGTTTATTTGCAGCTTCACTGTCAAAATTACGTTGACAACTCGCTGTAAGGATCTCATCACTCCAGGAAAACAAGATTTTCCGAGGAAGAGATTTACATGTTCATTATACCATGCTACGTTTCACCCGTCAATATTATTTTCGTTCGTAAAATGTTGTAATTTTATCCTTTTTTGGCTATTTAAGCAAAAATATGTAGGCGCCCTTATTTGCAAACTGACCATTTTATGGTAATGAAATCAATGCAAAAATGCATCGGGATGATTCGGATCAAATCTTCTCGTTTGTTTATTGACAAAATATTCGTTTTATGGTATGATAAAAAAAACTCTGAAAGGATTTTGCAGTATGAACATCCTACCGTTTGTTGAATACGCCCACTATCTGCCGGCTGACAATACGGCAGACTATCATCCCTGCTCCGTGGGGAATACGCCACGAAAAGAATTTATGCATAAGCATGACTACGGCGAAATTGCCTTGGTACGTACCGGCGAATTCTCGCTAATGTCGGAGAGCTTAAACACGGAGTTTCGCGGTCCTTGTCTGGTCATCTTTCAAAAAGGCAGTCTTCATGCACAGCTCGATTACAGCCACACGGTGTATGAGCGCTACCTTCTTATGCTGAACCATCATATTCCCCCGGTGTTTACTCCTATTGTAAAGCAGATCAATAATTCTACCACGAGGGATATTACGGTCATTCCCCTTTCCAAAGTCCAGATCAACTGGCTCTACGCAATACTGGACCATATGAGGGATCTTTTTCACCAAGAAAAAATCACGCATATGGATGAGCGATTTGAGATTCCCTTGCGATGTCTTTTGGAGGAGATCCGAAGCCTCATTCAGTCTCAACCGAATGCCTCTCTGGATTTTTGCCATTTGAACATTCAATATGCTCTGTCCTATATCAACGAACATATACAGGATAAAATTACCGTCGAAGCCTTGGCCGCTTACATGCATTGCGGGAAAACCAAATTCAACGAGGATTTCAAAAAATACACCGGCAAATCCGTCCATCAATACATCATTGAAGAAAGATTGGCGCTTTCCCAAAAATATCTAAAAAAAGACTACCCCATGAGCAGCATTGCCTCTCTATGCGGGTTCCGCGACAGTGCTCACTACATTAAAACCTTTCAGAAGTATTTCTCTATTACACCGGCGCAGTATCGAAAGCAGACAGAGAACTAGACGCCCAACTCCGAGCCATAAAAAAGTATTGTAGCGAGCATGAGATCGTCCTGCTCGCCACCTATGCCGACTGAGGTATCAGCGGTACAACTGACCACCGCGCTGAATTTCAGAGGCTAATTTCTGACTCTGAGAAGGGCACGTTCGATATGGTCATCGTCCACAAGCTGGACCGCTTCGCCCGTAATCGCTACGATGCCGCCATTTATAAGAATCACCTCAAAAAGCGTGGAATCCGCCTGATCTCGGTACTGGAGAACCTACAGGATACCCCCGAGAGCGTGATCTTGGAATCGGTCATTGAGGGTATGAATGAGTACTACTCTCTCAACTTAAGTAGAGAAGTAAGGAAAGGCCTTTGGGAAAACGCTCTGGCCTGCAAGGCAACGGGAGGGCCACCGCTACTCGGGTACTCTGTGGATACAGAAACCCACAAGTACGTCATCAACGAGTACGAGGCCGAAGCTGTCCGCCTGATCTTTACCATGTACGTAGACGGCCACTCCTACAGCGAGATCATAGCCGAGCTCAACCGCAGGGGCTACCGTACCCGCCGCGGAGATGTTTTCGGTAAGAATTCGCTGTACGCCATTTTGAAAAATGAGCGATACACGGGGGTCTACATATATGTGCCAGATACCTCCCGCAATTCCAAAGGTAAATACACCCGCCACGGGCAATATGACGAGAATGCCGTCATCCGTATCCCCGGTGGAATGCCCGCCATCATCAGCGAGGAGTTGTTCCACAAGGCTCAAGAAAAGCTGGCAGAGCGTCAGCACAAATCAGCCCGTTTTCAGCCAAAGAAGTTTCCCTCTTGAGCGGTAAAATCATCTGTGGTGAGTGTGGCAACCCATTTGCAGGCAATTCCCGCAGGCCCCTTGCCGATCACCCTCTCTACGTCTCCTACAAGGCGCACATCGGAACAAAAAAGTCAAACCAAGGAACGTAGGAAATAAAGAAGCACTGCCGTAGCAGTGCCGTTTGTTGACGGAGATGGAGAGATTTCGTCTAGCCGCTCTGCGGCGGCGCTTCGCGGCGGCGCACCTCGCAAACATAGTCGCTCTGTTCGCTTCGCTCTCGATGCTCCTGGTTTGCTCACTCCTCACGCTCCCTTTTTCCGCCACTGGCGGCGGTCGCGCTCGTCCCTCTCGCGGGCGCCCGCGTTCAAATCTTTTCCTTTTCGCCAATAAAAAAGCACTGCTGTAGCAGTGCTCTTTTATTGGCGGAGATGGAGAGATTTGAACTCTCGCGCCGGTTACCCGACCTACACCCTTAGCAGGGGCGCCTCTTCGGCCTCTTGAGTACATCTCCGTGTACAGAAGGTGTGAGCGGCCGTTTGCAGAACTCACGCAGTATATTATACACGATGGAAACGGTTTTGTCAAGTACTTTTTCAAAAAAGAAGAAAATATTTCACCGCAAAAAATTCCGCGCCGATCTTTCCTTGAAAAATCGGCGCGGTTGCGATGATCGTTTATGTGGTTTGGGTAATCAATACGGCTCTGTTCCGATCAGATCCCCGCCTCGGCCATGTTGACGCTGCCACCCGAAGTGCCGTTGCCCGCCTGACCGAAATTGTTATCGCCCAGGATGCAAAGGGTTCCGTCCTCCATAAGGTAGGCCGTAAAGCCGTAGCCGGCCGCCACGTCCAGCACTCCCTCCAGGATTTGCTTGGGAGTTCCGTCGGTGATGGCCAAGTTACCGATACCGCCCTCGGTATTGAGTCCGTAGACGTAAGCCTTGCCGTCGTCGGAAAGAATGACCATATTGCCGAAGTAGATATCCGCCTTCTTGACGCCGCTCATAACGGGTGCCAAGGTAGGATTATTTCCGCCGCCCTGGCCAAAGCCGTTCACCGTGCGCCAGCCTGCGTAGTAGAGCTGACCCGTATGATCCACAGCGAGAATCTGATGCTCGCCCGAATCCAGGAACTCAATGTTGGAGGCCATCTGAACCGGTGCATGGATCTGCTCGCCATGATTCTGAGAGAGCTTATTCCAGCGGTTATCACCTACGCCCCACAGAGTTCCGTCGTTCTTGACGTACACCGTGGAACGGCGGCCTGCCGACGCGAAGGCTACGTTCGTATCGATCTTGGTGAGGGAGGTAACGTTTCCGCCCAGGTTGGTGGTACCCAGCGCGCCGTAGGCGTTGGATCCGATGCCCCAGAGGTTACCGTCGGTATCCACCAAGAGCATATGATCGTTTCCAATGGAAATGTCCTTTACCTTGAAACTCAGCTTGACCTCTGCAAGGTTGGCATCGTCACTGGTGCCGTTGCGGCAAAGCTGGCCGCAGGTGTTGCGTCCCACGGTAAAGAGGCGTCCGTCGGTAGTAAGAATGGCAGTCGTGAAGGTCGAGTCGCCATTCTCATAGGCGTTAGCCGCGGAGGTAACCACCTTGGCGACTCCGCTCATTACGTGAGTGGGCATCTTCACGATGGAATCGGGCACGTTCAGACCCAGCACGCCGTAGCGGTTATCGCCCCAGGCGTACAGCTCGCCGTCACCCGTCAGATAGAACATGTAGGTAGCACCCGCCACGATGGTGGCGTTCTTCAGGGCATCGGGATCCTCCACCAAGCGCTTGGTAGCGATGGAGATGGAGCCGGACTTGCCCACCTTCAGGATCACCTGAGAGCCCTCCACGGACTGGACGTTCCCTTCCTTGTCAGTAAAGGTAATGCCCGTAACCACAAAGCCTTCCTTGGCGGTGGCAATGATGTGCAGGGTCTTGGTCTCGCCGTCCTCCAGCTTGATGATCGTGCCGTTCTGGATGGCCTCGCCATTGATCGTCACGTCGGTGCGGCCGGAATGGAAGCTCACCGAAACACGCTTCTGTGCCAGATACTCCAGATCGCTCTCGGAGATGCCGAAGTAGCTGTAGAACTGACTCAGAGCAAAGCCGTGTCTGTTGGCAATGAAGCTGCGGATCTTGCCGACCTCGCCATCCCATCTGGAAACCGATGCGCCATCCGAGCTCCAGCGTCCCTGCTGCAAGCTCATGAGGGGATCGCGCTCTGCGTACATCTCCTCAAAAATCTTGCTCAGGTATTCGGGAGTGAAGTGGTTATTGATGACCTCGTAGTAACGGATCATGAACTGCTGGCGGAAGCCCTGATTTCTCATGAGCGCGCGCATCATGGTACCGCAGACAGAGCTACTGTCAAAGGCCCAGAAGAAGTTCTCCCGCTCGGTGGTAAAGTCGTAGAAGGAAAGACCCATATCCAGATCCAACAGGGTAAAATGCCACTTGGTGTCAAAGCCCGAAGGATCGTCGGGATTCTTATTGCGCCAGATCTTGATGTTGTTTTCAGGCCAGTCACGCGCCACGTAGAAGAGACGAACGACCCACATATCGATGAAGGATTCTACGTCCATGAGGTTTTCTATGTAGTCGTAGTGCTCCTGCTGAGACAGATCGTGCTCACGCATATACTGCACCATCTCGTTGAAGGGATCCTGATCACCCTCCACGCCCGAGGAAAGCACGAAATCCGCGTTGGTGTTGGTATGTACCTGGCTGTAGTCGCTCTCGATGACCGTTACGTTGTCCTTATTGACTCCGTAATGGCTCTCTGCGTATTCGGGGGAGTAGCGCTCGCGCATATTGTATACACCCCAGAATTCACCGTTGATGAAAACCAGAGTGGAGGCGGTTGCCATGATGTCCACCTTCAGCCCCGCCGCTGTGGCCTGCATGTAGGCATCGCGGATGTAGGAGGAGGCGCAGTCATTACCCGAGTTACGGATCATGAGGCGGGAGAAGGAGGTGATGGCCTGTCCCCAGGCATCCTTGGCAGTACCGCCGAAAATGTCGTAGTGGAGGTCAGACTGGAGTCCCGAATCCTGGTTGTTTGCGCTTTTGAAGTAGATACGCAGGGACTTCATGCCCCAGCCCGAGGAGCCGTTTCCGCTGACCGCCATCTCCACGCGGGAGTTACCCACGCGATTGCCGTTGGAGTCGAAGACCTCCATGATGCCCACGCCACGGTGACGGCCGCCCGTGATCTGTCCGGGATTGAGCAGGAAGTTGTTATAGAAACCGTTGGTACCGATGACCTCGCTTTGGGGCATGGAGATAGACATAATGGACACGCCGTACTTGGACAGATCGTCGGTGATGAAGTAGGTATTGGTGAATACGTCGGTGGAGTCGGTTCCGTTGGTGGCGTAGGCCTTAATGACGTGTCCACCCACCTGAGTGGAGACGCTGGGAGCGGCCCAGGAACGGGTCAGGGGGCCCCAGCCCATAGCCGAGGTATCCTGAAGCTGAAGGGCACCGGTGTAGGTCTTACGGCTAGGATTCGTCGCCAAAGACGGATCCGAACCGTCGGTGGTGTAGTAAATGGTGTAGCCGTCCTTGGCAGACAGCGAAAGAGACAGCGCCTTCTCGTAGATGCCCGCATCGTGGGAGAAGAACACCTCGTTCAAGCGGGAGGCAACCACTTCGTTGACCTCTCCCTTGGCGGTGCGGGTACACATCTTCCGCAGCTCAGGGGTGGCGGCGCGGGTAAGATTCACGGTGTGGTAGCCGCTGTAATCCTTCATGGCCGTACGCAAAGCAATCTTATTGCGGGAGAGATCGTAGAGGGCATATACCGAATGGTGGTAGTCCATGGTAGCGACAAAAATGGACACAGCATCGTCGAAAGCGGTGATGTCCTCATCTCTTCCAATGCTCCAGCCCGAAGGAGCCAGCAGCAGTCGGATCTCCTTGTTGTCCAGATACACATCCCATTCGGCATCGAAATACTCCACCTTCAGAACCGCGTTATCGGGATTGAAGTCCGCAGGAGCATTGGCGCGCACCAGATAGTAGCCGCCCGCAGGGATAATGGCATCCTCGGGGAACACGAACTGATCGAAGGGGTTAGCTCCGTCGCTCTTGTAATAGAGGGAGGCGCCCTTCAGGGAAATATCCTTGGCCGAAGTATTATAGAGCTGTACGTAGCCGTTGGAGATCAGCGCCTCTGCGCCCTTCTTACCGGTACCGTACACGGAATGGATGAGCACTCCGCTGTACAGAGACGCGTCGCCGGGATGCAAGGCGGGATCGTAGGAAGGCTCCTCGGTCTCCGCAGGCGTCGAGGGCTTGGAAACAGACTCGTCGTCCCCGGGAATCACAAGAACAGGAGGCTCGGTGACCGCTCCCCCCGACTCAGAGGTTTGAAGCGGATCGGTGGGAATCTCAATAGGCTCATAGGTCACGGGAGTCCCGTCGGCATCCGTCACCGTATTCCCCTCCTGATCGGTCACAACAGGATTGGGCTTGGCCGGAGTCGTATCCGTACCGGTTGTTCCTCCGGGTCCCGGCAGATCCGACGTTTCGTTACAGGCGGCCAAAAGACCAACGATCAAAAACAGCGCGAGGATCGCGGTTAACCACCACGTGTGGCGGAAACTTCCATATCTTTTTTTCATAGGCATTATCCTTACTTTCCGGAATCGGATTCCTTAAAATCGATGATCAAAATACATGCTTCATGCTGAATATGAACGCACCTGAAATCGCTCATATTGCAGCAGCTTATTATACCATTTTCTTTTTGATATGTCAACAACCCTCAAAAAATTCAGGAATATACACAATTTCCCCCGCCCTGTTTTGGTAAAAAAAACCGTCCTCTTTTCTTTCTGTATGAACGTTTGTAACCTTGTTATGACTAACGTGTGAAAACTTCTTGAATCCTCCGAAACGCCCCTAAAAAAGCCCCTCCGATCCCCATCCCAAAAGCAGAAAAAAGACCGCCCACAAACCCGTGAGCGGTCGTATCGAGGAAGGATCATTGCCCTCCGTGAGGACGGTAACCGCCCTCGTAAGAAAGCGTTTCATCCTCATAAAAATCACGCAGGATCAGCGCCTCGTCGTTGTAACAAACGGTTTCATCCAAGCACCAGATCGTGTAGACACGATCCTTGCTCATTTCCTCCACCTTTCCCTCGTTAAAGGCCTCGGAAATGAACACATCCGCCATACGAATGGCCACCTCGGCACATCCCGCATCGTAGGAGTACGACACCAGATTGCGCAAAGAGCTTTCATAAATCCCCGTGGCGGGGTTGGCGTAGCGATGGACGTAACGGCCGTCTTCATAAGCGTAATACACCGTCATATCCTGCATACTCAACGGGTAATCCCGCAGAAAGACCATGGAGATCTGTCCGCGGTACTGCGCCACAGCCGCAGGATATACGTTACTTCCCTTGCGATCAAAAATGTTGAAGCCGTAGTACTCACCGGAGAAATCAAAATTGCGCGTATATCCGTCGTAGGACGTGATATTGCCCGCTGTGAATCCCCGCGAGATCATGACGTCAGCCACGTGATCCACAATGAGTGCGTTGGTCAGCCAGCCGAAATCGATATAATCCGTGATCTCATGCTCCCGCAAAAACGCGCGGTATTCATCCGAGATATAGAGGGAGACAGCATGATTCTCCAGTAGCTCCACACGGATCATGGCAGGATCAGCAGCGTATGCCATCACCTGTCCCAAATACTCCCGTGTTTCCTCGTCGGTATGGGGATCGATCAGACCGGCTTCCGCATCGGTCTGACTGCTGAACAGATTGCGATACATAGAGAAAACAGGTGCCATATACGGAATGCGGCTCCCCGTCTCTTCCATCAGCGAAAACGCCTCGTACAGGACAGGATCCACTTCAAACGTCTCGCCGGGATACTGATTGAGGGTATACAGGTTGACCACATCCTCATAGCCTTGATAGATATCCAGCAAGCGGTACACCCGACTGACCTCGGCCGCATAGAGCGTCGAGACTGCCTTGTGCTCATCCGCCGCAGATACCTCACCGTCTCCGATGCGGTAGTTGAAGATCAGCTCGTTGTTGAGATCCGTGTACCCCTCGGTGAGCTCGATGGTGTACCATCCGGGCTCCTTCGTCACCAAAGCATATATGCCGTAGCTAAGCAGACCCAAGCCAAGGGCAAGCAGCAAAATCACCAGCACCGCCCGAACCTTGACGTTCTTGTCGGATACCTCAATATTCGTGATCGTAGGCTTGTTTTTTTTGAACAGACCCATGGGATTCCTCCATAAATTTCTTGACCGCATGATGCGCCACAGGCGTGGCACATCATGCGGTTTCGCGTTTGGTTCGGGGAACCTCTAAATATTCAGCACGCAAAAGCGGCGAGAAAATTTTCCGTCAGATACAACAAAATTCCGCGCGCGCAGTTTCCCCTGCACGAAGGGATTTTGTGAAATATCAGAAAAACTTCCGTCGATTCTCTGTGCGAGGAATTTTTTCAGGGATTCCTTTAGATAATCGCTAACACAATGAGCAACAGGAATATTGCTGCGATAGCGCCCAGGGTAGAAAACCCTGCGATAGCGCCCTTCTTACAAGCCCTGTAATTTTTGAAGTGCTTAAAGCGCTTGAACAGAGCTGCACCGATGGCACCAAAAACAGGCAGGAAGAAGGAACCGATGGCATAGAGCTTGTTGCCCGTATCGTGAATGGGAGGGAGCACATCGAACTCACTGCCCACGACGGAATTGCCGCCCTTGAACTCATCGTGAGTCGCGTCGGTGCTCTCGCCGACAACAGGCTCGTCCGAAATGGTGATGGACTTGATGACTTGTCCGCTCTCGCGGATAGCCTTGTACTCCTCGATCTCCTTCTTGTTACCGAACACAAAGTGGTTGTGTCCGATATCCACCAGCTCGGGCTCATCCTCGCTGTAATCGTGAACCGAAGGATCGTAGGTAAAGAGTACCTTCTGCTTCTCCAGCTTGGGATCAGGAATCGGAATCGCCGAGATCAAAGAACGGGTGTAGGGGTGCATGGGGAAGTTGAAGAGCTCCTCTGCCTCCGCGATTTCTACCATATTACCCTTATAGATAACGCCGATGCGGTCCGAGATGAAGCGGACGATGGAGAGATCGTGGGCAATGAACAGGTAAGTGACCTGGCGCTCCTTCTGGAACTTCTTGAGCAGGTTCAAAACCTGGGCGCGGATGGACACGTCCAGAGCCGAGATGGGCTCGTCGGCCACGACCAGCTCAGGCTCCATAACCATGGCGCGAGCAATACCGATTCTCTGACGCTGACCGCCCGAGAACTCGTGGGGATAGCGGGTCAGATGCTCGGGGAGAAGACCGACCTCCTCGATCATTTTCTCCACCTTGCGAACGCGATCCTCTTCATTCTCAAAGAGGTGGAAGTTGTAAAGACCCTCGGAAACGATGTAATCCACCGTCGCTCTCTCATTCAGAGAGGCGGCGGGATCCTGGAACACCATCTGAATGTTACGGATTACTTCGCGGTCCAGCGTACGGGACAGCTTACCCGAGATCTTAACGTCCTTATAGCGAATCTCACCTGCAGCGCAGGGATTGACGCGGATGACGGCGCGACCGATGGTGGTTTTACCCGAACCGGACTCGCCTACGAGAGAAAAGGTCTCGCCCTTGTAAATGTCGAAGCTGGCATTCTTGACCGCGCGAACAGCGGTATCGCCCTTGCCGAACGTAATGTCCACGTTCTTCAGGGACAAGAGAATTTCTCTGCCGTTCTCGTCGATGGGACCGTGCTCGGGCAAATGCGTAAACTTCTTATGCTTGTTCTTAGCTGACAAAACCTCTCACCTCCTTAAATATTGAACGTGCGCTGCAGCTTCTCATGAATGTCCTCAATGATCTCCGGCTTCTGAAGCTTGGGAGCTCTGGGGTCAAGCAGCCACGTCTTTGCATAGTGGGTATCGGATACCTGGAACATGGGAGGTTCCTTCAGCGTATCGACCTTGAGACAATAGGGGTTTCTGGGGGCGAAGGAATCACCTACGATATCGTTGTACAAGGAGGGCGGCGTACCCGTAATGGAGTACAGCTTGGTGTTCCGCTGCGCCAGCTGAGGCAGGGAGGACAGAAGCGCCCAGGTGTAGGGATGGCGGGGATCGTAGAACACGTCCTCCACCGTACCCAGCTCCACGATCTGACCGGCGTACAGCACCGCCACACGATCGGCGATGTTGGCCACCACACCCAGGTCATGGGTAATGAACACGATGGTGTAATTGAATTCCTTCTGCAGATCCTTGATGAGCTTGAGAATCTGCGCCTGAATGGTTACGTCCAAAGCCGTGGTAGGCTCGTCGCAAATCAGGATCTTGGGCTGGCAGGACAAAGCGATCGCAATAACGATTCTCTGTCTCATACCACCGGAATACTGGAAGGGGTAATCGTCGAAACGGTTCTCGGCGTTGGGAATACCAACCTTCTTCATCAGCTCCAAAGCGCGGGAACGAGCTTCCAGCTCAGAGCACTTCTGGTGCTTCAGAATGACGGAGGTGATCTGCTTGCCGATGGTGATGATGGGGTTCAGGGAGGTCATGGGATCCTGGAATACCGTCGCGATACGGCCGCCGCGGATCTGTGTCCAGTCCTTAGCGTACTGGATCTTAGCCAGATCCAGAATACAGGTACCGTGGAGGTATTCCGCCGTCTCATCCAGATACTTCACGCGGAAAACAACCTTGTCAAACACGGCATTTCTAATGTCGTCATCATACAGATCCACACCCAGCTTCATGGCTTCCTTGAACTGTGCGTGAAGACCTTTTATGAACTTACGACGGCGCGTGAAATTGTATCGACCGATAGACAGGTAGATCTCCTTGGCAATCTCCAGGTTACGAGCGCGAGTCTTGTCGGTGATCTCGTGGGAGATCGCCTCCTCGTACTGCTTGCGCAGCGTTTGCATCTGCTTTTCGTAATCCTTGTTATAGGCAATATCGGCATCGGCCTTGGCCTTATGATCAGCCATCAACCGCTTTTTCTCAGCCTCCAATGCCTCGATCTTGGATGTCAGCTCAGCAATCTCCTGCTTCACACCCTTGAGTCTCTCCTTTTCTTTGGAGGGATCAATGGTCTGCTTCAGGTTGCCCAGCTGGGTTCTCTTGTACACAAGCTCGTCGATCTTCACCGTGATGGCCTGATCTTCCTCGTCGGACAGCGCATATCTGGCCTTGTTGGCAGACTCAAGCTCGATCATCTTCTTGTAGATCTCCGCGCCGAACTCCAAACGAGCATACTTGTCCAAAAGCTTGGCAGAAGCGGCAACGGTACGGCGCTCGGAAGCGCCCATGGCTACCTTGGTATCCGCCAGCTCTACGTCGTTGTACAGAAGCTGACCCTGGCTGATGAAACCGTTGGTTTCCAGCATACCGGCAAAGGTCTTGGTAAATACACTCTTACCCGAACCGGACTCACCCACGATGGCGATGGATTCATTCTCATACAGGTCAAGGGAAACACCGCGGATCGCCGACAGGATACGGCCTCTCACGCGGAATTTTACGTGCAGATCCTTGACCGACAGCAAAATTTTCTTATCTTCCATGTTGTCACCTCTTACATATGGGTTCTGGGATCCGAGGCATCACCCAGATTCTGTCCGACAACGTACAGAACCACGGCGATGATGGAAGCGATCGCAACGGGAGACCAGAATTCCAGCTCCCAACCGGGAGTCGTCATGGCGTTCTGAGCCGACTCGATCAGCTTACCCAGAGACATATCCTTCAGACCCATACCAATGTAGGACAGGAACACCTCGTAGGAGATGTAGGAAGGAATCTCGGTAGCCAGCAGAGTCACGATAACAGACGTCATGAAGGGGAGAATATTTTTGGTAGCAATCCGCAGAATGGGCGTGCCCAGGCACTTGGAGGCCAGGTTGTACTCACGGTCGCGGATGATGATGACCTGGGTACGGATGAAGTAGGCAATACCCAACCAACCCGTAACGGTCAGGGCGAATACCATCGTCCAGAAGCTGGGAGAAAAGATCAGCACCAGCACCGAGATCAGCAGAATGTAGGGCACATTCGCAATGATGTTGTAAACCTCGGTCATGAAGATATCCACCTTCTTGGAGAAGCCCCAAACGGCACCCACGACAACGCCCACAGTCATATTGATCAGGGCGCAGATGAGAGCCAGGGACAGAGAGATACTGGAACCGTACCAGATGGCGTCAAAGGTAGATTCACCCTTAGCGCCCGAACCCAGGATCCAGTGGATGTTGTAGCCAAACTTTTCCATTGCATCCGAGGGACCCAGATGCTTGGAATCGGGATCCATCAGATTCAGGTAAGGATCCACTTCGGCGTCGTAGCCAGTGATCATGGGATAAACGTAGGCAAACAGCACGATCACAGCCAGCAGGGCCAGGATCACGATGTTAATCTTCTTTTTGAAGAAAACGCGGAACACCGAATGCCAGTAGGAGTATCTCGGCGCAGTGATGCGTTCAGAGGCAAGCTCGTCGTGATCCACAACCGAGAACAGCTCTTCGTCAGAAAGCTGAAATTCATTCAGATCAATCAGTTGCTCATTCATGTGCTTTACCGTCCCTTCTTCGTTGTAAACGAGATTCTCGGGTCGACCATAGACATCAGGATATCACCCAGGATGATGGAAATGACCGACAACAGGGCGTAGAACAGGGTCACGCCCACGATTACGCCGTTATCGTATGCGTTGATGGCGTTGGTCAACAGGTTACCTGCGCCGGGTACAACGTACACGCGCTCGGTAATGATCGCACCGACCATAGAGCCCAGAACGCTGCCGGGAATACCATGAATGATCGGGATCGCTGCGTTCTTGAGAACGTGCTTGCGGAAGATCTCACCCTCCGACAAACCGCCGGAACGGGCGAACTTGACGTAATCCGAATTCATCTGGTCGATCATATATCGTCTCAGCCACTTCATCAGGTTTGCAATGGAGGGCAGAGCCAGAGAAATGATGGGCAGAATATACATGAGCCATGTCGGATTGATCATGTCGAAGGTCGTCGGTAATCCGAAGCTGCCGCCTATGGCCTTGAACAGGAAGATATAGGCCAGCGAAGGTACTGCGATGATGAAAATAATATAAATGGTACCCAGATGATCGATGAACTTGTCCTTCTTCAGAGCCATCAGCACGCCCAGAGGGAGGGCGATGAGATAAGCCATAGCCACCGAAATGATACCGATGACAAAGGAGTAACCGATCTTGGAGAAACCGTTCTTATAAGTCGATACGTTGGTGTAGTTATCCACATAGCGATCTTTCATAACAACGGTACCGTTTGCCAAAGAACCGCTGACGTAGGTAGCGGAGTGCAGGTTATCCGCGCTCTCCTCCATAAGTCCGGAGGGATACGTGACCAGAGAGGCCTTCAGAGAACCCTGCGAATTGGTCATGGTATCGAACACATCAATACCCTGATTCACACTATAAGAGGTACCCAGGCTGATCTTGGCAAAATTCTGATGGACAAAGGGGAATTGAGAATCAAAATAGAAAAGATACTTGTGCATGGTACCGTTACCCATAATTGCGGGGGAGAACTTTTCTCCGCCGTAAGCAGGGTCAAACAGTGTAAACGTCAGGCCGCGCTCACCCACATCGTCTTTCACACGGTGGATATTGTCAAACGTGATCACGCCGGTAAAATAATCCCAGACGCGGTTCAGGATAGGGGTATCCTTGTAGGCGAACAGTCGGGGATTGCCGCCTTCCTTATACTTTTTGGTACCGGCAAGGGTATCGCCGGGGAGACGCTCAACCTTGTAGCCCTTACTCTCATAGTGTTCAGTAAACTTTTTTACATACTCGGCTACGTCGGCGCTGTCGGCCTCGGCATTTTTACCGATGGTAACGACATTCTTGTAAACGTCCTCCGAAATCGCGCCGTTTGCATGCTCTTCCTGCAACCATTCGGAATAGAGAACGTAATCCAGATAGCCGTACTTCTCCCATTGTTGATACTGATAGATCACCTTATTGTTGGACTTCTGCTTGGTGAACAAGGGATCCTGGGCGAAAATTGACTCCCGATTCATCAACGAATAGATCAGAAGCATAACGATAAGGACTACGAGAATGATTGAGATTATGCCTCGCGCCAAACGGCTCAATAAATATTTTGTCATATCAATCTCCATCTAACGAACAATAGAGGATGAACGAAAGTCCATCCTCTACCGTATAAGCTTTAATTATTCAAGCGTAGCAGTATTTATATTAGTAAATACCAATGCACTTGACCATGTAGCCTGCGTACTCGGGCAAGAATGTGTCAAGGTAGGTCTGAGGATCACCGTAGTCAGGACCCCAACCGGAGACGTCGTACAGGTGATAGTTAGCCTCGTTACCGAAATCGGTGTAGTAACCGGCGTAGTACCAGTCATCGGAGGTCTCACAAGCAACCAGGTTCAGCAGGACCTTACCGCCGAAAGCATCCTCAATAGACTTCTTGTAGACGTTGGACATATTGGTGCGCAGCTCACTACCGGAGTAGTAGGGCATATCCAGCTTGATGGGGTTCTCGGCAGTGATCTCAATGCCGATAGCAGCCAGTTCCTCGATAGCCTTGTTCAGCTCCTCAACAGCGTTGGCAACGTTGTACCAACCGTCGAAACCTGCACCGGAACCGATACCGTCGTCACCGGCGGGATCCCAAACCTTCATCTTCACGCCGTCAGCATCGATCTGAGCCTGCATGATAGCACCGTAGTAGGTGCCTGCCTTGAAGGTGGTGTCAGTGCCGTTGATGGAAACGGTCACATCTTCCTTCAGGGAGACGAAGTTACCGGGGGTGTAGGAGTTGATCAGAGAAGCGTACTTCAGATCCTCACCAACGGACTGAGCGTTGTAGGTACCTCTGTCAATAGCAAAGGCCAAAGCGCGGCGGAAGTGCTCGTTGCGGAGAGCAGCGTTTGCACGGGTCTGCTCATCAGCAGTCAGAGTGGAAACGACCTTGTTAGCATCAGCAGCGTTTGCATACATAGCGCGGTTGACGTTCACGAAGGACATGAAGGAAGTAGCGTCGGTGGAAGAAACGTAGGAGTAGGTGTCGTACAGGCCATCGTTCTTAGCCAGGATTACGGTGGAGCTGTTCAGACCAGAACCGTCGACAGTACCGGCCTTAGCATCGTTGTAACCCTTCTGGACATCCTGACCGTCATTGAAGAGCCAAGTGATGGTCTTGATGTTGATGTTAGCAGCATCCCAGTAGGAAGCGTTGGAGGAGAACACAATGGTGTTACCCTCGGTGAAGCTGGTGATGGTGTAGGGACCGCAGTAAGCGATGGAGTCGGGACCCTTACCGTACTTGTAGGTCTCAGCAGCGGCATCATAAGAAGCGCCGAACTGACCGCCCATGGACTCGTAGAAGGTTCTGCTCATAGGAGCGAACACGCCGTAGCCCAGCATGGTCATGAAGAAGGAGGTGGGCTGAATCAGAGTATACTCGAGAGTATAATCGTCGAGAGCCTTAACACCGACCTGTGCGAAATCGGTCACGTCACCGGTGATGTACTCGGTAGCGTTCACGATGATACCCTGAACCAGGTACTCCAGACCGCCGGCAGCGTCCATCATGTGCTGCATACCGGCAACGAAGTCGTCAGCCTTAACGTCAGCAACCTCACGGCCCTGAGAGTCAACCCACTTCACGCCCTGACGGATCTTGAAGGTGTACTTCAGGCCGTCCTCGGAAACGGTGTAGCTCTCGGCCAGAGCGGGCATCAGGCGGTTCTCCATGTCGTACTCATACAGACCGTCGTAAGTATTTACGAGAGCCTCAGAGTCAGCGGCACGAGAGGTAGCCAGAACGTCCCAGTTCTTGGGGTCGGAGTTGTAAGCGAGGCTGTAGGTGTCCTTAATGGTGTAACCCTTGTCAGCCAGGAAAGACTTAACCCAAGCCTCGTACTCACCGGTGCCTCTAACCTCAGCCCACTTAGCCTTCATCTCAGTTCTGTGAGCAGCGGTGATGAACTCGGTAGCCACGATCATGTCGTGGTATCTGTAGGAGTCGTTACCCCACAGGGTGGAGGTAGCGGTGTTGGGAGCCACACGGGTGATTGCGTAGTTACCGCCGTTGGAGGAGGTGGGCATCATAACGCCGCTCTCCATCAGCTTAGCCTCAGCAATGGCCATCAGAGCCCACTTCTTGGACTCGTTGGTCTCCTTCTTAGCAGCCTCGTATGCTGCGTAAAAATCGCCCAGAACATCGTCATAGATCTTCTTGGACAGCTCATCATAGTCCTCGATGCCTGCATAAGGATCGGTGTAGACGGGCTTGGTGCCAGCCTCGGTCTCGTTGGGATTGCCGCTGCCGGTGCAAGATGCAAACAGGGCAACAGAAGACAGAACCATGCAGAGAACAAGGATTACAGAAAGTACCTTCTTGCTCATTTTGAATAAGCCTCCTAATATAATTTTGTGGTACGAATCATCGTTATCGAGGAATGCCGCCTCGGAAAAGCTTATCACTCCGAGGGAATAGCAATCCACATTAACGATTTTCTACATTATAGCACAAACCCTCCCGGTTGTCAAGCCTTTCTACGCAAAAAATTCCACAAAAAATTCAAAGAACTGTTGCAACTTCATCTCCGAATCGCATACAGAGCAGGATTCATCCCCAAACGTCGAGTGACGCCCCTCTTGCAAGTTGTCTTCTTCCCTCTTGCATTTTGCGCACGCTCACCGTATATTCTTTCCCACCTCCCCCGCTCCTTATGTCCTCCTTGCCCAAACATTTCACATCCATGTTCACACAGCCCGATAATCTTCGTAGTGCTTTCCGACCATGTCGATGGCATGACTGCCGAGCCTTCGCTTCGCTCGCCCTCGGCAGTACAAGCTGCGCCAAGAAAGCAAAGTCGGATCGTAGCCATGTCGTTCTGTGAGCCAAGGAGTTGAATTACTAAGTTGTCTTCCTAAGACCGCTTGGC
>JAZRIF010000100.1:0-4455 GCA_045645165.1 Eubacteriales bacterium
CCCCGATGCCCTTATCCGCCTTGATATGTCGGAATTTATGGAGAAGCACACGGTCTCCCGTCTTGTAGGCTCCCCTCCGGGATATGTAGGCTATGACGAAGCGGGACAGCTTACTGAAAAGATAAGGAGAAAGCCTTATTCCGTTATCCTCTTTGACGAGATCGAGAAGGCTCACCCCGATGTGCTCAATATCCTGCTTCAGATCCTGGACGACGGCCGACTGACCGATGCCCACGGCAAGACCGTTAACTTTGAGAATACGGTCATCGTCATGACCACCAACGCCGGCTCGGATCGTCAGACTGGCTCCATCGGCTTCGGCGGCTCGGAGGCCGAGCGGGGGCAGGACGCCACCATGAAGGCGCTGTCGGGCTTCCTGCGCCCCGAGTTCCTCAACCGCGTGGACGAGATCGTGACCTTCCGCTCCCTGGATCGGGAGGACTTCACCCGCATCGCCCGCATCATGCTGGGTGAGCTGACCGAGGCGCTGGCCGAAAAATCCCTCACCCTCCGCTACACCGACGAGGCCGCCGCCCTCATCGCCGAGCGATCCTACTCGGCCAAGTTCGGGGCGCGGAACATGCGCCGCTACATCCAGCGGCACGTGGAGGACGCCATCGCCGAGGCCGTCATCGCAGACTATACCCATGCCCTTACCCAGATTCTCGTCAACGTCAAGGACGGCGAGATCAAGGTGACCTGCATGTGAGGAGCTTTTTAAAAATTCCTTAAGTGAGAGCAAGGGGGGCAAAGCCCCCTTGTTCACAAAGATTAACATATGAAAGGAGAGCTTCCATGTCATCTCCCGAACAAGACCGCGTACAGCAGGAGCGGCATGCGGTGAATCCTGCGACGATACCCCTTGACGAGTTGCTTTCCGGGCTGGCTACCGATCCTACGGTGGGGCTTTCTCCCAAGGAAGTGTCCCGCCGCAAAGAGAGCAGCGAGGAGCGCCCGCTGTTCCGCGGCCTGCCCCGTAGCTACGCGCAATGCCTGCGGAAGACCTGCCGTGAGCCGGCCCTTTGGCTGTTGTTGTCTGTAGCCTTCATAGCCCTGTTCTTCAGTCGGCTGGCGTTGGGGATCTTTTGCCTGATCCTGTTGGGGGGACATACCGCCCTCTGCGCCTATTTCCTATATCGCGCCGATCGCACCGACGCCGCCATGCAGGCCGCTTACGATACCCCTCTGTGTCGCGTGCTGCGAGGAGGACGGATCCTGCGCATGAGTGCGGAAGGATTGGTTAAGGGGGACATTCTTCTGCTTGCGGCAGGGGATATCGTTCCCGCTGATTGCCGCCTGATCCGAAGCGAGGGCTTTTCGGTTGCTGAACGCGAGCTAGATGCATCGGATCTGCGCCGCCCTCCCGAGCATCTGCAAAAGGATGCAACCGTCACACCCTCCGATGCCGAAAATTTGCGTCTTTCTCCCGTAAACATGGTGTTTGCGGGGGGTATGGTCGAGTCGGGATCGGCTCTGGCCGTGGTGATAGCCGTAGGTAATGAGACCCATTTGGGCGGTCTCATCGGCTATATCCCCTCTCCTCATCAGAACCGAACCGTGACCTGGTTCAAGGGCGCGGGGCGCGTGCTGTCGGTGTACAATCTCTGCCTTCTCTGCCTGACGGTTCCCCTGACGGCGTTGGGTATTTTTAGCGTTGGAGAAGCATATGAATTTTTGGATATTTTCCTGTCGGTTCTGTCGCTGGCCGCAGTAACCCTGACCGAGCATTTGCTCTGCAAGGGAATCCATTTGGAGACCTCAGCGCGGCGTGCCGCCGCTCTGGATCGTGACGGAGAGAATACCGCAGACATCAAATCGGCGATGGTCTTTGAAAAGCTGACCGCCATGACAGATCTTTTGCTGGTAGGAACTGCCGCTCTCCATGACGGTGAGGATCTTCCCGAAATATTGGTGGTGGGCGATAGAACCTACCGATGTGATCAGCCCGATGCCGACGAGAATGCGCGGGTGGTGGCAGAGTATCTCCACCTGTACCGTAAGGGGATGGAGAGCCTGCCCGCTACGGGCAGAGGCAATCGTGGATACACTCATCTGATCTCTGAGTTTTGCCGCTGGGCAGAGATGGATACTCAGGCTTTCGCCGTGAAGGTGAAGGAGATCCGCGCCGAAGGCGGTGGTATATCCGGCATATTTCCCACTGCTGACGGCAATTGCCGTATCATCGTGCGCTTGACTGAGCGCTTTGACGAGGTTGAGACTTGTACCCACATCTATGATGGACGAAAGAACAAAGCCCTGGATCGCAGTGACTTGAATGCGCTGTACCGCACCTATCGCAAGGAAGCGCGGCAGGGAAGTACGCCTCTCTTCGTTCTGGTGGAACGCCGTGGAGAGCTGAGTATTTTCGCCATGTTGACTTACGCTCCCCGTACTTGTCGCAAGACAATGGGCTGCGTTAAGAATCTGGAGGGCGCCGGAATCCGCGTTTCTGCTTTTTTGCGGGACGTATCCGACGGTCATACGCGGGTGTTGGCTGCCTGCGGTCTGACTGAGCGATCACCCGCAGACCACCCTGCTCCCGAGGGAGAGGTGCGTGCCCCCGCTTCTCTTCGAATTGAGGAGGGATGCCGCGCTTTTGAAGGCTGTTCGGATGACTATGTGTTGGATTGCATCCGGGATCTGAAGGCAGCGGGGAGAACCGTGGGTGTGCTTTCGGCAGATGGAGCAGATGTAACCCTGCTTTCGGAAGCCGATGTGGCCTTTACGTGTGTTCCTTCTTTGTATGCGGCAGCTGAAGAGGGGTGTCCTCGTATAGATCCCCACGGTACCGAATGGAATCTTTCGGATGCCGATGGCACTCCCGACGGATGTGTGGCCAATGACCGTTCTCGTCGCACCGCTCATGTCTTAGTGCGCCGTTCCTCTGCGGTGGGCGGCGGTATTCTGGGTGTGCACCGTGCTATTCGTGCCGCTGACGGCTTCAAAAATGCGCTGGATCGGACACTCCGTTTCACGCTGATCTCGCAAGCTATCCGATTGGTTATGGTGATCCTCCCTCTTTGCCTGGGACTTTCCATCACCGCTGCGCCTGCTGTTTTGCTGTCGGGCTTGTTCCTGGATCTGCTTGTCATGGCGGCCGCTTCGGGTTTGCCCTTGGGGAATACGCCGTTGCCTCGCCGTAGGTTGGAGGCGGGGATCTCTCGTCCCCTCGCTACTCATCGTATCGAGCTTTTGTCGGCTGTCGTCAGTTCGGCGCTTGCTTGGGCAGTAGCAGGTATCGCTTCGCTCTGCGGGGTGGAATTCGGAGGCGATCTTCTGTACTACGGTCTTCTGTGTATGTTCGGTCTCCAGCTTGTCGTTTTTGTCACGGACCGTCTGCCGCGGCGGGACAGTACCGTGTTCTTCGCGATGCTGGCGCTCGGATTGGCGTACGTGGGAGCATTGGCCGCTTCTTTGGTGGGCGGACTGGCGCCCTTGTGGTCTCTCGTGCTTCCGCTTTCCGCGCCGATCCTGTTCATCGTTCTCAGAGCCGTATTCCCTCTGCTCCTGAAGAAACGCGAAAAAGAAAGACCCGCACAGTCATAATTTTTACCCCTTTCACATAGGATGGATCATCAGCCATCATTTGTGAAAGGGGTTTCGCGCTTATGAGGCATATCACCACTGCAGAACTGTTTTCCATGGAGGTTATCAATCTTTGTGACGGCGGAAAGCTGGGCTATCCCAACGCTTTGGAGCTTTGCGCCGATGACGGTCATATTACCGCTCTGATCATCCCCCGGGACTGCGGCCTGTTCAGCTTCGGAAAAAGCGAATGTTACCGCATCCCGTGGTGTCGCATTGAGTGTCTGGGCGAGGATGCCATCCTGGTCAAGCTCACTGCCGCTGAACTTTCCTCCTGCCTGATTCGGGGCGGGGGGAGGAAGAAGTAAAACCAAATAATGCAGAGTGCAGAATGACAGTATTGAAAGGCAAAATGCAAATATACATTCATTCTGCATTTCGTTGAGCAAAGCGTAGCTACAAACCCAAAATGCCGGTACACTCTCCTGCCTGTTCTTTCGGGCAGGGGAGTTTTTACTGTGAGACACCAATGAAAATTGTAAACAAATTGTAAAAACGCAAAAATCCTATTGCGATTTTTAGAAATGTATGGTATAATACATCGGTGTGCGAAAAAGCACGCTAAAAAATACACACACAGACGCAATCGGCGGCTCGGTGTCCCGGAAACGGCTTTCCCGGATCAGTCCGCACGTGCCTCTGTGGTGGAAAAAACCGAAGGAGGACATAGAAATGTCTATCATCACCATTAAGCAGTTGCTGGAAGCCGGTGTACATTTTGGTCACCACACCCGCCGCTGGAACCCCAAGATGCAGGAGTACATCTTCACCGAGAGAAACGGCATCTACATCATCGACCTGCAGAAGACCGTTAAGAAGTTCGAGGAGGCTTACAACTTCGTTCGTGACCTCTCCGCTCAGGGCGGCACC
>JAZRIF010000101.1:0-6317 GCA_045645165.1 Eubacteriales bacterium
AACATCTTTTTGATTTGTGGCAATAATTCTTTTGTGTGTTGATACTTTCTTGGCATACAATTACCCCCTTGATATGGTATCTATATTCTACCACATCAAGGGGGCTTTTGTCTACTGTCCGTTTTTAACGGACTTGTTCACACACAGCGGGGGGGATTTTCGTATGGGAAACAGATCAGACCGAAGCCTTATCCTTGCTCTTTTTCTTGGAATCATGGTCGCGGTCACCGCGGTCACCGCGGTCATCATCGTCATCGTCGTCGTCGTGATCACGGTCGTCCTTATCCTTCTTGGACTTCTTATCATCCTCATCCTCGATCTCATGGCGCACCACCTGAATGGTAGACACACGGTGATAGTCGGTCTCGGTGACGGTGATATCCAGATTCTCAAAGCTGAAGCGGTCGCCGCAGGCAGGGATCTTATCCATGGCCTCCATGATCCAACCGTTGATGGTGATGTTGTCGGATTCAATATCCAGATCGAAGAACTCACAGAAATCCTCCAAGCTACCGCCGCAGTCAATGCGGAAGGTGTTCTCGGCAATCTCCTTGTAGTCCTCGATGACCTCGTCGTGCTCATCCCAGATATCGCCTACCAGCTCCTCCAGAATGTCCTCCATGGTCACGATACCCAGCGTACCGCCGTACTCGTCCAGCACCACGGCCAGGTGAGACTTGTTGGTCTGCAGATCGCGGAGCAGATCGTCGATACGCTCACCCTTGTGGATGAACAGAGGGGGCGTGATCAGCTCCTCGAGGGACTTGTCGGTGAGACCCTTGGAGGTAAACACGTCCTTGGAATGGACGACACCCACGATCTTGTCAATGCTCTCCTCGTACACCAGTAATCTGGAGAAACGGGATTCTTCAAAGAGTTGTCCGACCTCTTCCATGGGGGTTTCGATCTCAAAGCCCTCCAGATCCACACGGTGGGTCAGGATATCCTCAGCCTTCTGCTCGGTGAAGTTGATGGCGTTACGGAGCAGATCACCCTCCTCGTCGTCGATAGAGCCCTCCTCCTGAACCTCCTCCACCAGCATGAGCAGCTCCTCCTGGGACATCTTGTTGTCGGCCTTGACGCGGAAGATCTTGGCCACCAGCTTGGTCCACAGGGAGAAAATAAAGCTGACGGGAATGAGGATCCAGATAAAGAACTGCATGAGGGGCGCCGCAAACATGGCAAAGCCCTCAGGGCGGTTCTTGGCGATGGACTTAGGGGTGATTTCACCGAACATCAACACGATTACCGTAGTTGCGGCGGTGGAGATCAGGGTTCCGTAGGTATCGGCAAAGCTCGGTTCCTTGGCATTCAGACACAGAGAAATGACAAACACCGTGGCAATAGACGACAAAAGAATATTGACCAGGTTATTTCCGATGAGAATGGTGGAAATCAGCCGATCGTAGTTCTCACTGAGCTTGAGAGCCAGGGAAGCGCGCTTGTTGCCCTTCTCCACAAGGGTCTTGAGCTTGGTCTTGCTCAAGGTCGAGAAGGCGGTTTCGGTAGCGGAAAAGTAAGCGGACATCAAGAGGCACACAGCCATGATGATGATCTGTACTTGGGGACTCATATTGTTTTACTCCAATTTATTCTTAAAAATTTCGGGTACGCATTTCGCAAGCGAAGGAAAAATGAACGCAAAAAGGCCTACCTGTCCCGTCGGATCAATTCCGAGCAAAGCAGGCACGCCGAAAGATCGCGTATGGCGGCATACACGAGCACAAATATTCACAAATGATGTAGCTGCGGCTCACGTTGCACACACAGGTGCAATTATCCCCGTCGGTACTACTGTCTCCGTCCATGGTTTTCGACCATCTCCTTCTTAAGTGATTATCTTATATTGTAGCAGACCCACGGAGTTTTGTCAAGGAAAAGGGGATTTTGTTTACAATTCGTTTACGGATGAGGAAAAACAAGCATCCCTCCGACACGGAAGGATGCTTGTTTATCGCAGGGGAATCATGGATGTAACTCGGCGCGGTACTGCTCCACGAGGGCGTTGAATTTCGCCACGTGCTTGTCCAGGGCGGCCTGTTGCTTGGGAATTTCGAGAGTGGGTTTGCGGTAGCCGCTGACCCGCATATAGGTCGTGGTTCCGGGATACTCCGGACCGTATGGGCCCATGTAGGTACCGCCGAGATCGGGATATTTGGCGCATAGGCAGGCGATCTGCTCGGTGGTGAACAGTCCCGCTTCAAAATCGAATTTCTCCAAAGCGGGAAGGGTATCCAAAAAGGCAGTGTCACGGTCAGCGGGTTTGATGAACATGGCATGGAGATGTTTCAAATTTGCCAGACCGCCGAAGCAAGACAGGGCATCCATAGGATAGGGTGTAAAGATGCTTCCGCAGACCGAAATCTCCTCCAAGGACTGTCCCGATTGCAGAAGGGTGAGCCCTTGGGTGATTTTCTTGCAATCCATGATACCGAGATAGGTTAAATGAGAATTACGGGACATATCCCACAGGCGGTCGGTACAGATGTTCCAACAAATATCTACGCCTTTCAAATTGGGGAGATCGGACAGGGGAGAAAGATCCGATATGAGCTGGCAATGAAACAGACTCAGATACTCATAGTCCTTTCCATAGTGGGTGACGAAATGCTCCAGACTTTCCTGGTTCATGCCATGAATCTCCAAAATATAAGGGTGCTTCCCCGTAGACATCTCAAAATCCACATCATCGGGAGTCATATCACACGGGTTCAAAGCGGTGGAGTTGGTATGGAGCCCGCGGGTATCGTAGAGCCTCTTTTCCGCCATATCCACGTGGATAAACCATTCGTCGTGACGGATCATATCACGCCTCCTTAATGATCAAGCTCTGCAACGCCCCCAGCTCCACCGTAAAGTCGAACTCATCCCCATCGGGGGTAAACACACACGCCACCTCGGCATCCGCAAAGGGATCATACAGAACAGGGGAAGTCATGCCCGACACGGCAAAATTGACAGTAACCGCTTCCTCATTGGTGTTGACCAACAGGCAAGCGCGTCCCTTTTCGGTGTCCCTGACCAGACGAAGCACGCCGTGGGTAGCCTTGTCCGAAGTCAGAGCGCGACGGGTCAGGAGATCGGGAATGTCCGCAATGGCGGCGGAATCATCCCCAACGCGAATGACGTTGCCCCAAGCGGCGGTGTCGGACAGGAGATTCGCCATGGCGGGGGTGTACTCCATGGGGGGCAGAATGAGGGTAGAGTAGCGGTAGCCGTTCGGCGCAAGAAGGGTACCGTCCTCGCAGACCGTCATGCGGGAGAGCACGTCGTAGTCGGCGTAATCAAAGTCGATCTGGTTGTCCAAGAGGGTATCCTGAATCCCCATCAGATGCAGCTTGCAAGCGTTCTCCGCCTCGGTGTAGCTACCGTACTGGGCATCCGAGGGACGGTGGTGCATACGGAAGGTCTCAATGGGATAGTACAGGAGGGCATCCGCCACGGTGCGCCCCGCCATGATGGCGTCGATGCGACCGAGGGCGTGGTTGTAACGGGTGTAGGTCTCGGGATCCATGAACCGCTCGCCGTAGTAGTAGGTAAAGATATCCACACCCAGGGCATACTGGGCGCAGAGGGAAGCGTACATCTGGTCGTGGGTGACGTTCCCGCCTTGAGCGTGAGCCGATACCTCACTCATGACGTGGGGACGGTTGTAAGCGTGGGCGACGGAGGAGACCAGTTTGGGAGTAAAAGCGTAGTCGCTGTGGCAGAGCATGGAAGGAATGGACTGGAGCATGTCGATGCCGGGGAAGTGCATGTGCCGCAGGAGGGAGAAGAAGTTGCCCTCAAAAACGGTATGGAAGCGAATATCGTCCTCCAGAAGCAGGTGTCCCGAAAAGCTGATCTCATGGCGGGCACACCAGTCCGAAATTTGAGCAAAGAAGCTCTCCTCGTAAAGATCGGACAGGAGAGTGTAGTAGTCGTAGCGAATCCCCTTGGACACGTCGGTGTCACCAAGGAAAATGTGAACCAAGTCGGGGAACAGGTCGCGGCCATAGCGAGAAGCATAGGCGTTCTCTACGTCGCGGCCATAGGTGAGGACGGGATACAGGGGCATCTCGTCGTCGTAAGCATCCTTGATCGTGCGGGGGTACAGACCCTTGTTGATGTAGCAACCCATGAGGGAGGGCTCGTCGGTAAAGACCGCCTCGATCTGGCCGATCTTGGGAATGACCCGACCCGCGCCTGCGTGATGATGCTCGGGAACGTGCTTCGCATACTGCTCGTAGGTATTCCGCAGGAAGGCGGCTACGGCGTCGCGGTTGGTGACGTCGATGTAGCGGCGGCATTGGAAGACGTTATGAACGCTGTGGGTACCCTCGTAGAGACGCTTGCGGACGAAGCAAAGCGCCACGGCAGAGGCATCCGTGGGGTTCTCCAATGTCACAGCCTCGGTGGCGTAGCGGCAATCGGCGGTGTACACGGGCGCGTATTTGCCGGTCTCGTCGGAGATAAGCTTCCCTTCCCCGTCGCAAGAGTACACAGCGGCGTAAAGGAAATGCTGATGACCGCGTGGCAGGTCGATGACCTTACTCTCCCCGGCACCGATGGACTCCTTCACCATAACCACGGCGGTAGCCTCAAAGTCGGGGTTCTCGGCGATGGTCAATCCACCCGCGGCGCCGCTGGGGTATCCGTCCTCGTCATAGATCCACAGTCGCAGACCCAGCCGCTCGCACTCGTCTGCGGTGAAGGCAAACACCTCCCACTCCTCGGGGTCAAGGGTATAGTTACGGGTGCAGACGTTATTCACAATACCACCAAATCCACGGGACTGAATCTCCAAAAGATAGCTTGTCACCACCGACTTTTTCTCGTCAAGAGTCGCCGTGGGCGGGTAGGGAAAATTATGGATGATCTTCAAGGGAAGATTGTGTACGGCAGGGGTCATGATGGGTACCTCCTCAGGTCAGAATACAGCCGCAGAACTCCTTCGGGCTTGACTCCATTATACCTTATGTGAAACATGTTGTCAATAGTTTTCCCGAAACCCGCAAAAAATCCCCGCCTGCAGTTGCAAGCGGGGTATTGGGTTACGAATTTTTAGTTTCCTTGGACGCCTTCGTCTTGTGGCGGTGATGGGGGTCGATAACACGGGCGGTCTTGCCTTCGGGCTTTTCGGTAATATCACCGGCGCGGGTCAGAGCCCACTTGGTCATCATGGGGCCGAAGATCTCGTAGATCAAAACGCCAAAGAGAATGACGAATCGCACGGTGTTACCGATGGCAGTTCCGCCGAACACCGAGTCGGCTGCCACAGTGCTGACCATACCCAGCGCTACACCCGCCTGGGGCAGAAGGGTAATGCCCAGGTATTTCACGGTCTTTTCATCGCAATGCACGGCCTTGGCGCTGCTAAAGGAACCCAGGATCTTACCCGCAGATCGGAACAGGATGTAGATCACGCCGATGAGAACGAAGATGGGCTCAGCAAAGACCGTCAGATCCAGGCTGGCGCCGCTGATGACGAAGAACAGCACGAACAGAGGCTTGGTCCACTTTTCGGTACGCTCCATCATCTCCTCGGAGGTCTTACAGAGGTTGCAGAAAATCGTACCCAGCATCATGCAGGTCAGAAGGGAGGAGAATCCGATGTGGATACCCGCCACCTCAAAGTGCAGCATAGCCAGGGCTACGGTCAAAAACACGAAGGTGATCATGAGGGTCAGACGGTTGCTGTGGGAGTGGAAATGCTCCTCGATCCAGGACAGGAGCGCACCCAGAACGGCTCCCAGAAGCAGGGAGAGCACAATCTCCAGCATAGGCTCCACCACCACCGAGATCACGCTGAGCTCACCGCCCTGGAGCGCCTTGGCCACACCCATGGACACGGCGAACAGAACCAGACCCACGGCATCGTCCAGCGCGACGATGGGCAAAAGCAGGTCGGTCAGCGGGCCCTTGGCCTTGTACTGACGGACGACCATCAGCGTCGCGGCAGGCGCGGTAGCCGATGCAATCGCACCCAGAATGATGCAGGCGGGCAAAGGCAGGTAATCTGTGCCCGTGGTCGCGATGAGCAGGAAATGCACGCCCACCAGAGCGGCATCCACGATCACGGTCGTTACCACGGCCTGTACGATACCGATAACGGTAGCCTTCTTACCCGTATGCTTGAGATCCTTGATACGGAACTCGTTACCGATATCGAAGGCGATGAAGCCCAGAGCAATGTCCGAGATGATGGTGAAGTTCCCTACGGGAGCCACACCGTCGTTGAAGCCGAAGCTGAAGCCGCCGATGACGAAGCGGCCGATGCAGTAGGTGCCGATGAGCACACCCGCGATGAGGTAGGCCGTGACGTCGGGGAGATGGAG
>JAZRIF010000102.1:0-13726 GCA_045645165.1 Eubacteriales bacterium
GCCTCCAGGATGTGCATGGCCAGATACAGGTGATCCTCCTGAATCATGTGGATGGCGAAATCCTTCAGGCTCTCGTAGGTGGTGATGATGTCGGTCTCCCCGGCCAGCTTCTCGCAAGCCTCGTTGAAGTCCATGGTGTACAGCTCTTTTACTTTCATTTTAGTGAACCTCCTTACAGTTCAAGATTTTCATGTTCATCGGCCAACGCCTCGATAGCCAAGCGCATACCGAGGCGGAAGCCATAAATAAAAGAATCGCGCTCACAAAATCCGGAGATCTCGTCAGCGCTGCCTTCGTATTTTTCCAGAAGCTCCTTCTGCTCCGGGGTCAGAGTCGCCACCAACGCGGCGCGGTTCCGCTTACTCAATTCGGTCAGATCGCGGATGGGGGAGTAATCCCGTTTGTGTTCGTAGGGAAGCACGTTCCCGTACCACAGCTCGGTCAAGGTCTTATTCATGCCTTGTACTCCTCAAGATACTTCTTGTACGCAGTATCCTGCTCCAGGATTTGCATGATCTCGGGCATCATTTCTTCTTTCGACCTGCCCACGCAACAAAGCATGAGCAGGTTGGTGTTGGAGCCAAAGAGCCGGCGGAAGGCATAGTCGCAAATCTTGCCGATGTCGTCGTCCCGATGTTCACTGGTCCGGTTGATGCAACAGATAGCCGTCAGAATGGCTTGTACTTCTTTGGTGTTCTTCATGATCTCACCTCCGGATCTCGATCAAGCCCTCGGAGTATTCTTCGATACCGTCGTACTTGAAGGATTCTCCATAGGCCTCAAAATCAAAAAAGTCCAACAGACTGTCGGGAATTTCATATCCGCAGTTGTTGAACATTTCACGACCGTAATCGTCCCAGTCGTAATTCTTATAAATGTAAATGTCATCGCACCAATCTGCGCCGTAACGTTCCACAAGATCTTCAAACTCACGAAAGCCTCGGACTTCCAGGAACGCCATGAGAGTATCATATTTGCCGGAATCGTCCAGCACCTCGGCTTCGTGTAAAATATCGAAAAGTCGTTGTGGGTGCATATAGTCCCAGTTCGTAGCGTCGGAGGGGAAGTTATCAATGTCTTGAATGAACAGCTCCTCGTCGATGCCGTCCAGCTCGAAGCCCTGATTGCTCAGGGCCTCTTCAATCTCATCCCACGAATCAAAGTCCGCGAGATCCATCCATCGGGAGCCAAGGGCTCGCTCGTTGCACTCGTTGTAAGAGCCCCAAGAGCCGATGACGATTCTGATTTCATTGCTGTATGTATTAGTCATGATTATTTCCTCCTTCGATGGCGCGTCTTTCGCTGATCATATCCTCGACCTCTTCCCAGAGAGCCAAAAGGTCGATGATAGGCTTTTTCTCAGCGGATTCATTCTTGTTGATGTCGTTCATGATCTGATCCTTCATTCCGACACCTCCTTGAAGTCATCCACAGCCAGCTTGGTGAAATCGCAACCGTACTCGAAGTAGTAACCCTTCTCGTCGGACAGCAGGGGGTAGGTAACGACGCTGATCTTGCCCTCTCGGGTGATAGCCACGCTGATCTCATTCTTCAGTTCATTCAGGTCGACGATGTTGAAGGTGACGTAGCACTCACCGTCGTGATATTTGAACTCATGCATGTAAAAACGGTTTTTCATAGTGTTTTCTCCTTCCTTAATCAACGTATTTGTACCAGACGTAATAGTTGAACTCAAGCTCACGGGTTTCAAGGCTATCCTTACCGGTGTCCAGCTGGACCTCTCGGATCTCATAGTAGGTACCTCGGAATTCGTCGGGCTTGTTCGGGATAGGATTGCACTTTTGGACGCAACCGTCGAACACGCGGATGTAGGGCTTGCCTGCTTGACTGACACAAGCGATGACGAGATCGGTATCCGTGACATAACCGAGACCTGTTATCTTCTCGGTCGTATCTTTTCGATACCTTGTGATGGAGTAGACTACTTTTTTCATTTTGGATTACCTCCTGATTTTTTATTTTGCCTTTCGGCAGAACCAGGGGAGCACCGTTCGGGTGAAGTCGTGTCCATTACGAATGCTGAATGAATCTGTCAACGCGAGGTACAGTCCCTTACGAATACAAGAAAAAATATTGCGTATGAATACAAAAAAGGCCAAGTATTGCTACCTGGCCTTTTTGCTATGATTTCATTTTTCAGCGATAATTTTTCACGTTGACAGATTCGAGAACTGTGCTAAACTGGTGGAGACGAAAGGCGAAAAAATCGGGATTGACATTTTTTATATTTGTGTTTACTTATCAAACAAGATATGGTATAATATTGCCGTTGAAAAAGCATTGTTTGAGTTTTACTTGACGCATAAAAGATGATCAAGATGATATCTCAATTGTTAAATAATGAGGAGGAGAACATATGATGAAAAGATACAAAAAACATGAAATAGAGATTGAAAAATATACATGCTCGCGATTGATTTCTGATCATGACAATAAAGCAGTGATTTCTCAATTTACATCAACAATAAACCCTTCTATGGCGGCTCATTTACAACGAAAAGCGTGGTTTGAGGAACAGAACAATAAAAGAGCATATTTTCTCATAAAGGAAGGGAACAAAATAGTATTATACTTTTCATTGCAGTGTGGTTTGATGATAAAATCGCACGAAAAGATTCTTCGCGGCATAGGTCATCGTGAATCGGACACAGGATATGAGTATTTCATTGATGATGACATCATTGATGTAACAAAAACGGTACCGGCTATTGAACTATCGCATTTTTGTGTTAACGAATCGTATCGAAGAAGAAAAAAAGAATGGATAATCAATAATGGCCCTTTTAAATATAGAGTGGGGGAATATTGTTTTTTTCAATATATAGCACCTATAATCCTTGACATTGCGGACAAAGTAGGAGTGGAGTATATTTATCTGTTTTGTGCGGATGAGGGGAATAATAAATTGTTTGAGTACTATTCGTCGCTAAACTTTGAAATCATGGATGATATGGCATGCGTTAGATCTGAATATGAGAATCGCCTTTTGTGTTTAACGCAAAAAATCAGTGATTTGAAATTTGCTACTGTAAAATTTATGGATGAGAAAAAAGCCAATGCAATACTAGACTATTTGAAAGTACATAAAAAAATAAAGTGCAACAAAATAAAAAGCATCTTTGGGGTGAATAACGTTCCTGTACTAATAGATAAACTTGTTTCAATGGGATTGATTGAACGTGATCAAGTAACAAAATCTGTGTATAGAATAACCTCATAAGAACAATCACGATTTTAAGAAATCCGTGACGTATCATTACCTCTGTAAAGACAGATAGGCGCGCAACTCATTTACGAGCTGCGCGCCTTTTGACTTTATGAAAAGAAAGAGCCTCACTAATCCGCCTACCGTAAAAAGTAGGTTCAAATTAGTGAGGCTTGGCTGGGATGGCCGGATTTGAACCGACGAATGCGGGAGTCAAAGTCCCGTGCCTTACCGCTTGGCGACATCCCAATGCATACCCGTGTATTATACCACAGTTTCTTTGTTTTGTCAACCGTTTTGTAAGCAGAAAAATGGACTTGGCGGCGTTTTTGCCCTTCTTTTTTCGCAAAAACCGCCGAGGCTTGACAAGCAAGCGGATTTGTGGTATTATGAACACAGGAAAGGCGGTGAGATGATGTTTGGCGCCATATACGGAGACGTAATCGGCTCGTACTATGAAGTGCATTGTACGAAGGATTACGATTTTGCATTTCACAAAGACAGCTCCTTTACCGACGACAGCGTTTTGATTGCGGCGGTGTGCAAAGCCATACTCAACAATCCCGCCGAAATATCCAAATGGAATCTTCGCGTTCGTGGCGGGGAATACGCCTCGCAGTACCGTCGGTATTATTCGTATCATCCCCACGCCGGATTCGGGAATATGTTTGCCGCCTGGGCGAAGGATCCGTATGCACGGAACGGACACAGCTACGCGAACGGCGCATCCATGCGCGTCATTCCGATCGGATACGCCTACGACACCTTGGAGCAAACCCTCCTGCAAGCAAGGGCGAGTTGTGTTCCTACCCACAATCATCGGGAAGCCATCAGAGGCGCACAGTCCGTGGCCGCGGCCGTCTTTTTGGCACGGAACGGAGCGGACAAGGAGCAGATCAAAGCCTATTTGGAAAAGACGTTCAAATACAGACTGTCAACCCCTCTTTCTGCGATCAAGGAAACCCACGTGTTCGACAGCCGCACCTCTTATAGTGTGCCGCCTGCCATCATTGCGTTTTTGGAAGCAACCGACTACGAAAGTGCGATCAGAAATGCAATTTCCCTTGGCGGTGATGCCGATACACAGGCGTGCATCGCGGGCGGTATTGCCGAGGCGTATTACAAGGAGATCCCCGAGCATATCAAACGCTTTTGCGAGGGAAGGATCGACAGCTCCATAAAATCGGTCGTGAAAGAATTCATTCAAAGATATGGCGTTACATAAAATTCGGAAAAGTCAGTCTGCAAAGCCATACTCAACAATCCCGCCTCAAAAGCTTTCATATATTTTTTGTTTCTGTGACAGATTTCTCCTGCATTTCCTGTCATATAGGGTGGATCCTCTTTGCATATCCAACAAAACAAGAAAGGCGGTGAGCATATGTCCGAACAGAAAACCGAACGGAAACGGAAAGACCGTGATCCGAGATTTCAAACCATCGTAACCCTGATATTCGCGGCGGCGATCATGATCCTGTGCGCCTTCCTTTTCATCTATGACTACAAAGCCGCGTATGACGAAAACACGAACGGCGGATTTTTCTCCCCAAGCGACGGCGTCATTTTTGACCATATTCAAGTGGCGCTCGTTTCACTTTTGGTGTCGGGAATATTGAAAGCGATCCTGAAGCGCCGACTGTCATGGTTGGCGTTGGCGGCGGTGTCCGTTATCCTGCCCATCCTGTGCTACCAGATCAATTACCACACCCTCAAAAAGGACGCCATGCTGTACCCCCTGGTCTGCGAGGGCGGCGCGTTGCATTTCGTCACCATACACGATTTCGATTTTGACGGCGTCAACGACGCATACGATTATACGGGGGACGACGTGCGGGAAAAATCCTTTACCTGGTACAATTCTGATCCCGACGGTATCGTTGCAGGCGTGGACTACACCGTCGTCGGAAAGGGCGGTAACCTGGATGTATTCCGGTGTACCCACGGAAACCGTGGAATATCTATCTACCTGCATAAATCCAGAGTGACCTACTACTCCATCAAGATCACGCTGCATCTGGAAGAATCGGTGGACGCCGAAAAGGTCAGGTTTTATCTGTTCGGCTCGATGCTGGAAGCCACGGTGGAAAACGAGCATACCGTGTCCGTGGTCATGGATGCCGATACTTGCGCCCGTGCCCAGCAGATCTCGCCGGAGGAATCGATCCACGTGAAGCTTCAGTACGTTGTGGAAGACTGACCGTATACAACGGTTGCAAATTTATGATATCATAACAGCAGAAGGGCGGTGAAAGCATGAAAGAAAACCGGTTACGGCATATCGACGGCAAAAAGATCCGCCGCCAGTATTTTAACGCGCCCCTGATTGTCCTGTATTCCTTGATGCTTGCCATCCCCTATGCCATTTTCGTCATTTCCTGGGGCATGGGCAAGCCGGATCCCTCGGCTTGGCCGTCTACGCTTTGGACGTCCGTTTGGGTTTGCTTCTGCTTTTCGTTACCCTTCCTGATCCTCCGAATCCTGAATACATACTGTTTCGGTCGGGTCATCTGCGTTCTCACCGAGGAAGGGATCTGCTATCCGGGCGGAAAGCTTCGTTGGGAAACCGTCGAAAAAGCGGAATACATCGTAGACACAAAGCCGAGATACAAAAGCGACACGGGAAAAGCGTTTCGGGTGATCCTGTATACCCGAGGCGGGAAGCATATCGTCCTGGACAAGGCACCCCTGCGTACCGTGTCCCAAATTCGAAAATACCGCCCGGAGCTGGACGTCAGCATTTCGGGGGCGACCTCGCTACTGCCCACGGTGCTGGTCATGGCGGCGATCATTGTCCTCTGCCCCCTTTACCTGGTGCTTCTGATCCGTTCGCCCGGGGCTTCGGTCGCCCAGCTTGTCGTAATGGCGGTGATCACGCTGGTTTTGATCTTTGTCCGTGAACCCATATTTGACGCCTACGACGTGCGCTACCGCTTCTGGCGCCCCATCTTGCCCCGAAAATGGCTGGCCTGCATCCTGCTTGGTATTTACTACGTATCCTTTTTCGCGGTGATTTTGGCCGTGTGCTATTTCCCCAACTGGATTGTGACCGTCCTACTCGGCGTCTATCTGGGCGTGGTACAGCCGCCCGTCCCCTCCAGGCACGGCAGCAGCCGCGTGAACCGTATCTTGTCCTACGAGCAACTATACGAAATCTATATCACGAAAGCGGACTTCTGGGAAAAGAACATGGAGAAGAACAGGGAAAAAAGATCGGAAAAGAAGAAATAAATCGGCATCGAACGACACATGGATTTCTGCTCCAAGCACCCTTCGGGGTGCTTTTTTGATTCTTTGCCGCGAAAGCTACGCCCCACTCGCCTGCGCCGAACAAAAAAATCACCCGGATGGGATTCGTCCACCCCAAAACCCTTTACAACTTCCATTTTTTGTGCTATAATAAATCCATACATACAAGCATCAGGCTTGCAACGCGAAATGCCAAAGGAGGAAACATACGATGCCCATGCAAATGACCTTCCGCTGGTACGGAGAAGGGAACGACCGTATCGCGCTGTCCGATATCAAGCAGATCCCCGGTGTGACGGGGATTGTTTGGGCGCTCCACCACAAGATGCCCGGCGAGATCTGGGAGGAGTCCGAGATCGCCGAGGTCAAGCGTCAGCTGGACGAGTACGGCTTCAACATGGACGTGGTGGAGTCGGTCAACGTCCACGACGACATCAAGATCGGCCTGCCCACCCGAGACGGCTACATAGAAAACTACAAGCAGTGCATCCGCAACCTGTCCAAATTCGGGGTCAAGGTGATCTGCTACAACTTCATGCCCATCTTCGACTGGACGCGCTCCAACCTGTTCCATCCCGTAGGCGACGGCTCCACCGCCCTGTTCTACGAGAAGAACATGATCCAGGACGACTACAACGCCATGGCGCAGTACATTCTGGACTTCACGGAGAAGTACCACATGTCCTTCCCCGGCTGGGAGCCCGAGCGTATGGCCAAGCTGGACGAGCTGTTCAAGGCTTACGAAGGCATTGACCACGAAAAGCTGTGGGCGAATCTCAAGTATTTCCTTGAAGCCATCATGCCCACCTGCGAGGAGTGCGGCATCAAAATGGCCATCCACATGGACGACCCGCCGTGGGATATCTTCGGTCTGCCCCGCCTTCTGGTGGACGAGGCCTCCATCGACCGCTTCCTCAAAATGGTGGATCACCCCTGCAACTGCCTGACCCTTTGCTCGGGTAGCCTCGGTGCCAACCCCGACAACGACGTGGCGGCCATCGTCCGCAAGCATTGCGACCGCATCGCCTTCGCCCACATCCGCAACGTGAGGCACTTTGAGAACGGCGACTTCTCGGAAGCCAGCCACCGCGACTGCGACGGCGATACGGGCATTCTGGATATTCTGAAAGCCTACCACGACTGCGGCTTTGAGGGCTACATCCGTCCCGACCACGGTCGTCACCTGTGGAACGAGGGCCCCGGCACCGTACGCCCCGGTTACGGGCTGTATGACCGCGCCATGGGCATTATGTATATGCTGGGCGTGTGGGATATGTTGGATAAGTTGAAGAAGAAGTGATCTATTTCCACGATTAATCCGTAGGGGCGTGATTCCCGCCGAGTGAGCTCGGCATCCGCCCGTTCATTCAAAAATAAAAATGAAATGAAGAACGTCACAAAAACCAATCATTTTGTTGATCGGGCGCATATGGAATGCGCCCCTACAAACACATTAAAATCATGAGGTAAACAACCATGCTGAATCTTCCTTTGAATATTGATTACACCGGAAAGGTGGTCGTCATCACCGGCGCGGGCGGTCTGATCTGCTCCGCCATGGCTCGTGCCTTCGCCCAGTCGGGCGCCAAGGTGGCCGCTCTTGACCTCAACGAAGAAGCCGTCAAGGCTCTGGCCGACGAGCTGACTTCCGAGGGCTTTATCTGCAAGGGCTACAAGGCCGACGTTCTTGACCCTGCCGCGTTAGCAGCTGTCCACGAGGCTGTGGTGGCCGATCTCGGCACCTGCGATATCCTCATCAACGGCGCAGGCGGCAACAATCCCCGCGCCACCACCGACAACGAGTACCAGCACGAGGCCAAGGAGGGCAAGAAGTCCTTCTTCGATCTGGAAGCCGACGGCGTAGACTTCGTGTTCAAGCTCAACTTCCAGGGTACCCTGCTCCCCACCCAGGTCTTTGCCAAGGACATGGTGGACAAGGGCGCGGGTTGCATCCTGAACATCTCCTCCATGAACGCCTACACCCCTCTGACCAAGATCCCCGCGTACTCAGCGGCCAAGGCGGGCATTTCCAACTTCACCCAATGGCTGGCCACCCACTTTGCGGGTACGGGCATCCGTTGCAACGCCATCGCCCCCGGTTTCCTGGTGTCGGCTCAGAACTACAAGCTCCTGTTCAACGAGGACGGCACCCCCACCGCCCGTTCCAATAAGATCCTGAACGGCACGCCCACCCACCGCTATCTGGACGCCTCCGAACTGCTGGGCGCCACTCTGTTCCTCTGCGACGACCGCGCGGCTTCGGCCATTACGGGCGTAGTCCTGCCCATTGACGGCGGATTCGCGGCTTATTCGGGGGTTTGATGGAGAACGAATCGCCCGCACCCCCTTCAAAAACTTTCAGAACGGAGTATTATGATTATGGAAAAATTCATCCCCGTGGTGGTCATCAAGGACCTGTCCGAGACCGACAGGATCCTGACCGCCCTTAAAAACAACAACATCAACTGCGCCGAGATCACCTTCCGCACCGCCTGCGCCGCCGAGGCTATTGCCTATGCGGTGGAGCATTACCCCGATATGGAGATCGGCGCGGGCACGGTCATCAACGCAGAGCAGTGCGAAGCCGCCCTCAAAGCGGGCGCGACGTTTATTGTCTCCCCCGGCCTGTCCCCCGCCGTGGCCAAGATCTGTAGCGAGAGAAACATCCCCTACTACCCCGGTTGCGTGACCCCCACCGAGATCATGGCCGCCTTGGAGCTGGGGATCACCACCGTCAAGTTCTTTCCTGCCAACATTTACGGTGGCTTGAAGGCACTGAAGGCTCTGTCCGCGCCCTTCCCGCAGGTGAAGTTCATCCCCACGGGCGGCGTGGATCGCTCCAACATCGACGAATTTTTGGCCTTTGACAAGGTAGCAGCTATCGGCGGCAGCTTCTTCGTCAAGGAATCCTTGGAAAAAATGGAGGCAGACAAATGAGTAAGGTTGTTACATTCGGCGAGATCATGCTCCGCCTCGCCCCCAACGGGTACTACCGCTTTTTCCAGAACGACCAGATGCAGGCCACCTTTGGCGGCGGCGAGGCCAACGTAGCGGTCTCCCTTGCCAACTTCGGGCTGGACAGCATCTATGTTACCAAGCTGCCCAAGCACGCCATCGGTCAGGGCGCCGTGGATTCTCTCCGCTATTTCGGCGTGGACACCTCCAAGATCGTCCGCGGCGGCGACCGCGTGGGCATCTACTATTTGGAGAAGGGCGCGTCCCAGCGCGGCTCGGTCTGCATCTATGACCGCGCCCATTCTGCCATTGCCGAGGCCAAGTCTACGGATTTCGATTGGGACGCCATCTTTAAGGGCGCTGATTGGTTCCATTTCACGGGCATCACCCCCGCCCTGGGCGGCGAGCTGGTCAATATCTGCCTGGATGCCTGCAAGGCCGCCAAGGCAAAGGGTGTTAAGATTTCCTGCGACCTCAACTACCGCGGCAAGCTCTGGACTCGCGCTGAGGCTCGCGACGCCATGACCAAGCTCTGCGAGTACGTGGACGTCTGCATCTCCAACGAGGAGGATGCCAAGGACGTCTTCGGCATCGAGGCCGAGAACACCGATATTTACGGCGGAAAGCTGAACCACGAGGGCTACAAGTCTGTGGCCAAGCAACTGGCCGATAGGTTCGGCTTTGAGAAGGTGGCCATCACCCTGCGCTCCTCCATCTCCGCCAGCGACAACGACTGGGCGGGCATGCTCTACGACGGAGAGAACTACTGCTTCTCCAAGTCCTACCACCTCCACATCGTGGACCGCGTGGGCGGCGGCGACAGCTTTGGCGCAGGGCTCATCTACTCCATTCTCACGGGCAAGGATACCCAATCCGCCATCGAATTCGCCGTAGCCGCATCTGCCCTCAAGCACTCCGTCGAGGGCGACTTCAACCGCGTCAGCGTCTCCGAGGTGGAGAAGCTGGCGGGCGGCGACGGATCGGGGAGAGTACAGAGGTAGGCCGCACAAGAGTTTCGCCGAGCCGTATACCAATCAATTGTAACATAATGCTCCATAAATTGCAAAGGAAGGTCTATATCATGTTTCGTTTTACATCTGCGATACTTCGCCGAACTCTGGCGGTTTTCCTGTTGGTCACTCTCCTGCTCTCGGCGGTTCCCGTGCTGGCGGTACATGCTGAAGAAGCGGAAGAAGGAGCGCCTGTTGTAATCACCCTCGATCCCGGTCACGGCGGTAAGAAATCCGCCGACGGCTCCACGGGTACGGGTACGGCCGCGGCCGAAAAGTTCGGCGGTGTCAACGAACTGTTCTACACCCTGTCCATTTCCGAGTACTGCAAGGAGCGCTTGGAGCAGTATCAAAACGTGGAGGTCTACCTGACTCGCGACAACAACGAGGACTGCCCCGGTCTGGTGGAGCGCGCCGACATGGCCAAGGAGCACGGCTCCGACGCGCTGATCTCCATCCACAACAACGCCGCCTCCAACGCCTCGGCCAAGGGCGCCGAGATCATCATTCCCAACAAGAATCTGAATGCCAAGATCGGTGAGGATTCCGAGGCCTGCGCGACAAAGATTCTGGATACCATGGTGGAGCAGACGGGTGTGACCCGCCGCCGCATCTACACCAAAGACAGTACGTCTGCCAAATACGACGACAACTCCGTGGCCGACCACTTCAAGGTGATCCGTCAGGGCAAGATCAACGCGACCCCCGTGGTCATGATCGTGGAATGTGCATTCCTGTCTTGCGAGGAGGACTACATCAACCATTTCTCCGACGAGGATAAGCTGAAGGCCATGGGCTACGCCATCGCGGACGGTCTGGCCGCCTACTACGAGTTGGTTCCCATTCCCGAAATGGAGCTGATCCACACCTCCAACGACGAGCTTCGCTACCTGGACGAGTCGGGCGCGCAGATCGGGCAGGCCTTTGCCCCCGGTCAGTTCGAAGGCTGGAACAACACCCTTGAGATCGAAGAGGGAAGTGTACATACGTTGGTGGACTGGGGTTGGATCGGCTATCGCGGCGAGACCCTGCAGTTCGGATACATCATCAACGACACCGAAGTCTTTGACGATGCCTTTACGGTGGAGGCAGAGCAGCCCGTGCTGGATGCCGCCGCCAATCTGGGCGCGCCCAAGGCATCCCGCTTTATGGGTACGCTGGATACCTCTCTGTTGCAGCTGGGCGAGAACAGCGTTAAGTTCTGCGTCCGTCTGAACGGGGAGCTGACCGAGGTTCTCCGCGAGTACACCGTGACCGTCACCGAGCGGGTGACCGAGGCGCCCACGGAGGCTCCCACCGAAGCCCCCACCGAGGCCGCTACTACGGCCGCCGAAACCACCGGAACGGCTACCGAGCCTGCGCCCGCGACAGGATGCGGTGCTGCGCTGACGGCCTCTGCTCTGCTGATCACCCTGTTTGGCGCCGCGTTCGTGTGGAAGAAGAATTGAATGATTGCATAGAAAAAAGCACCCTGCGGGGTGCTTTTTCTATGATTCAATCCATCCGATATCCCACGCCCCGCACCGTATGAATCATACGGCGGCCCAAGGGCTTTTCGATCTTGGTGCGCAGGTGGCAGATATACACGTCCACGCTGTTGCCGCCGCCGCCCAGCAGGGAAGCAAGGGTATCGCGGGGGATGGGTTCTCCGCGGTGGTCGTAGAGGTGCTTGAAAATGGCCCATTCGGCAGGGGTCAGGGGAATGCTTCTGTCCCCGATTGTGACGGTGCCGTCGCAGGCGGTCAGAAGGGGCTCTGTGGGGGAGCTTGTTTTCGGGGGCGCGGGGGAGGTGTAAGGAGCGAAGCGCGCGGGCAGCACGTCGCCGGAAAGTGTGCGCACAGCCTTTTCCAAATCGGCCAGAGCAAAGGGGCGACGCAGGAACAGCACGTTCTCCGCGGTGGGATCAGGATCCGGAATGCTGCGCCCGAACAGGAGCAGCGGGCAGTCATGGGCTGTGGCTGTAGCGATTCCTTCTGCGGCGGGGATGTTGTCGCAGTCCCATAGCAGCATACGGATCCCGTCGTCAGCGGCGGGCGCATGGTGGCGGGAAACGGCATGGATTCCCAGATTGCCCAGCTCGTTTTCCAGCAGACGGCAGAGGCGCTCGTCCTTACAGACGATCAGGTTGACGCGTGTTTCGGTCATGCTCTCCCTCCCATTTCCCGCAGGATAGAGGCCAATTCGTCGTAGGAGGCGGCCTGCATGAGTCGTCCGCGGGCGGCGGCGGCACCCTCCATGCCATGGCAGTACCAGGCCAGGTGCTTCTTGGCTTCGGCCACGCCGATCCGCTCGCCCTTCTCGGCGATCATCTCCCGCACCTGAGTGAGGGCGACCTCAAACCGCTCGGCGGCGGGGGGCGGGGTGTAGTCTCTGCCGTCCAGGGCGGCGCAGATCTCCGAAAAGACCCAGGGATTGCCCATGGCACCGCGGGCGATCATGACGCCGTCACAGCCCGTCTCATCCATCATGGAAAGGGCGTCGGCGGCGGTGTAGATGTCGCCGTTGCCCAAAACGGGGATGGAGACAGCCTCCTTGACGGCCTTGATCACCGAGCGATCCACCCCGGGCTCGTACATCTGCTCTCTGGTGCGGGCGTGGACGGTGAGCATGGATGCACCCGAGGCCTCGATGATCTTAGCTACCTCGGGGGCGTTGATGGAGTTGGAGTCCCAGCCTGCGCGGATCTTGACAGTGACGGGCAGGGATACGGCCTTGACGACTGCAGATACGATCTCCCCGATCAGCGTGGGATTTTTCAAAAGGGCGCTCCCCTCACCGTTGCCCGTGACTTTTTTGACGGGACAGCCCATGTTGATGTCGATGACCGAGGGGGGAACCTCGCTCATGCATCCGATATACTCGTTGGCCTCGATCATGCGGGCGGCCTCAGCCATGAAGTCGGGTTCACTGCCGAAGATCTGCACCGCCATGGGAAGCTCGTCTCGCATGACAGAGGCAAGCTGCCCCGACACCGAGCGGGTTGCCTCGGCTTTTTTGCCCTTTTTCTGCTCGTAACACAGAGCCTTGGCCGACACCATCTCGCTGACGGTGAAATCTGCCCCGCAGGCGCGGCAGACACGACGAAAAGCACGGTCGCTGACGCCCGCCAGAGGGGCAAGGGCAAGGCCGTGTGGAAGGATGATGTTTCCAAAGGTTACGGTTGGCATAAAGACCTCCGTTAAGGGTTTTAAATTTGGCCAGGGGCTCTGCCCCTGGACCCCGCTTAAACCCTTCTTGAAAGAAGGGTTTAAGAATCCCAAGAACTTTCAAAAAGGATTATTTAACAATG
>JAZRIF010000103.1:0-35988 GCA_045645165.1 Eubacteriales bacterium
TAATTCTGTCCTTGGTGGTCGCGGTGAAGATTCCGGCTTCCAGGGCTTTCATGAGATTGTCCAACGCCTTTTGCGCCTTACTTCTCTGATCGCGTAGAAGGGTCAGAACGGCCTGTTCTCTCGCGCGCTTCTGATGGACGGCTATGACCTCGTCGGCGATTACAGACAGATTCTCGGGCTTATTCAGCAACAATATCGTCTTGTTCAGCACCATCTCTTCCAAGTCAGCCTTTTTGACGCTCGCCTTGGGACAGCTATGGTGCTTTTTTCTGCTGGAGCATTTATAATAGTATTTCGTTGTCCCGTCACGGGCAGTACCGCTTTCACCGTTGATGGGCTTTCCGCAGATACCGCAGATCACCTTCTTTTTCAGCAGGAATACCACCTCTCTGCTCGACGAGCCAATTTTGTTCTTTGCCAATAGCGTTTGCACACGGTTAAACAGCTCGGTAGGAACGATTTGCGGGTAGATGTTGGTAAACACCTCGTCTCCGTGTCGGTATATTCCGATGTACTTTTCAAGCCGCAGGATCTTGTAAATGGTATTCGCTTTGAAGGGCTTACCCATGTGGGTTACGCCTCTTGCCGTCAGCTCCTCGATGATCTCACGCACAATCTTGCCGGTAGAATAGGACTGGTACATCCATCGCACGATCTCGGCGCGTTCTTCGTGTACGATGATCTTTTTGTTGGCTGTCGTGTACCCATAAGGCACCTTACCGCCTGCAAAGTTGCCCTTTAAGCGGCTCTCATTCTGACCACGACGGATCTTCTGTGATAGCTCTGCGGAGTAGTATTCGGATAGACCGATCAGGACGTTTTCAAGGATGATACCGTCCAAATTCTGCGTGCCGTCGATGTTCACCGATGTTCTTTGGGTGGCCGAGATCAGGATCTTGCCATTCTTCTGTAGTCTCTGTTTGTTGACCGCCACTTCAATGGAGTTACGGCCAAAGCGGTCAAGGGCATATACCAATACGATATCCCATGGTTGGGGTTTATCGCTGTCGGAGAGCATCTTCTGAAACGCCGCTCGGTTGTCATTTGTGCCGGTCATGGCGCGGTCAATGTAAGTGTCGATAATCTTCAAATCGTTGCGCTCGGCAAATTCGTGACATACCCGAAGCTGACCCTCTATGGATTGTTCTGTCTGCCGTTCGCTTGAATAACGTGCGTAGATAACTGCTGTTTTCATTTTGTTTTTCCTTTCTTTATCAGTCTTTAGATTTGTCTTTCGACGGGAGCGGACCAAACGGAACCGCCCAAAGAGGTCAAGGGATACAGGCGAAAATATTGCATTCAGGTCAGTCGATTTAGATTTTTCAGCGATATTTTCGACCCCTTGACCTCGACGGCGGTTTCGTTTACGCTCCACCAAGGCGAAAGACTAATTTGTTTTAATTCTTTTTGGGCATCTGCTTGATGACTTCGGGGCTGACTTCGCCAACGTACACCCCTTCATCAAAGCATATAAAGTTATCGAACAGTAATAGCTTTCTGTCCTCCTGTCCAATGGTGCATACTACGTCATCGTCCAGGATATCCGAGACGAAATATGCCGGTGTGTTTTTGGAGTAGACGATTCGCTCACCGGACTTCTCAATGTACTTCATGAGATAAGCGGTAGCATTCGGAAGCTCATGCTTATTGATGGGCTCAAAATCGTTTCGGCCGAAGCGTTCCGTGAAATAGCTGTTTTGCAATGTTGTCTGCATCCTGTGGTTCTTGGTGCTATAATCCCGATGCTCGATCAGCTCGCCAACCATAGTGTTTTCGGGGATGTTGAAAAGCCCGTGGAAATGTAAGCGGTTGCTATTGGGTGATCGCTCCCATACACCGATATATATCCAGTTTTTACGGTGGCACATCTTCTTGAAGCAGTCCCGCAACTTCGCCTTGAAGCTTTCCTCGGTATGCTTCTGATCGTCGTAGGTGAATGTGCAGAAGTAATTCCAAGTCCCAAGGTTGATCTTTCGCGTCAACCTTTTTCGTCTGACAATTAGATTCCGTTGGATCCTCTCCATCTCGACCTTGACGTACTCGGCCGCCCTTTCTTCGCTTTCAAATTGCGGTTTCAATTCCGCCACGATCTCCGTAACCTTCTCTTTTCGTCGTTTGGCCTTTGCGCCCTTGTACGCCTTTTCAAAAGCCACTCTCATTTCGTCATTTTCGTTGCCGTGGTAGCCGCCCTTCCCGGGACTCTTGCCCTCACTTTGTGGGATGCCGATGTAGTGGCTGCCGTCGAAGTAGACCTTCACTTTCTCATGTGGCATGATCGTCTACCTCCTTTCTCTTGCGTTGAAGCTCCAACACGCGATCCAGCAGAGCCGACATGAACGTCTCTCGCTCCGATGCGCTCAATTGTTTGACTTCAAAGCCGCCGTTTGTGATGCTGTTGGTCTCTTTTCCTTTCAATAGTTTTTCTCCTTAAATTGAATTTTCCAGAGAAAAAGGCACGAAAAAAAAGCGCAATACGCTTTTCTGTCATGAAAACGTATTACGCCTTTAAGTGCAACCTTCCGATTTTGCCCTCGGAACACAGGTTCGGCCTTTTCAATTAGGCATCATCATTCTTGGCTTGACACTTTGCATACGAACTAACTATACTGTGACTATTCCTTTTTCTGTGAAATGTAATGCTAATATACCATAGAAGCAGGTAGTTGTCAAGGGGGTATTACCCTATATTTACCCCACATTTACCCCAACAAAACCGGACATTTCCCCAACTTTTCCCCAACTTCCATGGCGCACAAACAGGATAACACATCGGGATCGGATCTGTCAACTTACGGGGCTGACAAGTTTTGATGATCTACTGGACAAATCTCACACGGAGCCTGACGGACATGATACGAGGGCTGACAATCTGACACGGCGGCGGTAAGACAAACGGTAAAAACGAAATCTATCCAAAAAGCCGCCGAGCGTGATCGCGGATGTACGCCCAAGCGGCTCAGCGGGCGACTCCGCGACCGCTCGGCTTTGGATTCACGTTTTTCGTTTGGTTGTGGTGCGAGCGTGTGCTTGTCTCGGCGAGCGCAGCGAGCCGACTTGTATAAGACAAGCACACGCCACGGTGCCAAAGAACGAATTAAGACAGTAAACAAACGGATATACCCAGATTTTTTCATAGGTTGTATATGAACCTTTTACGGATTACCCGTTCCCAAATTTGAAATTTCTTCTTCGACTTCACTAATTAGCTTTGATATTTCCGCTTCGCCATAAATACGGCAAGCGTCCTCAAAGGTTTGATATTTTGCCAGTTGGAGAAGTTTTTCTTTTCCGTATAGGCTACGGAGCTTGAACACAAAGTATCCCGCTGTCGTGTATGCGATCCAAGAATTCGTTTTTCGGAAAGCTACAGGATCCAACCACCATTCCTTGATATTAGGAGCAATACGAAGGTTTTGGTAGGCTACGCGTGCGTATCTCAAACGGACAGCTGAGGTTTTTCCATCGTACAGAACTGCGAGACCTTCCAATATGAATGATTTGGGATTCTCAATCCCGTACAGATAATTATAGACGTGTGTGGATTCATGCCAATCACGGTCATATTCTCCCTCTTGGATCACGCCGTAGCAGGAGCAGGTTTGTGAGTTTGAAAAGTATGGCTTCATACTTTCATCATCCCATAAGAAATAGTGGATCTTTCGTTCAAGGGAAAGCCCGAAAAAGTTTTTTCCGACAATTTCATATCCCAATTCACGACGGGCGACTTTATGGTGAATATCGTTCTGGTTTCGATATCTGTTGTGGTGTATATGGAAAACAAAATGCTCTGTTTCCATTACGATAAAATCACGATATAGTGCGTCAAAACCAAGTGTAATCATATAAAAGGTTTTGATATTATTCGGAATATCATTTATTGGCAAGGAATAGAATATCGTTTTTGCCTCGTCAAAGAAGCCGCGCAGATAGAGCAAAGAAACATACCATAAATGATAGTAAAGCCGATAATCATCTTTTATAGCGTTCAGTTTTGCAGTGACGAAGCCTATACACTCATCAATTTCTTGATTACTGTACAGATGTAAAACGAACGAATACACTAAACGGTCATCATCAAAGGCTCGATTCTCGATGATAGAATTGATTTCTAACATTCGCTGTTCCACGGAAAGGTTGGGCATACGGATGATTCCCCCCTCGTTTTGATTTGAGTAAGACATTATACCATAAGATTTTCTAAAAAACAAGACTTGACTTTTTCATGATTTTGTGGTATAATAGGCACATCAAAAAGAGAGCTTCCGATGGTGTTTCGGAAGCTTTTTTTGTTTATAGTGGGATGCATAATGCTCGTTGGCACCTCAGCCTTGCATAATCACATACCGCTGATACTTCTTCTGAATGCTCTTTCTGCGACGCCAGACAGTCGTATTATTGACGTTCTGCATCTGAGCGATTTCTACGAAACCAAGTCCTGCCATGTAGTAATTCAAGGTTTCTTCTTCTACGATGGTCAGGCGCATTTGATGGATGATCGTATCGACCTTAGTGTAATCTTCGATCTCATACTGGGTCTCGAAGTCAATAGAAGCATCAGCCGGCGAGCATTCTTCGATGCTGATGGTCTTGAACGTGGACAGATATTCCTTTTCGATGTATCGCAGGGCGTGACGGTAGCAAGCAAAGCGGATAGTCAGCAGCTCACCTTTTCGGTTCTGACAAGCCAGATCGTCCAAGTTGTGACCGATGTAGTGGCAAAGAAAGCAGATCACCTCGGATGCGAGATCGTAACCGTCCGAGAATGTCGTGTTGTAGCCCTTGCTGTGGTAGATATCTTCGACCAATCCGGCATACAGCTTGTCCAGAGAACGCGGATGGTGTGCAAACCGCATCATCTTCTTGATGGCAGACAACGCGATACACTCACCGATATGCTGGACGTTATTCTCGGTGATCCTTGCGTTTTCGTTGATGATTCTTACTTGGTTTTGGGTTTTCATTTTCTATACCTCCCGATTTTTATTTCGCCATTTCGGCAGGGTCGGGGGAGCATAGGTCGGGTATTAGGTTTGCTCATTTGAGGTATAGTGTGCAGATGTCAACGAGAGGTATAGATGCCTTTCAGTACACGAAAAAATATTGCTTTTGGATATAGAAAAACCAGGTATTGCTGCCTGGCTATTCTGTATCTATTTTCATTTTTCAGCGATAATTTTTCACGTTGACAGCTGCGAGAGCTATGCTACACTGGACCAGGACGAAAGGCAAAAATCGGGATTCATTTGCATTTTTAGGCATAGTTCGCTATGTACAACATACTTCTATACATCTGAAATAAAAAAGGTAATCCACACCTGCGGATCACCTTTTTCATTTTAGAAAACATTTTCTCCCTTGCGGTACTTATCTGCCTGCATACGAAACATCTCGGCATATTTCCCGTTCAAGCTCACCAGCTCGTCGTGACTTCCTTGTTCGGCGAGCTCGCCGTTTGCGAAAAGGAAGATGCGATCGGCAAAGCGGGTGGTGGAGAGGCGGTGGGAGATGAATATGACGGTCGCTGTGCGACAGCGGTCGCGGCTGTCCGCGGCGTTCAGAATGGAGTGGTTCAGCTCGTATTCCGCCACGGGGTCGAGAGCCGAGGAGGGCTCGTCCATGATGATGAGGTCGTAGGGACGGACAAATACGCGGGCGATGGCTACCTTTTGGGCCTCTCCGCCCGAGAGGTTCACCCCCTCCTTGTCGATTTCACGGGTCAAGGGCGTCTCCAGCCCCTTTTCCAAAGTCTCCAGTCGGTCTGTAAAGGTGGCACTATCCAAGGCGTCGCGGATATGGGATTCATTTTCATCGGTACGCTCGTACCCACCTCCCATGACGTTCTCCCCAAGGGTAGCGGCAAAGATACGGTAGTCCTGGAACACTGCGCCGATGCGGTCGCGGTAAGCCTCCAGATCGTATTCACGGATGTCGCGGCCGTTGTAGAGGATGCGGCCTTCGGTGGGGTCGTAGAGCCGCATGACCAGCTTGATGAGGGTGGTCTTACCCGCTCCGTTGTAGCCAACGATAGCAGTCTTCTCACCCTTACGAATGGTAAAGCTCACATGCTTTAGCACGGTAGGACGTTCCTCACGGGGCTTTTCCTCGTCGGGCTCGGTCTTCCCCTTTTCCTTGCGCTCGAACTCCTTGATCTCGTCGGCCAGCGCGGTCTCCTCGTCGGTGAAGACGGAAGTATAGGCAAAGCTGACGTCCTCAAAGGTCAGGGACTCAAAGGCAGGAACGGACTCGCTTCCCGAGAGCAGATGGTTCTCATGCTCTAAGAATTTGAAGTATTTCTCAATGTACAAGGCATGCTTGGGCAGCTCGGTCAGTGAATCCGCCAGATTCATCATGATGGACTGGAGCATCCAAAGGGAGGCCACGGCGGCGGCGAAACCGCCCAGCTGCACCCGTCCTGCGGATAACTCAAAGACCATGATGAGAATGGTGGCGTAGTAGGTGCCGCGGCGGGCGATATTGAAGCCCACGCCGTAGAGCATGGTGAATTTCTTGCCGTATTTCAGATCCAGCTTATTCAGCTCCTTGACGGTCTCCTCGCAGTCGCGGGTCATCATGTCCCCCACACCCGAGGTTCGCATTTCCTTGGCGTAGTCGGACAGGTTGAACACCCGGGTGATGTAGTTTTCCCTGCGCCACAGGGGATTCATGATCTCCATGACACGGAGCCACAGGCGGTTGCCGAAGTATTCCACCACCAGCGTGACACCCACGCCCACCAGCATGAGTATGCCCATCCACACGTTGATGGTGAGGAGCAGGGCTGAGATGGCGGTGGCGGAAATGATGCGGTTGACCACGTTGAAGAGGGCGCGCACCACCGCAATGGCCCGTTGATCCGACTCCCGCATGGCCCACACGAACTGGTTATAGAAGTCGGGGTCATCGTAGCAGGCCAGATCCATACGTTGTGCCTTGCGGTACAGCTCGGCGTGCATACGGTAGCGGAGGCGGTTGTCCAGAATGGGATTGATGATGAGGCCGTAGACGTGGTCGGGAATGAACACCACCACGTAGAACAGAGCCAGCGCAAGGATGAACACCGCAGTGTCCATAAAGGCGTCGGAGGTGTCCAGCGCGTTGAACATGGCGTTGCGGAAGTACACCGCCGCCGTGTCGATACCCGCCCACATGAGCGACCACAGGGCGAGGAAGATGACGTAGGCGGGGCAGAGCTTCCAGACCTTCCCCAGAATCTTGGCGTCGTAGACCAGCACGGTGGAGGCGCGGCGACGGGATCTCGGTTGCTTTACGGTCGTATTCATGCCCTCACCTCCTTCTCTGCTTCGGTCTCTCGGTAGCTCTCAGCCTGCTTGCGGAACATATCGGCGTAGTGACCGTCCTGCTCCATCAGCGCGCGATGGGTTCCGCTTTCGGTAATGCGCCCCTCCTCAAACAGGTAGACCCGATCTGCCAATACGGCGGAGGACAGGCGGTGAGAGATGAAGACCACGGCACGGTCACGGCAAGCCGCCATCATGTTCTCAAACAGCTGATACTCGGCCACAGGGTCGAGGGCAGAGGTAGGCTCGTCCAGAATGACCACGGGGGAGTCGGATGCGAACACCCGCGCCAGCGCGATCTTTTGAGCCTCGCCGCCCGAAAGCACCTCTCCCTTGTCGTCGAACTCACGGGTGAGCATGGTATCCATGCCGTGGGGCATTTTCATAACGCGGTCGTACGCACCGCTCTGCTTGATGGCGGACTCTACCAGCGTGCGATCGGCGCCCTCCCCCTCGGGGTCGGTTCTCATGGGGCGGGTGAGAATGTTCTCCGCCACCGACAGGGCAAAGGTGGAATAGTCTTGGAACACGGGCTTGAACACACTCCGCCAGGATGCCAGATTATACTCGTCCATGGGAATACCGTTCATGGTGATGCTCCCCTCAGAGGGGTCGTAGAGGTGGAGCAGAAGCTTGACGAAGGTGGACTTGCCCGAGCCGTTCTGTCCCACCAGAGCGATCTTTTCTCCGGGGGCAATGCGGAGGCTGATATCGTGAAGGGTGTCGGTCTCGGCTCCCTCGTAGCGGTATTTCACGTTCTCTACCACGATCTCACCGCCCGTTGCCGTAACGCCATCGGGATTCGCTTGGATCTTAGGCTCGTATTCCAGAAAGGAGCGGAGATTTTCGATGTACAGGGCATGCTCGTGGAAGGAGACCAGATTGGTCACAAGACCTTGGAGGTAGCCCGACACCGAGCCCACCGAGTTCAGCACCACGATACAGTCCCCCACCCCCACCGTTCCCCGCACCAGGGTGGCGTAGACGGCGTAGAGGCAGGCACCCAGAATAGTCACCACCTCGTGGGATATACGGCAGGTGTAGTCCAGCGCGGCGGTGCGGAGACCGTACTTGCGCTTGATCTTCTCAATCTCCACCGTTGCGCCGTCCAGATCCGACAGGAGCTTATCCGACATACCCGTGAGGCGCATCTCCTTGGCGTAGTCGGTGAGGTAGAAGCCTCTTTGAATGTAGTTGGCCTTCCACGCCAGCTTTTGAATGTCGTTGTTCTCGTTGAAGGCGATCTTGTTGCGCTTCTTGCGAATGAAGCCAACAGCGAAGGGGATCAGAGCGAAGAGGATGAGGATGGGGTCGATGCTCCACAGCAGCAGGGCATTGGCGATCAGGGAAAAGACCTGACCAAACAGCCGTTCCAGCGACCACAGGACGTTAAAGGCCCGCCCCTCGGCTTCGTTCATGGCCTTGACGTACTTTTCGTAGTACTCGGGATTCTCGTAGCAGGAAAGCTCCACCGCCCGCATCTGGTCGTAAAGAGCAGTACGGATCGCCATGGAGAGCTTGCGCTGGCTAATGGGGGCGTAGATCTGCCAGAAGGCCTGCTGGGCGAAGAAGACCGAGATATGAATGATAAACATACCGCCAATAAACCACGCGAGGGTGGCAGGATCGCCGCCCTTTCCCAGGTGATCCACCACCACCTTGAGGAGGAAGGAGCCGCTGAAGAACTCGATGACCGACCAGAGAAGATCCAGGATCACGTCGATGACGATGTAAGCCGGGGCGGCGCGGCGGATCATCCCCAGCATGTAGCGGTTATTTTGCAGGACGCGGCGAAAAGGAAGCTTGTCGGGCTTCTTTTCGGTGTTCTTTTTGTTTTTTCGTTTCTTTTTCGTACTCATACAGTAAAATGACGGGTGCAGGGTTATGGTAAGGGGCGAATAAGGGTTGGAGGGGTTCTACCTATTTTATAAGTCACCGAATTCAGAAAACGGTTTGGTGTTTTGGGCAATTATTTTCCATTCTTCCGCCATCCGTGTCGCCCCGAAGGATCGGACGCGACTATTCGGGAGGCGTTTTGGGCTTGCCGGCAGGTTTCACCATACCGAAGGGCAGGGCGTGCCGGCCGTCCTCGTGGCGGATGAGCAGCACCATTTCCTCCCCGTCGGGGCATTCGTAGACCTCTCGGGGACAGAGGCGCCTACCCTCGAATACGGCAATGCGTACCCGTCCGTCATCCTCCCACGGGAGATCTTCAATGGCCTTGGCGGTATCGGTGGGAGCCTCAGCGAACAACTCGTCGATACCTACCCCGAAGACCTCGGCCATCGCAGGCAGGAGAGACACGTCGGGACAGGAGAGCTGCCGTTCCCACTTGGACACGGCTTGGGAAGTCACTCCAAGGCGGTCTGCGAGCAGTTCCTGGGTCAGCCCTGTGGCACGGCGCAGGGATGCGATGTTTTCACCCAAACGAGAAAAGTCATATTTCATGGCGGTACAGCTTCCTTTCCGAGGCGGGCTTCGGATCATCGCCCTCTTCAGGCCCCGCATCCTCTATATTGTACCACAAACCACAGACGTTTGGCAAGCAACCGATAGTTGTTTTTTCCGTATTTCCAAGATGCGTAGGACGTTGGTTTTACTGGTAACGGTATCCATGCGGAGGGAGACAAAGAGCAGACTGCGATTTTCATAATGATATTCTACCATGAACTTGCGAAAAAATCAAGAGTCGTATATGGCAATTTAATATACTGCGGAGGTCAAAAACGGTAGTATAATTATGTGTCAAAATCACTGCCGAGAGCGATCAATTACGGTTACTCTCGGCGGTATTATTTACAGATACATATACGCACCAATGACAGGGGAGGTCTTATCGTCGTAAACAAGCCAGCCGTCCTTCAAAGCCTGCTCCAGAACATAGCGCCGATCAGCTCCGTTCTCCTGAAAAGCAATGAACCTCAAGTTTTCATTGCTTGCAATGCTATCGGGAAGATCCTCCACAATGATCTTACCGGAGAAGTCCATGGCTTCTCTGAGCATTTTTTTGATTTCCGTTGCTGTAGCCATCAGCGACTTCTTTTCTTCATCGGTGAACGATTCAAGATATCTTTCCTTTGCGCCCTGTTCAAACACGACGATGGTGGGCTCGTATCCCGTCTCGGTCTTTCTGATATAGCCGTAGGAAAGCAGACGATCCATCCAATATGCCTCACATGTTTCCCACTTTCCTTCGACAACCGCTTTCAGGGTCAAGGCCTCGTTGTGAGTCAGATACTCGGGGGTCTTCATCCAAATATCGTCATGCTTGTATTTGAACTGTTGGAAATACACAGCGGGCTGATCCACCCGCTCCTTGAGGCAACCGTGAAGGCCTATCCAGGGAATATCGGGAATGTCCGCTTTTTGATAGCCTACGATGTCCCAACATCCTCCGTTGGGACGCTTGGTGTAGCCTTTTTCATAATAACCCTTGGGAGAAGCAGAGAACGCGAGCATATCAAAGGCACGCATCAAGAGCGTCCACTTGGCATCCTCGTACGTCTGATACTTCCCAAAGCAGCTGATGCCATGGGCTTCACAGGCCTGGGTAAAACCATCGATGAGCTTGGCAAATAACCCCGTGAGCTGCGGTATCATGCGTTCGTTGTACGCCCATGTTTTTTCCTGTGCATGACTACTCAGGATGGGGAAAGCGGTCTCATATTTGTTTCCATTACGAACGAGCATTGTCTGCTCGACCAGATACCTCAATTCGTCCTCCATATAAGGAAGTGCTACCCCGAGTTCAAGGGACAACTCCTCTGCGGTGGAGGGATTGCCATAGGCTTCAAGGAAAATATTTTTGTAGATTTTGTGATTGAGAATCGTCCAAGGTTGACCAAATTCCCCAAAAGAATCACAACTACAGCTGAAATCAATCTCCTCCGGCTTATAGCTTCTTACACCAAATTCTCTTGCCATATCCATACCTTCTTTCAAAATTTGTCTTGCACGGAAAAGCCGTTGCTTCACCGCGTTTTCCGAAAGGGACAGCGACGATGCGATTTCACGAAGACTTTTACCATCTAAGTAATGGGCGACGACGATGTCACGATAATCACTTTTGATAAACGCCAGCTCCCGCCGAAGCAGAGCTATCAGCTCAGCATGAATCATTTCATCAAGGATATTTTCGCTCTTGTCCGGAATCTCATAATCGCCGATATCGGAACCGGTTACCGACTCGTTTCGATCATGCTTGTCCTTGGCCCATGCGCAGTAGCGGTTGCGTGCGATCTGCCAGACCCAAGCGGAAAAGCTCGTAGGGATGGTGCCTTTGTTTAAGGCAGTCAGAATATTCAACGCAATATCCTGTGTCAAGTCCTCCGCTTCTGTTCGACTGCCTGTCTTTTTGAGACAGAAATAAAACAGCTTTTCCATATAGTTATCGGCGAATTCTTGGATCAAGCGATCACGCATAATCTTCGATTCTTGCATTTCCTCGCCTCCTTTCATCCCTATAGTGTGGCGGTTTCGAATTTGGTTACGGGGAGTTATGAAATAATTATAGCACATAATTGTGAATTCCCATTAAAGTCTCTTGATATTATCAGGGTAATGTGATATAATATAAGTAAATATGCAGGATGGGAGACAGAAACAGTGAAAGAAAAGATTAATTGGAAAGCAATTGTTGTTTCATTATCGGTGACCATTATTGGAATTCTTCTTGTACTACTCGATTTATTTATAGCAAAAACCAGTTCTAATGTGTGGATTAGCATTGGTTGTTCATTAATTGCATCTGGAATGGTTTTGTTCTTGTCAACAGTACTGTTGGAGAGAAGAAAATATGATCCACTTGACGATTGGAAAATACTTAAAATATATAGTACTAGAGCTGAAAGAAATACTGAAGCGGATCCCAACATTGATCAAGCAAGGTATTGCATTGACGGTGTTGCATTCGGTCTTTCGAGTTTTAGAACTATGTATGGTGGAAAAATTGAACATTGTTTGAGAAAAGGAATTAACATCCGATTACTCACAATGGATCCTAATGGCAATTACATTAAAGATCGCGAAATCGAAGAGTTAACTGTTGAGGGCAGTATAAAGCAGACAATTGATGACCTTGTTGCGTGGGCAGATACTTTGAATTGCAAAAATTATAAAGGAAAAATTGTTGTCAAAGCATATAGCTGCATGACTCTTGATTATTACTGGCGTGTTGATGATGAACTCTATATTGGACCATACTGGTATGGATACAAAAGTTCGGACACAATAACATACAAATTTGCTTCAGGTGGAAAAGGATTTCAACATTATAGCGAGTATTTTGAATCATTATGGAATAATGCAGGCCTAGTAAAACCACTAACTCAATTGCAGGATATTCGAAACAAAAGGCGAAAGAATTAATCGGGTATTTATTCGACTTTGCTGTATTTATCTCCACCAAAAATAAAACGGACTACGAAAGTAGTCCGTTTTTGTTTTTTCGCAGATGGTTTGTTGAAAGCCGATGTTCAAGCTGCCGGCAACCAAAAGAAATTCGTTTTGCAGTGAGTAAAGGAAGCGGAGTGCAGCTTGTACCCCGAGCGAAGCGAGGGATGGTTCAGATTCCATGCGGTGCTTGGACCTCGATTTCCACTTCAATTGGATTCCCCAGAGCAAACACACATTGGATATTCACGTCATCGTCGAACACGACGAAATCGGCATCCATGCCCTTCCCAAGGAACCCTTTGTTCTTCAAGCCCATCACGGTTGCAGGTACGGCGGTCATCATTTTTACCGCCTCGACAAGCGGAATACCCGCCTCCTTCACCGCAACACGGATCAAGCGGTCTGCCGTGGCGATACTACCCGCAAAGGCGCTTCTGTCCATCAGCTTGCAAACACCGTCCTCGATGATGAATTCGGTATTCTGCATGAATCCGTGGGTCTGCTCGGTTCCCGCCAAAGACAGGCTGTCTGTGACGAGAACGATTCGATTGGAGCCCTTGATCTTGTAGATCAACCGAATCAACTCGGGAGGCAGGTGCTTGCCGTCGCAGATGATTTCCACGTACAGATCGTCCAGCAGATAGGCGGTTTCGATCACACCGAGCCTGCGGAATCCATGGTCACGCGTGATGGTAGAGGTGCAGGAATACAGATGGGTCACAAGATGGCAACCATTCTCTGCTGCCCGCAGCATATCGGCGTAGGTCGCGTCGGTGTGACCCGCAGACGCCACGATCCCGTATTGCTTCAGAGTTTTGACAAAGGCCTCGGTAGCGTCGTTTTCGGGAGCGTAGGTCCATCTGGCAATGGAGGAAGCGTGTTTTTCCATCAGCGGGAAATAGTCTTCCTTGATCGGAGGCGTGATAAAGTCCGCGCACTGGGCGCCCGCCTGCTTGCTTGAGAGATACGGCCCCTCCATGTGCGCGCCAATAACGGTTCCCTTCACGCGGGGATCGGTCATGGCACGCTCAATGTTTTTCACAGCCTCTGCCATGATGCCGAAGGAATCCGCCGATATAGTGGGACAAATGGAGGTCGTACCGTGTGTCAAATGGAAATTGCAGGCGTTTATAATTTCGTCCACGTCTCCCTCAAAGCGAAACCCGCCGCCGCCGTGGGTGTGAATGTCGATGAAGCCCGCGCTGACGTATTGACCCGTCATATCGTATTCCTCTTCCACGGGATATTCCGCTGAGGACACCTCAACGATTCGGCCGTTTTCAAAATACACGTAACCGTCGAAGACCCCCTCAGAGAGGATGATTCTGTCACATTTAATGCGTTTCATCGTGTCTCCCCAAGCAGCGAGCTGCTATTACTGTCCAGATACAGGGTCGCGTGCTCATGCAGACGCAGCACGGTTGCGGGGCAGACTTCGCCGATCTCACCGCAAAGTGTATCCCGCACCGCGCGGGCTTTGGTGACGGCGGGAACGATGCAGAATACGTATTGACCCGCAAACAACGTGGGAACCGTCAGGGTAATGGCCATCCGGGGCACGTCATCGATGGTGGAAAAGCATCCGTCGTGTACCTGCTGGTTGCGGCAAATATCATCCAGCTGAACCGGCTTGACAGCTTTTGGATCCTTGAAATCCGCCACGGGAGGATCGTTGAACGCGATGTGTCCGTTCTCTCCGATGCCCATTACGACGATATCCGTAGGATATTCCTTCAAAAGTGCCGCGTAGCGTTCACATTCTTTGTTGACATCGTCAGCCGTAATATCGATATAGAAAACACTTTTGAAGGACACAAGTCCGAACAGATGCGCCTTCAGAAAATTGCCAAAGCCTTGAGGGGCGTCGGCAGAAAGGCCGATGTATTCATCCATGTGGAAGGCGTTGACTCGATTCCACGGGATGTCACCGTCGGCGGCGAGGCACGCCAAAACCTCATTCTGGGAGGGAGCCGCGGCAAAGATCATATTGATGGACTCCTTTTTTGCGAGCAAAGCAAGGATACAGGCCTTGATCTCCGCGGCGGCGGTCTTGCCCATTTCGTCTCTTGTCTGATGGATCTGAACCGTCAAACGGTCTTTTTTATACGTTTTCATACTTCCGTTAACTCCCGAAATTTGATGACTGCGTCGGCAAAAGCGCTTTTTGCGTCCGCATATTGATAGGGATTCTCAAAGGAACGTCCCACAAGGGCGTTCAGCCCCGAAAAGGTTTGAAGATGCGGCTCCAGAGTAACGAAGAAATCCTCGTTGGCATAGGCGATATGTGCATCGAGAATGTCTTTGATCCCTGCATCGCCTTTACCGGGCGGAACCACCGCTCCCTCAGCCAGCGCATCCTTGATGTGAAAATAGGCAATATCCTTCTTCAAAAGCTCGTAAGCATACGGATACGGCGGTACGTTTTCCAAAATAAAGTTGCCCATATCAAAGACACATTTCAATTCACCGCCAAAGTGGTCGAGGAGCTCACGGCAACGGGGGGGCGTATCCCCGTAGATGCCTGCTTCATTCTCATGGCAAAGGGTTACGGGAAACTCCCGCGCCAGCGCGACCAGCTCGCCGAGGGCATCCAACGCCTCTTCCTTCATGGCGGCAATCTTTTTCCCCTCGGGGGCATAAAAGCTGAAAACGCGCACGAATTTGGCATCCAAAAGCTCTGCCAATGCAAATATCCGTTTTGCTGTCTCCCAATGTCCCTTCAGATCTCCGTCCAGGCGGATCTTACCGAGGGGTGAGCCAATGGCGGAAACGCGGATCCCGTAATGATCCAGCATCTTCTTGATCTCTCTGCCTTCGCTTTGCGATAACTCCGCCACGTTCTTTCCATTTGCGTGGCGAAGCTCGATGTAATTGATACCAAAGCGCTTCATGCCCGCAAGCTGTTCCTCAAAGGAGGCGGCGTATTCGTCCGAAAACGCCGACAAGATCATGGGACTCATCCTACGGCTCCTTCCATCCCGATCCCCCCGACCGCCTCTTCCCGACCGCTGTTCAAGGAACGCTCAATGGCATTCATGACGAAAACGGGAGAAACGAATTCCTCGTAAGTCATGGCTTGGGGCGCGCCCGAAAGGAGTTGATAAAACTCCTCGAATTCCCGATAGAACCACTCGTCGGTGGAAGGGATCATATAACCCGTTGCCGAGGATTCCGACATGCGCGCGGCGTAATATACGTACTTCTGGTTACAGAACAGTCCCACGCAGTCGTAATCCTTATAATGAAAGAGAACGTGTATCTGTTCGCCGTTCTGTCTGGCCGTGACCGAGCGCGGAGATCTGCCGAAAATCTCACAGACCATTTCCACCAAATGCTGGGCATAGAAATAGAATCCGCCGTAGGGATTTTCAGCCTGGTAGGGCGCGCGGACAAATCCGCCTACGGTCTTCCCGCCGTATTCGGCCTCGCTCTCCTCCTTGAGCTTTTGGATATAGGTATCCTGCTTCAGGGACGAGCCGCCGCAGACCCGTATCCCCCCTGCGCGCAACTGCCCCATGAAAGCGACGGCGTCCTCCTCGCTGACCGTGATGGGCTTGTCGATGAACATGGGAATCCCGCTGTCTATGTACGGCTTTGCGTACTTATAATGATTGTCCCCGTGGCGCGCGGTGATGGCAAGGCCGTCGATCTTGCCGACGGCATCGGCGTAATCATTCATGACGGGAACCCCAAATCTCTCTTGCAGCCTCTCCGCCGCCGTCCTGTCATCGCTGTATACGCCCACGACCTCCACGTCGCGGAATTCTTCCTTATCCTTGATACAGGTCAAAAAAGCATCGGCGTGAGAATTCTCACATCCCAGAATGGCAATCTTTTTCATGGCAACCTACCTCCGATGGGGATCAGTATTTTAACGGAAGGGGATTTTCGGCGTGAACCGTCTCTGCTATGGAAATGATGGCGGCCGCCATCTCGGGGGTCACGGTCATCTCTTTTCCTTCGGTGATCTTATCGTATATCTGCTTGTACAGCATCGCCGTTCCAACATCGAAGGCAGTTCCGTTGAAGCTACCCGATTCCACGTGCTTGACGAGGTTTTCGGAGCAGTAGATGGGATTACCGTTCTCATCCTGAATAAAGACGTCGGTAACGGGCCGCTCGGGATTCTCGCCGTCGACGATGTAGGTCATTTCATAGGAGTAGGGGGTAGCCTTGAAGGTACCTTTGGAGCCTTGAATCTTTACGTTATAGTTGGCATATGCGTCGGTCGAGGAGATCTCAATGTCCACCACGGGCTTTTGGGGAGCGGCAATGAGGATCTTGGCGTAGTCGTCCGAATCCCCGCTGGTCAGCGCGGTATCCAGCTTGCTGTAAACCACCTTGGCGTCCCTGTCAAAGTCCAGGAAGCCCAGCGCCATACCGATGGGGTGAGGGCCCGTGTTGTAAACACCGCCCGCGCATTTCCGTTGCAGGGTCTGCCAATCCCAGCGCCGCGCAAAGTTGTTATAGCGGATGCTGATCTGCTTGACGTCTCCCAGCTTTCCCGAATTCATAACCTCGTACGCAAACTGATAAAAGGGCGCGAAAAAGGTTTGCTGGAAAACGGCCAGGGTAACGCCCTGTTCCTTGGCTATCTTGATGAGCTCGTCGCACTCATACCGCGAACGCGCGAAGGGCTTTTCCACCAGCACATTTTTGCCATGCAAAAGGAGATCCTTTGTGATGGGATAATGCATTTCGGAATAGGTAGAATTGACCACAAGATCAATGTCGTTCAGGGACAGAAGCTCCCGATAGTCGGAAAAGGTCTTACAGTCCGCATACATCTGCTCCGCAACGGAACGGCGAAATTCGTCTGCGTCCACCACGTACTTGACCTGATAGTATTGGTTGTCATTACTCACATAATACGTACCGTGAATGTCTTTTCCGCTTCTTCCCTGCCCAATGATGGCAAGATTCAGTTTTTTCATAACCGTATCTCCTTTTCTAGGTTTGGTGATTTAATTATAAAATAAATTTTTTGAAAAATAAATGGTATAAACTGCATTTTATATTGCAATAAATGAACAGATATGATAGAATATAGGTAAAGCCAAGAAAAGAGGTGCGAGATATGACGAACAACTCTGTTTTACGGACGGAAAGGCTGTTCTATAAGCATGAGGTCTCCGAGAATCTGCCCCGGGACACGTATTCCATGCACATTCACAACGCGTACGAGCTGATCTGGTTTTTGGATGGCGACGCTACCCATGTGATCGAGAACAGAAAATACAAATTAAGAAAGGGCGATCTCATATTGATCCGCCCTTACCAGTATCATTTCATCCAGATCGACACCCCGTCAAGATATGAAAGATATAATATTCTCTTTGACACAGAAAGCCACAACGTAGAGGGCGTGGAGCTGATTCCCACCAGCATAGAGGTCATCAGCCTGGAAGGCAATCCCATTGCTGAAGATATTTTTCGCAAATGCGATCTTTATTATCAAAGCTGCTCCGAGGAGATCTTTGCAAAGCTTCTGTCCCATCTGCTTTCCGAGTTGTTTTTTCATATCCATCTGTTCCCGCATTCCTTTGCCAACGAAAGCGCGACTCTTTCTCCCCTGATCTCAAAGGCTCTGCAATACATCAACGAGAATCTTTGCACCATCATGGATATGAAAGAAATTGCCGATCACCTCTTCGTGAGTGAAAGCTATCTGTTTCGCCTGTTCAAAAGGGAAATGCATCAAACTCCGAAAAAATACATTCGGGAAAAGCGTCTTCTCCTGGCGCAAAGGATGATATCCTCGGGAGAAAAGCCCACCGCCGTTTATGAAAAGTGCGGTTTTTCGGATTACACGACATTTTATCGAAATTATACCGTTTTTTTCGGAGATTCGCCATCCGGGAAAACAAATGGTCAATTCTAAAAAAGCGGGCCGAATCCGCCTTGCATGACGAATTCGGCCCTGTTTGTATGTTTGTTTTTGCCTCAGAGACAGTTACTGCTTGCTTCCCTGCGTCAGCGCGGCGGTACGGTAGGTACCCTCGGTCTTAGCGCATTCTTCGGCCCAGAGTTGAGCCTGATGATCATAGACTGCCTGAGGAATATCGGGAGTACCCTTCGAGAAAGTGGGAATGAGCATATCTCCTGCGGCCTTGGGATCAGTGCAGGTGGTGTCGTGTCTCCAGATCTCTCGCTCGTCCTTGTTGCGGAGGTTGGGAATAGCCATAGGAATGCCGCCGGCCAGAATCGAACGGTAGGCGAACAGGCCGGGCAGGAACATATCCAACGCTTCGTAAACGTCAATGATATCCGCATTCTCGTCGCCCAAGATCTTCTTCACAAAGTAGTACATGGAGAAGAAATCGGAGCCGCCGTGGCCAAATCCTGCGACGTCGTCATCGGGGGCATGCTGGGGGAAGTAAGAGTTCAGGGATCCCGTCTCGTAGCCACCGTCGTATTCGTCCTTGTTGATATAAATCTTGGCGACGTGGCCATCCATGGCATCCTCACGGCCGCACTCCATACGACCCTTGGAGCCGTACATGGTGTACCAGATGGAATTCTTGTAGAGGTCTCCGTGGATGGACTTGACGATACCGCCATTCTCCAAGGTCACCATCTCGATACCGAACTGGCCGCTCTTGCACCCGGTACGGAGGCGGCGGGCGTTCTTGGTGCCCTCAAAGCCAATGACCGACACAGGCCGCAGACCTGTAGAGTGGATGATGGGACCCAGAGAGTGCGTGCAGTAGAAGGTGGCGTAGCCGTTGTTGCGCCAGTGGTCGGATTCGCCGTAGGCGATGGAGGGCCAAATGGACTCGCAGTTGTGGATATATTCGCCTTCGCCGTACTCGAACTCACCGATCTCGCCGCTCTCATAGAGCTTCTTCATCTCGTAGGGGGCGGGCATATAGCAGTAGTTTTCACCGTAAGCGTAGACCAAACCGCTCTCTTCGACGGCCTCCACCAGCTCCACGGCCTCCTTCATATTCTGTACAGGAAGCACTTCGGAGAAGACATGCAGACCCTTCTTGAGGCAGCGAATGGCGAAGGGCGCGTGCTCGTTGGCGTAGTTAGCCAGCACCACGGCATCCATATCGTGCTCGATGAATTTGTCAAAGTGATCGTAGAAGGTAATGTCCAGCCCTGCGGCGGCCTCGCGTTGAGCATCCAGCGCCTCAGGACTCTTATCGCAGATAGCCACCACCTCGGCGTGGTCGGCTCGCTTGCAGTAGTTGATCATACTGGTACCGCGGTAGGCACCCAGGACTCCGATTCGAACTTTTTTCATGGGGGATCATTCCTTTCTTATGAGTGATGCGGATTGCGCGCAGCCGCCCGCAGGCTAGCTACGTCACTCTGCTTTTTTAATTATACCACAGTTGTCTCGGATAGTCAGTAGTTAAATTCCATGTATTTGTGCAATTTAGTCACATAACGGTTGACTTTCCTCGCAACATATGCTATACTGGTAGCATCAAAGCTAAAGGAGATGCCCACATGGCCGAGCAAAACGTTTGCCGTTTCGTTCCTCGCGAGATCAACGATCACAGCCTTCATACCGTCCATTTCGTTTTGGAAACCAAGGAGCAGATCTATACGGGGTTGCGGTTAAAGTCTCTCTATACCATCTATTTCGTGATTCAGGGAACGGGAAAGCTCCACACAAGAGGAAACGTCTTCTCGCTGAAGGCAGGGGACGTGTTCTTCTCCTTCCCTGCTGAGCCTTTTGCCATTGAGTCGGTGACCGATTTTCAGTATATGTACATCAGCTTTTTGGGAGCGCGAGGCAATCGGATCATAGACAAATTGGGTATCTCCTCCAAAAATCCGATATTTTTGGATTGCGGCGAGTTGACAACCGTCTGGATGCAGGGGGTTCGTTGTCCCGCAGAGCTGTCGGATGTGGCCAGCGAGGCAGTCCTTCTCCATACTTTTGCATATTTGGGAGGGCGGTTATCCGCATTCACAACCCAAGAAGGAGGCAGGACAGATCTGATCTCAATGATCCAAAAGTATGTGGACGAGCATTTCTCAGATCCGGATTTCTCCTTGGAGCGACTGGGAAGTGACCTGAAATACAACAAAAAATACCTGTCCACCGTTTTCAAAAGACACGTTGGTGTCGGGATCGTGGAGTATCTGCACACGGTACGCATCCAACACGCCTGCACCATGCTCCGTCAAGGCTTCACCAGCGTCAGCGATGTGGCATTGCGTTGCGGTTACCCCGATGCCCAGTATTTTTCCAAGGTCTTCAAGCGCAGAATGACCTTGTCCCCTCGCGAATACATGGCTTCAGTACGATCCGAAGCATCTTCTGACTTGTAAATCATATAGTTCAAAACAGATCCGAGCCGCCCTTCGACGACTCGGATCTGTTTTGTTATTTGGAGGAAAGTCCGTTACATGAGCGCTCTGTACAGGGTCGTCAGTACGTCTTGATCCTCGATTGCGGAAGCAGAAATAACCAAAAGTCCATCCTCGGATATCGTTACGGTCTTGCCGGCGGCGGCGATGACCTCGGCGGGCATGACGTATGTGATACCGTAGTGGTCGTAGGTCGTGAGGCCCTCACAGGACACGCCGATCACTTTTTCCACAAAGGACTTGGGGAGATAGAACTCGCTGCCGCGACCCAGCAGGACAGCCTTCGTGCTGGAGGCATCCAGTCTCACCTGCTTGCCGCCTGCAAAGGCGTTGTAGGAGCCTGCCTTGAGGACGATCATATCCTCGGTCAGGCACTCAGGAAGCTTGACTTCGCTTTGAACGGTGGTGTAGCGGTAATTGAAGCGGTCGTTGGGAGCGGCATCGCCTTGATCCAGGAACTGCATCACGTTGCCGTCCACCACGGAGTTATCCGCCCATTTGAAATCAAAGGTGTCGCCCAGATTCATGACGGATCGAGCAACCTTGATCTGCAGAACGTTTCCACGCAGGTCGTATTCGGCCTCGCCTACGGTCTCAAATTCCCAGGTATCGGTGCCCTTGAATTTCTCCACGGATACCTTGCCGTCTTTTTGCGAACGGTTGAGGATGAAGTCGTAGCCGTACCAGCCCGTCTCGTTGTTGCAATCAGCGTCGATGAAGAGGTTCATCCAGTTGGTACCCTCGGGAGAAGTGATCTCGGCGGCGCATTCGGCGTAGAAGTAGAGGTTGTCGGGATCGGAGGATACCTTACAGGTCACGAAATCATTGCGCCCCGAGGTGTTGGTGTAGCGGAAATCACCCACATAGGAATAGTGGTCGCGATCCACGGTATCGCCCTGATAGTCGCGGTACTCGGGACCGACAATGCTCCACTGTCCGAGATCACCCTTGATGTCGATGGCCCACTGCTCGAAGGCGGCCTCCTGAGCGCGAGAACCCTTGTATTTGCGGATGTTCTGCACCATCTGGTAGTAGTAATTGTCGTTGTAACCACCTGTCATAGGCTCGATGTCGCGGGAATACTCCGTGTTGAAGGCATCCACGTAGTACCACTGGTACTTGGGGTTCTTCTCGTCTACCTTGTATTCGCCGGCGATGGTCTGTCCCTGAGCGGCGTTGCCCGAGGAACCGCCCCAGCGGCCTGCCCACCATTCGTTCCAGCCCGTGATCATGATGAGGGGAGGATCCACCTCCATGGCGTAATCGAAATGCTCCTGGAAAGCAAGACCCAAACCCGAAGTGGTGTTCATGAGGGCAAAGCCAAAGTCCCAGTCACCCTCATAGGCGGGGATGCCGTTCGCATGGGTATAGCTGCGGCCGGCGTTGGTGCCGTTACTGCCATTGGCCCAGAAGCCGCTCATGACGATCATCTGCTCCACATCACCGTTGGGAGACAAGCCCGGCTTTTGGGGATACATATCCGCCCATGCCCAACGACCCTTACCGCGACGGGAGGCATACCAGTCATCGTTTGTAAAGGCCCAGCTCTGCCGCGCTGTAAAGAAGCTTCTCATTTCGTCAGACAGAGTTTTGTTCAACGAATCAGGATAGAAGATCAGGGGCTTGCCGTTCCAGTAGAACCACATGTCGGCGTATTTTCCCGTGGAGTAGTAGTTATTCCACAGGAAGGACAGGGACGCGGCGGCCAAAGAGTCGGTGTTTCCGCAATGGAAGCAGATCTGAGGCACCTGATAGCCCTCAGCGCGCATCTGACTCCAAACCTTCAAAAGAGCTTCCAGATTGCGCTCGTAAATGATGCCGTTGGTGGCGTCTACGAAGATGAAGTCCACACCTGCCTCGGCCAGCATGTAGCCATGCTTACGGATGACCCACTCGTCATTGGAGTTGTAGTAACCGAAGTAAGGCTCAGCCCAGTAATGGGCGAAACCCATGGGACCTTGAGGAATGAGCTCCCACACGGCGTCCACCCCCCCCTCCAGATAGGCCTTGGTATGGTCGAAGAGGGGATTTTCTCCCTGCTCGGAGGCGTTGTGCCACATAAAGTAGAAGATACCTACTTTTTTATCGGTGGCGGTACCGGTGTCACTACCCGTGGGTATGACACGGCCTACGTCGTCGGTGGCAACCCACGTGTCGGAGAATACGTCGCGGGAGGTGAGCATATCCACGGGAACCGTAGTGGCTACGGTGGTGTCACCTGAGATTTTCAGATCGGTAATGACGACAGAATTTTTCATGTGATGCGTCCATATACGAGAATAGCCGGTTTTGTTGACGGGAGAGGACAGTTTCTCGACGATATCGGGCTTCTCGCTTCCTTCCAGATAAAATTCAAGCTTTGTATCGGTGATCTTCAGGGTGGCCAAGGGGGTCTTTACGCCGTCCTTGTCGTAGAACATGGAGACGACATTCTTAGCGGTGTCGTCCTCCACGTACACCATAACACCCTTGGAGAAATCCACGGGACATTCCACCATGGTGCAGTTGGGCCAATTACCTGTCCGCATACCAATCTTATTGTCCTTCATGAGGATCCATACGCGGGAGGATTCGTGGTTGGGCGCCGTGCCCGTGCCCGACAGGCGAAGGCCAAAGTACGTAGCGTTGTAGTTGGCGTCGGGATCTGACGAGGTCAGATGGAACTGATATTTGGCAGTGACCGACTCGTTAAAGCACACGCCGATATTGATGTTGGCTACCGTTTTCGAGTTCAGGAGAATGGTGCTTCCCTTGGCACGGCCCTCTCCAATGCCGAATATGGTACTGGATTCTTGGGTAGAGATGAATTCATATTCCTCGGTGACCACCTGTTCAATGATGGCGGTGTTCTGCTTTTCAAAGGTTAGGTTGGTGGTGGAGGAGAAGGGACCCGTCTGGGGCTTGGTGCGATCCACCGCATCCTCGGGAGGGAGTGTTTCATCGGAAGACCCTACACCCGTTTCCGAAGGGGACAGCGTCGGAACCTCCGTTTGCGCTGATGTCTCCCCGGAATTCCCCCCACCACAGGCAACACAGCCGAACAGCATGGAGACTGTGAGCAGACAGAGCAAGCATTTTTGGAAAAAAGCGCGCATGATATTACCTCCTTACAATCAAATAAAAATCAATCTGCATTACAACATATGGCGTTTGAGAGCAGCCGGACGTACCGAACCATTCCCACAACGATTTGTTGCAATTTTTATTGATTCATTATAGCATAGCAAAACCGTTTTTGTCAAGTATGCATAAATAAATTCTATCTTTTAGAACGAAAATTCTGTCTTTTGGCCTATTTCCGTTTTTTATTCAAACAGGGTGACAATTATCCACTATTGAATTTTACGGTCAATCCGTAGGTCAATTTGCCGATTCTGTTATGACGGTAATCCACATGATCATGTATCATACGCAATTGCCGTTTGCCCGGTCGATCCTTCCCTTCTCGGAGTCCGTAGATAAGGTTACGTGGGTGATACTCCAGTTGAACAGCTTGGTGATGCGCAGAAACTTTTGATTCTCGTGTTATGCCCTATATGTGGCATTGCCTTTACTTGAAAATATCCCCCGCATCATGAAATATCCATGACGCGGGGGATTGTTCTTTGGCTATTCAATTCGTACGGGGCTCTTGCTTATTCTCCAAGAGAATGATCGGGTCTGAGCTGAACAATGTAGGAAACGCCTCTGTAAATGTTCTGAAACTCAGATTCGAGTATGGCTTTGACCTCGGGGTGCGCCGGGTCATTGATGAGCAACCACTTTTGACCGTCCCGTTCCTCGTAACCGACAACGCAGAGCAGATGACCGTTGGTCGTGTAACCGGGATGCCCGCTACCGGCAAGCTGTCCGGCCTTTACCCGGATGGAGCAAACCATGGGATGACCTGTGGAAACGGCATATTTAATGGCGTCGATATCGAAATAGTCAATGTAGGCGTTATAGCCAAGCTCTCCCGCGTAGGCTACGTTAAAGGCCCAGTTTCCGAATTTCTCGGCACCGTAGTCACGTACGCCCCAAGCAACGTCTGCCACGTCAAGACCCTGCTCGCCATGGTACAAAAGAACCATGGAAAGTGAGGTTGCGGAACAAATACTGCCACCGATCTCGGGAACGTCCATCTGTCTTCTGTAGGGCACGTCCAATTTCTTGTAGGTGTCCGCAGGGGCTTTCAGATTGGATTCCTTCTTGTCACAGGCAAGTGTGACGTTGTAAACAATGGGAGAGTGGTCACCGGTTTGCTTGATATCGATCTTATATCTGACGATGCCCCCACACTCCTTTTTGAGCGTGAGAATATCAATATCCACTTCGCCGTGCTGATCCTCCATGGACTTGCTGCCGGAAGTACCTCTGATCGCACTCCATTCTCCCCAAGAATACCAGCCCGTAAAGCTTCCGTCATCCAGCTTGACCGAAACGGAAATTTCAACGGTACCTCCCTCGGAACTGGAATTCCAAGAGGCCAGCATATTCTTGAAACGGCCGCCGAGGTCAATCTCGCCTGAAATAAAGCTACCTTCGGTAGCGCCCGGCACCAACATAAGACCGTCGTTTTTGAAGATAACAGAATTATATTCCCCCTCGAACTCGTTGGCAGAGAACATGATGGATTTGTTGAAGAGCTTGATTTCGTTTTTGTAGTAATCCTTATCCTCGGGCTTTGTGTCTTCCCCATTCGGTTCGGTCATCTCTTCTGTGACGCTGCCATTCTCCTCGGTTACGGTTGCGGTTTCGTCTGTTCCAAGCTCATTTGAGTCATCGAACGGCGCTTCAGTAGTCACTTCCTGAACCGCTGTGGTCTGATCGAGCTCGTCATCCTTCGGTGGCGTGCTATTGCATCCCATGATAGCAACGCCGCAGAGCATAACCGCAGCGATTGCACAGACGCATTTTCTTGCGGAACGCTCTCTTGCTTTTTGGGCAAGAGCTTCTTGGGCTTCAAGACCGTCTAAAATTCTCTGTTTGGCTTTGTACATAGTGGTCACCTCGGAATTTATTTCAGCATTAACTATATGATACACCAATATGCAAAGATTGTCAATATCCTTTGACAACAAAAATATGATGCCTGTTTCACAGGCTGGATCCTCCCTCAAAAGAAGAACACCGACATAGCCGGTAAAGCTTGGCCATGACGGTGTTTTCTGATGTTTTCACGGACGCAAATCGGAAAGCCGTTCAGATCACGTACTTGCTCGAATACTCCGCATACTTCTCTCCGAAGTGAGCATTACTTTCCTTCAGATTCTTGATGACCTCGTGGGCGTTCATGGTATGCTCGCTCTCGTCGATGATACCGACGGCGATATTGGAGCAATGGTCGCTGACGCGTTCAAAGTTGGTCAGCAGATCACCCCATACGAAGCCCGTTTCCACGGTACAGGTTCCCTCCTTCAGTCTGCGAATGTGATTGTTGCGCAGGAGGGATTTGAGGTCGTCAATGACCTGCTCCAGAGGCTCCACGTCGTAGGCGGTGGCAAGGTCGCCCTGCACGAAGGCGGTCTCGGTCATGGACAGAATATCCTCGGTGGCGCGGCAGAGGGTTTTCAGCTCGGCCTTGGCGGCAGGGGAGAATTCTGCGCCCTTTTCACGAAGCTCCTCCACGGATTCCAACACGTTGACGGCGTGATCCGAGATGCGCTCGAAGTCACCGATGGCTTTCAGAAGCTTGGTCACGGTGGCGCTGTCCTCGTCGGACACCTGACTCTTGCTGAGTTTGGTGAGATAGGTACCCAGAATGTCCTCGTAGTGGTCGGTATTATCCTCGATCTCGCGGATACGCTGAGCCGTTTCGGGGGTATACTCATCAAAGGCGGAGATGCTGAGCTTAAAGCCCTCGATGGCCTCGGCGGCCATCTTGCAGGTCAGATGGTAACTCTGCGCCACTGCCACGGGGGGTGTCGCCAGCAGACGCTCGTCCAGCTCCACCACCTTTTCGGGAGTCTTGCTCTCGGGGACCAGCTTGTACGCCAGCTTCTCCAGCAGAGAGGCCGCGGGCAGAAGCAGGACGGTACAAAGAATGTTAAAGGCGGAGTGGCACACGGCGATGCCGAAGTAGGTTGCCGACTCGGTCAGGATCAAGGGCTTGAAAACAGCCGACACGATGCTGAACACCGAAAGCCAGATGACCGTACCGATGACGTTAAAGGAGAGGTGGACAATGGCGGCGCGCTTGGCGTTCTTGTTGGTGCCAAAGGAGGACAGGAGCGCGGTCACGCAGGTACCGATGTTCTGTCCCATGATGATGGGGATCGCGGCGGCATAGGACACAGCCCCCGTCGCGGACAGCGCCTGCAGGATACCCACGGAGGCCGAGCTGGATTGGATGATACCCGTCACCACGGCGCCGACGATCACACCCAGAATGGGATTGGTGAAGGCAAGGAAAAGGTTCTGGAATTCGGGGATATCGGCCAGCCCCTTGACGGCGTCGCTCATGGCGTCCATACCGAACATCAGGGTGGCAAAGCCCAGCAGGATGGTGCCCACGTCCTTCTTTTTCGAGGATTTGGAGAACATCATGAACCCGATACCGATGAGGGCGAGGACGGGGGTAAAGGACATGGGCTTCATGAGCTTCATGATCATGTTGTCGCTGGAGATACCGCCCAAGCTGAGAACCCACGCAGTGACGGTGGTACCGATGTTCGCGCCCATGATCACGCCGATGGACTGCTTTAAGGTCATGACCTTGGAGTTTACGAAGCCCACCACCATAACGGTGGTAGCGGACGAGCTCTGGATCACGGCGGTCACACCGAGACCCGTCAAAAAGCCCTTGATACGGCTGTTGGTGAGTTTACCGAGAAGGGACTTCAAGCTGTTGCCCGCCCGTCTCTCAAGGCCGTCTCCCATTACGTTCATACCGAACAGGAACAAACACAGGCCGCCGATCAGGGCAAGGACGTCAAAAATGTCAAACATAAATTTCCTCCTAATTTTCAGGTTTATATGTGAACCGTAAATACGGTTTCTAACGCAACCGAGAGGCATTATATCATGTTTGAAAATCACCGTCAATAGACTTTACATAAACCTTACATTGGGAATGGGCATATCTCCGTAATGAACGATTTTTTCGGTTGATTTCGTAACAATTTTGTGGTATAATCAATTCAGAAAATCATTGTACGGAGGTAAAACAAGAATTCTGATGGATGATTTGATTTACATCGTCGAGGACGACGAAGGCATACGCGAGCTGTACGATGGCGCCTTTGAAGGCATATACGCCACGAAAATGTTCGAAAACGGAAAGGATTTCTTCCGCGAGTTCAGAGAGAACCGCCCCTCCCTCATCATTCTGGATATCATGCTCCCCGACATGGACGGGTACACCATACTGACGGGGATCCGGGAAATGGATGAGCGAATCCCCGTCATCATCGTCAGCGCCAAGTCCGACGAGATCAGCGCGGTGAAGGGACTCAACAAGGGAGCAGACGATTACATGACCAAGCCTTTTTCGGTGCTGGAGCTGATCGCCCGCATCAAGACCAACATCCGCCGCGCCAACCTCTACGTGACCAATCGCAAGGGCTTTGTCATTGACAACAATCTCTACAAGGTCTTTTATGAGGACCGCGATCTGGGGCTGACTTTAAAGGAATTCAAGCTCCTCAAAATGCTCATTGCGAGGGCGGGGGTGACCATTCCCCGTGAGGAGCTGTTCCGTGAGGTCTGGGAAGAGAGCTACATGGGAGAGACGAGAACTCTGGATATCCATATCTCCCAGCTTCGGGACAAGATCACAGCATGCGGAGGGGGCGACGTGATTATTACCGTGCGCGGTATCGGCTATCGCTTTGACGGAACATGAAAAAGAAGATATTTTACAGGGTCTTCACGGTCTCCCTCGTTGCCGTCCTACTCATGTTTATGTTCGGTATCATCGCTGTCCAGCTGAACACCAAGAATATTGTGCGGGAGCGTCTGATGGAGGAGACCGAGTTGGTGGCGCTGATGCTGCTCAGCGAGGAGGATTTTGCGCGGTTTGACAAGTATCAGGACGATCCGAGATTGCGCATCACCATTCTGGATCTTGCGGGAAACGTTCTCTACGAGAGCGATACCAACGCGGAACTGGAAAACCATAAGGACAGAGAAGAGTTTCAGAACGCCCTGGCGGGCAAGCCCGACGCCGTGGAACGATACTCGGAAACATTCAAGTCGGATATGACCTACTACGCCATCCTCACCACCCTTGGGGACGGGACGACGGTGGTTTTGCGGTTGGCGGTCTGGGGCAACCATATCACGACCTACATCACCGCGTTGTTGCCGCTTTTGCTCTTGGTTCTGCTCGTATCCCTCGTGATGTCCTTTGGACTTGCGACTTTTATTTCCCGTAGCGTATCCGCCAAGGTGACGGAAATCGGCGGGAGCCTGAAGAGCTTGAACGGCGGACAGTACACCCCCATCCAAACCGACATGAGTGAGCCTGAGTTGTTCAGCGTGCTGAATCAGATCAACGAGCTGAACGCCAACATCCACAACCACATCCGTGTGGCGGACGGGGAGCGGGTCAAACTCAACGCCGTACTGGATAACGTCTCCCAGAGCATCATCGCGCTGGATCACACAAAGCGCATCGTCTTCGCCAACAAGCGCGCCTTGTCGATGTTCAACGGCACGCAGAGCGCTATCGGGCAGGATCTTTTGTCCCTCATTGAAAAACTGCCCATCTACGAAACCATCACCGAGCATATCGGTAAGGATTACGCCTTCAACTGCACGTACGACGATATGCACCTGTCGGTGGTGATCACCAAGGTGAAAAGCGAGGTCATCTGCGACGACATTTCCGCTATCGTGATCGTGACGGATATTACGAAGGAGAAGCTCATTGAGAAGCAAAAGAGCGATTTCTTCGCCAACGCCTCACACGAGCTCAAGACCCCCATCACGGTCTTGCAGGGCTTCTCCGAGGTTCTTATGAACAAGGATAGTCTGGACGAGGGCTCCAAAAAGCAGATCACCCGCATCTACAAGGAAAGTCTTCGCCTCGGCTCCCTGATATCCGACATGCTCATGCTCTCCAAGATCGAAAACGGCGACACGCCCGGGAACATCCCCGCCACGGTTTCCCTTCACGCCACAGCATCCGAGATCTTCGGTGAGTTTGCTGAGGAAATCAAGAAGAAAAACCTCGCAACCCATGTTGTCGGCTCCGCAAGCATCGTTGCCGATCAAAACATGGTGTTTGAGCTTGTTGAAAATCTCATCTCCAACGCCATTAAATATAACAAGGATGATGGCTCGATCACCGTTACGCTTTCCGAAGCAGAAGGCGGTGTAACCCTACAGGTGAGGGACACGGGTATCGGCATCGAGAAGGAGCATTTGCCTCGCCTTTGCGAACGCTTCTACCGTGTGGATAAATCTCACTCTAAGCGTATAGGCGGTACAGGACTCGGTCTTGCTATCGTTAAGCACATCTGCGCCATCATGGAAGCAGAGCTGACCATTGAGAGCGAGATCGGTGTGGGTACAACCGTCACCGTGGTATTTAGTTCATAAAAATCGCGCAAGAACATGCAATTCAAACAGAGAAGGCACCCGCGAAGGGTGCCTTCTTTTTTGGGTAGAGATAGATGTAGCAAAATCGAATATACCGAACCAAGCATAGGCCTGTTCCGTTTTATCCGGTACGACCTGAAACAACGGCCGTTCGAAAGTTATCCGTCTTCCCCCACGCCTACATCACCGATCACCTCGAGATCATCAAAGGCTGCAGAAGAATGGCAGCATCGGATCCCCACCATGCCCTGCATGAAGGGAGCATCATCGGTGTAGTCAATGCAAAGCTCACCATCCACATAAACCTGAAGACGGGCCCCCTGACAGATCACCTTCAGCCGATAGGTCTTTCCTGTCTCAAACCGACCGTTTCTATGGGACAGCTCTTGGTAGCCGTAGCTCTGCTTCCCCAGAATGACGGCCCCCTCGGTCAGCCCCACAAAGTAGCCCTCCAGCCAATCGGTGCCTGTGGCGGCATCCGAGCTCGTCGGGGCGTGATTCATAAAATTGGGCGCGCCCGGATTGGTGGCTCTCACAAGAAGTCCGCAGTTGGGGTTTTCCATGGGTGTAACAGACACTTCCACGGTATAGTCACCCCAGTTTTTGTGACCGTACAGACGCTTACCCGAAGCGCGGGCATCCGTCAGGGTCAGACGGCCATCCCGCAAGCTCCAGTTACCGTCCGAATAGATATGGCCGTCAGCGTCGGTGCTGAAATCCACCGTCAACCGGGTCACGGGTTGATTTTTCAGCAGCGTGAAGTCAAGGAAATCCGCATTTCCGGAGGTGAGTTTACAGGAGACTACGTGCTGTCCTTCCGTCATAGGAATACTCCGGCAGACGGCTGTGGTGACAGACAGGCTCTCCTTCAAGGGTACTGTGGCAACGGGAGTGCCATCCACAGACACCTCCAGGATTGCATCCGTATCGCTTGTTCCCGTGCGATAGCGGACGGACAGATCGTAGTTCCCGTCAGCCGCAGCCAGCACGCGGTAATGCAGGATATCCCCCTTCTTGGCAGTCACCAAGGTCACGCCGTCTTTTTGAGAGAACCCAAAGTCCCCCGATGTGTAACTATTGGCGGGGATGAGGCCATTCAGATCGGACACACTCTTGTAGGTATCCGCAACACCCCGACCGCCCACGGCACCCGTACCGCCGATAAAGCCAAAGGATGCCTCGCCGCCCTTGGTCATATAGCCAATGGAACCGCCTGTCAGTGCGCTGTCACGGATGATACACAGGAGACGGTCGTTCATGTAAAAGGTGTAATCCTTCCCGTTTCGCTCGATCTGCAGGGATTGGAGGCAATCGAAACGGGTATCCTCCCCAAAGGAGCGTACGGCATCCGCTTTGGTGACCGTGGTTTTTCCGGATACAGTGATTTCAACGATCACCTTCTGCTCCTCGGGCGAGAAGTAGCACGCGCCAAAGTTTTCAGCGTCGGTATAAGCGAAGATCGCGCCTGCCTGTCCGCCCTCGGAGATGGAAGTGATATTGTACTCGGCAGTAAAATCTCCCTCGAAAGGCGTTTTGGATACCAGCAAGCTTTCAGCGCTCAGGGAAAGCCCTGTCCGTCCGCTTCCGAGCGCACCCTTCAGGGACCATCCCTTCAGGGAGGCGCCTGCCTCAAAGTAATGGTATACGTCGGGAAGCTCCGGTACCTGCTGCTCTGCCACGGTGGGGCCCATGATCTCCATGCTTTCCCCGTTGAACACGATGCGGTCGATGCTCATGCTTCGGTTGGGGGTCATATTGACCAAGGAGTGGTAGACGATATAGTAGCTATCCAGATCGGGGCCTTTCACTGTGGAGCTGTGACCGATACCGAAAATTTCATCCGAGGTATTGATCAGCAACGGATTATGGGCAGAGACGTCCATATAGGAAACGGGGGAATTCTTGGAAGCACCGTAGTAGATGCGGTAAGACTTGCTCAGAACGTGGTTGCCTGTATACGTAAGATAATAGTAGCCATCATGATAAACCACCATGGCGCCTTCCGTCCAGTCGCCGTTCACCGATATGGAGCGGAGCGGTCTGCCATTTTTCATTTCGGTAGGCGAGAGCATATCGTAGACCTGTATGGCACCGTGCCCTGCGGTATAAAAGTACCACTTGCCGTCATGGTCGATAAAAACCGAGCCATCGATGGACATCCCCATATTATCGGTCACAGGTTCAAAGCCCTTGGTAGGAGAGGTGCTGCGGAGGACGTAATGACCGTTACCTGCGGGAGATGTGTACATGTAGAAATAGCCGTTGTAGTAGTAGACCTCGGGAGCATACGCGCCGCGGGTTATGGGATGGTTGGTGCAAAATCCCTCGAACGTCCAGTTTACCAGATCGATGGACGACCAACACTTGACACCTACACTACCGTCCTTGGTGCTGACGTACAGGTAGTATACGCCATTATGACGCATGACGAATGGATCTCCGAAGCCGTAGCCCGGCCAGGCGTTTTCGGCCTCGGCGGTAAGAATGGGATTTTGATAGCAGGAAATATTCTCCATAGGTACGCCTCCTTCGGGGGGGTCGATGGGGGGAGACTGTTCCGTTTCGGCTCCGTCGGTTGACGGGGCGGTGTCGGTGACAGTTCCCGCTTCGGTGTCGGTGACCGGTTCTATGGATTGGCAAGAGCTCAGCGACCCGACCAGAAGCAGAGCGGCAACAAAAATATGTAAAAATCGTTTCATGTTTGAATGATGCACCTTTCCGATTCATGATCTTTTACCTATATTGTACCACACGGAAAACAAAAATGCAAGAGATTTCGTTCAATATGGTTGACATGCGCGTGATTTTGTGGTATAATGTGTTCGTTCAAACGGTAATCTCCTGTTTCCCGTTCGATCAATTCTGCAGCCGCTCATAGGGCGGCTCACTGTAATGGAGGAATACCCATGAAACGTTTCTTTTTCCTGATGCTGGCACTGGTATTGGTTATGGCAACCGCCGTTTCCTGTGATTCAAAGGAGCCCTCGTCCGAGACCACCGCTGCGGTCACGACCGCAGAACCGGAGACTGAGGCTCCCACCGAAGCCCCCACAGAGGCTCCCACTGAAGCCCCTACCGAAGCTCCCACCGAGGAAGACATCACCCTGCCTCCCGCCACCGAAGAGGCTACCACCGAGTGGGTTGAGCCCGAGGACGTTCCCTACGAGTCCGTTGTCAATCCCGTTATCAGCAACGGAAAGAACACCGAGATCAAGGGCTATAACGCATCGGGCGAATTCAGCTTTGAATACGGCGACGCTCTGTCCACCTCGGATAATAACATGTTCATCGTGACCAATGACAGAATCGGTCACGGCAAGATCACCGCTACCTTCTCGGCGCCCGAGCAGCATAACAATGATAACGGCATCGTTTTTGGTATGATGAACGATGAGTACGAGCAGTATTATTTCTGGGAGGACGGCCCGACCTACTATTTCCTGTTCGTATCCGACGATGCTACGCTCTATCTGGCCAAGGTCTCGAGTAACGGACAGCCCTGGACGGAGCTGTACGTTTCCCAGCCTATCCCCAATTACAAGCACGGCGATACCATCACGATCTCCGTGGAGTTTGACGGCGAGGGCTTCATTGATTGCTATGCCAACGAAGAGTGGCTGATCTCCTATTACGACGAGGTCTGGACGGGAGGCGACCGCTACGGTATCCGTTGCGAGGTTCCCGACGTTTGCTACACCAACGTGATCGTAGATCCCGACTGGGTTTCCGAGTGGTAATTTACCTGACTCAATAAGCACAAAAGGTGTCCCCCATGCGACGAGCATGAGGGACGCCTTTTTTGATAAAAATTATGGCTTTATTTCAATGGGAAAGCGTACCTCGGCCTCCGGCTTTCCAAAATCGGGCATGCCGTTTTCATCAAAGGTGACCGGGGAGATCCAGACCGAACGCCCGTACCATCCACTGCCGGATTCGAGATTGGCATGGTAGATCATCCATACGCTTCCATCCACAGCTGTCGAGAAGGAGGAGTGACCCGGGCCGTAACATACGCCCGCCTTCATCTTAAAGACGGGGCTCGATTTCTTTTTCCAATGGTCAGGATTCATAGGATCGTCGCCGGTCAGGGTCAACATGCCCAGACAATAGTAGTCCGTCCAGCTTCCCGAGGCAGAGTAGACAATAAAGGTTTTGCCTTCGTGTTGCAGCACGGTGGGGCCTTCATTGACGTAGGGCTTGCCGTGCTTTTCCCAACTGAATTTCGGAACCGAGATGCAAACACGTTCGCTGTCGATGGTACAGGGATCGCTCATGTGGGCAATGTAAATGTTCTGCGCTACGTTTTCGTCTCCCTCCCAGCCTGACCAGATAAAGTAAAGCTCGCCGCCGAGCTCCATAACGGTTCCGTCGATGGCCCATTTGTTGGAGGGATCGGTGATTTGTCCCACCATTTCATAGGGATCGCGGGGATTTTGTGAGGTTCCCTTCAAGACATACATACGGTGGTTCTCATTATTGCCATCGTCTGCGGCCACATAGATATACCATTCACCGCGAATATAGTGCAGCTCGGGAGCCCAATATTCTTTTGAATATGCCGTATCTGCGGGGGCAGTATATACCGTCGTTCCCTTGGGTTGAAGCTTGTGGAGAGACGGCATTTTGGCGATGGATACGCCGTTCCCTGTGGAATAACAGTAGTAGTAGCTTCCTTCCCATGCCACGACCCAAGGATCACCACCTCCGTTGTGGATGGGGTTTTGTACGATTTCATAAATTGTACCCGTCGCCTCGTCTATTTCCGTTTCGTTTTCAGTGATCGGCTCTGTAATCGGCTCTGTGACAGGGTGGGTGACAGTTCCTTCCAGAGTAGTTTCATGAATCGTTTCATTGATCATATCATTTGTGACCTCAGCGGGCTTTTCTCCTTCAGACTCATTAGTGGCGTTGGGTAACGTTGCGTTTTGACAAGAGATCGCGCTTCCAAAAAGAAAAACCATACTTATAAGTAAAGCGATTCGTTTGTGATTCATGTATTTCTCTCCCGGATTCATATTTGCTACCATACAATGGCATCCCAAAAACGTGGGATCGTACGATTTCGCTCTTTTTAGTATAACACAATTCATGAAAAAAAGCAAGACAATTTAGTTGCAATTTTACTCTGCCGCAAAAAATTAAGGATATATCTTGTTGAAATTGGAATATACGCATGATCTTGGTATCTGTCGGTAGTATTTTACAAGAACCGTGAACTGCGGTTATGCTTTGCAAAATCCTTCGGTCACCGTTCCCAAACGCTCCACCGGAGCGTTTTCTTCACTGCGTTCGACTCCCATTTTATATGTAAGCTCAAAATAATCCCGCATCAAACCTCTTTAACAAGCATAGGCTTCCTCTATAACGGTTCAAAATTCCATTAGCAAGCATAGGCTTCCGGTACAAAAAGCCCCTGAACTCCGTGTAAGTTCAGGGGCAAAACTAT
>JAZRIF010000104.1:0-4705 GCA_045645165.1 Eubacteriales bacterium
CTTTTTGAAAAAAGGGTTCTGGACTCCCAAAAACTTTAAAAAAGAATTATTTATCAATGTTTTTTGAAAGTTTTGAAGATTCCAAAGGGACTTTTCCAAAAGTCCCTTTGGTGGGGGTCGAGGGGGCAAAGCCCCCTCGATAAACCCCAATTTGAATACTGTTCGAACAGTTACAACCCTTGTTGAAAGGACATATTTGTATGGCTAAAATTACTTGGAAGGGAAGTGCCCTCCTCGCCCCCGTCCCCCCCGTTATGGTCACCTGCGGGGACATGGAAAATTCCAATATCATCACCGTCGGCTGGGCGGGGATCATCAATACCCACCCGCCACGGGTTTCCATCGCCATCCGCCCCACTCGCCACTCCTATCAGATCATCAAGGACAGCGGCGAGTTTGTCATCCACCTCACCCCCGCCAAGCTTGTCCGCGAATGCGACTACTGCGGCATCTTCACGGGCGCCAAGGTGGATAAATTCGAGAAAACGGGACTCCATAAAGCCCCCGCATCGGCGGTTGCTTGCCCCCTCATTGAAGAATGCCCTCTGGCGCTGGAGTGTAAGGTCATCGATATCCTTCCCCAGGGCACCCACGACCTGTTCTTGGCCGAGGTGGTAGCGGTGGACGTGGACGATTCCATTTTGGACGAGAACGGTAAGCTTTGCATGGATCGCGCCGGGCTGGCCGCCTACGCCCACGGGGAGTATTTCGCCCTGGGGGATAAGATCGGAACCTTCGGTTTTTCCGCGGCCAAGAATAAGAAACGGAAGAGAGGCGCGCCTCCACCCAAAGAGAAACACAAATAAACATCCAATCTCTATCCTAAAAATTCTTGAAAAAGATGTGCACGTTCGCTTATTCAAATTTGTGCCCAAAAATCAACGGAACGTTTATACGATAACGGATACCGTTATTGCTTTATGAGAAAAAACGTGGTATACTTGAGACAACGATAGAGCAATGCAAGACAGTTTCAGCTTGCACTGCCGGTTGGACATGGATTTTCCGTGTTGTTTCAGCCGTAATTCGTTGAGAGTTGAGAAAGGGGACTTCTATATGGAATTGAATATTGCAGGCACAATTCGAAACTTGCGAAAGGAAATGGGAATCACACAGGAAGAATTCGCAAATGACATCGGCGTAACGGCGCAAGCGGTGTCAAAATGGGAAAGAGGTGAAGGATATCCGGATATAACCTTTCTTCCCGATATTGCTGAATACTTCCATGTGACGCTGGACACACTTTGCGGAATAAATGAACAACAAAAACAAAAGCAAATAGCCTCCATTATCCACGCGACCGCCAATGCGTCCTATGCGGAAGGGGTTCAAATTGCCCGAGAGGGGCTTGCAAAATTTCCGCATTCCGTTCAGCTCAAGAACAATCTTGCCGAAGCGTTGATGGGATGCACCGCATGCTGGACTCCGCCGAGGGAGGTTTTGGAGGAAGTGATTCGCCTTTACGAGGATATCATGCGTCACGAGCCCGATCTGAACGCGGTGTCCTCCAATGCGTTCTCTCTCCTCTGTCAAGCGTACATATCGATCGGCGAATACAAAAAAGCCAGGCAAATTGCCTTGCAGATGAATGGGAAATATGAGCGTCAGCGTATATGGTGCCGGATTTTGAAGGGAGAAGAGCTTGTTTCACATATCCAAAACAGCATCATACAGACTTTGCCGGACATTCATTTCATGGTAAAGGATGTTTTACATACGGATTGCTATACGACGAAAGAAAAAATTGCCTTATGCGAAAAAATGATCGCGGCATACGCGCTGTTTTATGAATGCCGTGACTGGCCGATCGGGTTACTGTTTTCGTACCAGCTTTATATACAGATCGCGGTACTGTCCATGAAACTGAATGACACCAACGGAAGTTTGACCGCTCTTGACAAAGCGGCCGAGCTGGCGATACGGATGGATGCCCTCCCCTGTGAAGGTTCCCCCTCCTCCTTGTTGCTCAATCGAAGCGACTTCCAATATTTTTCCTCTCCTGGGTCTGAACGAGCCAGCTTATGTGAGGAAATCGAAGCAGAACCTGCATTCGAGCCTCTCCGTAAAACGCCGGAATATGAACGGATCATGGCCGAGCTAAAGTAACCGCTCATGAGATCTATCCCAAAAAGACGAATCCCTTCTGAAAGTTCTTAAAAGGGGTGTGGGGGAAACTTCTTGAAAGAAGTTTCCCCCACACGTTCTCTATGCTTTGTCGTCCTCACCCGACAGAGGATTGTGGCGCATGGCCTCCTCCATGTTGCGGTTGCTGACGTGAGTGTAGATCTGGGTGGTGTTGTGCTGTTCGTGGCCAAGAATGTCCTTGAGCACGCGGATGTCCACCGCCCCCGATTGATACATCAGCGTTGCGGCGGTGTGGCGGAGCTTGTGCACCGAGTAGTGCTTGGATTCCAATCCCGCCAGCCTGAGGTATTTCTGCACCGTCACCTGCACGCCCTGAATGGAGAGCCGCGCCGAGCGATTGGAGAGGAACAAAGCCTTGTCGGCGCATTTGATGTACTTCTCGCTCTTGCGGATGGACAGATACCCCCGCAACGCCTCGCGGCAAGCCTCGTTGAGGTAAATGATGCGTTCCTTGTTGCCCTTACCCAACACCCGCAGGGAACGAAGCTCGGTGTCGATATCCTGCAGATTGATGCCTACCAGTTCCCCTACTCGCATTCCGCAGTTGAGGAACAAGGTGATCATGCAGAAATCCCGCTCGCGGTTGGGAGATTCATCATCGTTCAGGACCGCCGAAAGCAGAGCCCGCGCCTCTTCCAAGGACAGGAATTTGGGGAGGGCCTTTTTCTTTTTGGGAGAGTCGATGTTCGCGGCGGGATTGTCCTCCATGTATCCGCGCTTGTTCACGAGGAACTTGTACAGCGCCCGAATGGCCGCCAGCTTGCGCGCCTTGGCGGCGGTCTGGTTGTCCCGTTCGGAGTCGGTGTAGAGCAGGAAATCGTAGATCTGATCGGTGGAGATCTTCTTCAGGTAGTCCAGATCCACCGATTCCACGGTGATCTCCATGAATTTCTCGCTGTCGTGCAGGATGGATTGGTCACCCTCGCAGAGCAGGTAGCGGAAGAAGGTACGCAGATCGATGAGGTACTGCTCCACCGTGCGCTGGGAACAGCCCTGGATGACGGTTTTATAGCTTGCGAACTCCCGTACCACGGGGGAGAATTCATTGACGTCGATCTCATGACGCATACGGGATGCACCGCCTTTCTGCTTATTTCTCTACCCTTAATTATACGGAATTTTTCGACAAATTCGTGGACAAACTGTAAATAATTTGTTCTGCTCATGAAATTGTCACAATTCATTTTCATTTCGTTACAAATCGGTGGTAAAGTGGAAACATTTTTTCTGTATAATAGAGTCCAACGTAAACTACGGAGTGTGTGTACATGAAAGCATTCTTTGAAAGATATTCCTATGAGAGCGTGCGTCTGGCTCTCAATCAGTTTGCCATATCTATGTTCGGCTTTGCTCTTGCAATGACTGCGTCGAAAGCAAAAAGCAACGCCCTTTTGCTATGGAGCAGTATCGGCGCGATCGTTTTCTACCTGGCGTTGACTTACGGCACTGCTCATAGAACGGGTTCTGCCGATCGTCTCAGTATTCAGTACGAAAAGATCCCCTTCCGCCCTTTCAGGGGGCTTTGGATTTCTCTTGTCGCGAACTCTGTAAACTTGTTGCTGGCTGTCCTGATCATGATCGGCCAACTGGCAAATGTAGGTGGTTTGGAGTCCTTCGCCCGTCTTGTGGCTTTGCTGACTCAGGGGATGTATCAGGGCGTTTTGGCTACGATTCAGTTGGGAGGTATGACGCTCAACAGCTTCTGGTGGGTGTATTTCCTCATTCCCATTCCTGCTATGTTGATCTCTATGGTTGGCTATATTGCCGGCGCCAAGGATTTCCACATGACGAGTATGGGCATTCCCGAGCTGCCCGAATCGGATCGTCCCTCCCGTCAAGAGCTCAAAGAACAGCGGGAACTGGAGAAGAAGAACCGCAAGTAAAACTTGCCGTAAATGATTTTCGGAAATTTGCACAGAACAGAATCCAAAAAATATTGCAATTTTTCCAAACTTTTTTTGAAAAAACTCTTGCTTTTTTTGAAACTTTATGGTATAATACATGCTGTTGTCTTATGTTGTAGGCGTGTCATAACCTGACAGGCCCGAAACCATAGTAAGGAGGTGTCAAGTCATGGCAAAATGCAGTATCTGCGGAAAGGGTGTTGTTTACGGTCAGAATGTGTCTCACTCCAACCGTAAAACCAATCGCACCTGGAAGCCCAACATTCGCAAGGTCAAGGCAGTCGTTGACGGTACTCACAAGACCGTTGCCGTTTGCTCTCGTTGCCTGCGTTCCGGTAAGGTCAACCGCGCCTAATAGGCGCCAACGCGTCTAATCGCGCAGACCCTACCCTTCAAGGATAGAAATCGGCCATTGTCGTAAAACGACGGTGGCCGATTCCTTTTTGTTGGAAAAGATTTTCCTTGCAAAAAACGGATATGTGTGGTATAATGAAGAATAAAGATGATGCTTGTTAAAATTTGGGTTTATCGGTGAGTTTGTTTATGTACTTTTCTCTCTGTGTCGAGAGAAAAGTACCAAAAGAGCGCCACCAAAGGGCTGGGCGCCCTCTGGACACCTGCTTTCCCTATATGGGTCTGTTTGACAGAGGATATAC
>JAZRIF010000105.1:0-3036 GCA_045645165.1 Eubacteriales bacterium
GCTGCTTTGAGGAGAAGATCAAGCCCCAGGTCAAGGAGATCCTGACGAACTACGGCGACCTCTGCCTCATCTGGTTCGATACCCCCCAGACCATCTCGGCGGAGCAGACCGACGAGCTGTACCGCATGGTCAAGACCTACCAGCCCGCCTGTCTGGTCAACTCCCGCATCGGCAACGGCTACGGCGACTACACCTCCGCAGGGGACAACGAAATGCCTGAAGATGGACAGACCGACCTCCTGTTCGAGACCCCCGCCACTCTCAACGACACGTGGGGCTACAAGGCCTTCGACACCAACTGGAAGTCCCCCGATGAGGTGGTACGCCTCCGCAGACTCTGCCGCGACCGTGGGGCGAATTACCTTCTGAACGTGGGCCCCGACTATCTGGGGCGCATTCCCTCGGTTTCCTGCGATATTCTCCGCGAGGCAGGGAAGCTGTGGGAGAAGTAAATTGCAGTTTATCGGTATGTTATGTCCCTTTCTCTCCGTGGCGAGAGAAAGGGACCGAAAGAGCGCCACTTAAGGAAAGTACCCACGGTACTTTCCTTAAGGATCCTTTCCCCTGAACTGCGCGCCTCTTTCGCTTGATAGCGAAAGAGGCTAATGCGCTGTCAAGTCGCAGTTTGCCATGAAGCCGCACGGCCGTCAGAGTGACGGCCGCGCGGTTGGTCGCCCGTTTGGTGGCAACCCACGGTATTCCGTTATCCGACAAGTTAAAAAGCGACTTCGGGCGAAAGCAAAGCGGCGAGTTCCGCGCGGTCGGCGCTCCGCCGATCGTGCGGGCATGCGGGTTTTGGCGACCCTCCGCGCAATCAGACTCTTTTGCCCCATTAAGGGCGAAAGAGTCGCGCGGATAAGGATGATGGATACGTAAGGAAGAAACCGTGGGTTTCTTCCTTACGGGGCGTTCTTTTGGTACTTTTCTTTCGCCACGGAAAGAAAAGTACACAACATACAGTTCGATAAACCCAAATTTGAAGCCATTGCTCGTAACATTGTCCCTCCGCATTCTCCGCGGAGGGACTTTGTTTTTGTATATGCCTGCTATCTCCTGCCCATACTCCCTCAAAAAAGGAGTTTTCCCTCATATGTGTACCTCCCTCTCTCTGCCTACCGCTGACGGCCGCCACCTCTTCGGCCGCACGCTGGATCTGGACACCCACTTCGGTGAGCGGGTGATCCTCACCCCCCGCCGCTACCCCTTCCACTTTGCCGACTGCTACCCCCAGACCCACCACTACGCCCTTCTGGGCATGGCCACCGTTACAAACGGAGCCGTGGCCGACGTCCCAGCCGCAAGCGGCCCAGCCGCAAGCGGCTATCCCCTCTACGCCGAGGCTATGAATGAAAAAGGACTCTGCATGGCGGGTCTGCGCTTTGCAAAAAACGCCGCCTATGCGCCCGTCCCCCGAGCCGGTTGGTTCAATCTCGCCCCCTGGGAGCTGATCCCCTACCTGCTGGGCACCTGCGCTACCGTGGAGGAGGTGCGCGCCGCCCTCACGGATATCTGCGTGGTGGACAAGCCTTTTTCGGATACGGTGGGTACCGCCCCCCTCCATTGGCATATCGTCGATGCCGACCCCACTCGGGGTGGGCTGATCCTGGAGGTGACGGCGGCGGGGATGAAGATCTATGGAGACCGCCCCGATGGGGCAGGTGTTCTGACCAACGACCCCGCCTATCCCGAGCAGCTGGCCGCCCTCCGCGCTTGCCGCGCCATGAGAGGAGACGAACCGGGACTGCCGGGGGACTACTCCTCGACCTCCCGCTTTGTCCGCGCCGCCACCCTGCGACGGTGGTGGATGGAGCAGACCGCCCTAAAGGCCGCCAAGGAGGCCGCCAAGGAGGCCGCAGATGCGGCAGGGAAGGACGGCGGCGGTGACTACGCCGTGGCGCAGTTCTTCCGCATTCTGGGAGCGGTGTCTCCCACGGTGGGATCGGTCGTAACGCCCGAGGGAGGGTGTCACCGCACTCTGTACACCTGCTGCATGGACACCTCGGCGGGAGTATACCAATACTGCACCGAGGGGGAGACCGAGGTGAAGAAGGTGGCGTTTGAGGCCCATGACCTGAGCGGGGAGACGACGCTCTCTCTGATGGATTTTCCTGCAAAATAAACCACAGGTTGATTGACAACCGCTCAAAAGTGTGCTATAATAAGGCCATCACGGAAACGTGAAATTTAGACTTGAACCGAGGATGGTGCACAATTCGAGGGGACGGTCGGAAAGAAAGGAGGCGGAGTTATATATGATTAACTCGGTAAAATTCGGATGCTGTGACCCGCGCCTCACGGGTTGGCGCGGCTGATGTCCTTGGGACTCATTCGCTGAAACGCATACGCACAAGCAAATCATTCGTACAAGGATCATCAAAGCACATCCGACTCTGACCCCGCCCTGCGGCTAACCGCGGGGCGCGGGGCAGGGCTGATCGACTGTGAGACAGGGCTTTCAGAGTGTCCTGCCTCTCCTGAACCCGCATCGGCGGTGTCGGTCACCCATGGTGACACACCGACCTCTGCTAAAAAGGAGTAACGTGCTTAATGATTCATCCCGAACAGTTGGGCTCCCGCATTGCCGCACGGCGGCGGGTGCTGGGGCTGACACAGGGTCAAGTCGCTGTCCACATGGGAGTCTCTCCCCAGGCCGTCTCCAAATGGGAGCGCGGTCTCGCCTGCCCCGATCTGGTCTTTCTGGACGATCTGGCGGAGCTTTTGGATATCGGTATTGAGGAGCTGCTCATGGGTAGTTCCACCCTCTGCCTGGCTTCAGCCTGAGTCGGGCTTTTGCCCACCGCGGGCTTTTGCCCGCAATAAAAACACGCAGACCGACGGGCACCCGTCAATGGTCTGCGTGTTTTTGCTTTGTTTTCAAATTTGGGGTTGTCTGAGAGCGGTGGAACGCCAAAGGGGAACTTCTTGAAAGAAGTTTCCCTCTGGACACCCTTCAAGAACTTTCAAAAAAGATATTGATAAATAACCCTTTTTGAAAGTTTTTGAGATTCCAAAGAACTTTTTTCAAAAAGTTCTTTG
>JAZRIF010000106.1:0-3085 GCA_045645165.1 Eubacteriales bacterium
TGAAAAAGTTCCTTAAGAATCCTCAAAACTTTCAAAAAACATTATCAAATAATTGTTTTTTAAAGTTCTTGAAAAGGGGTCTGGGGAAAAACTTCTTTCAAGAAGTTTTTCCTCAGGCGCTCTTTCGCTCCCCTGTAAACCCAAATTTGAAGTATTGTTCGATATGGATAGTATACCACAATCCCCCAAAAAAGTCAAGGGGGAACGGCGCTTTATGCACAAGTCCGTTCAAGACAGACTTGTGCGGGCGTCGTTCCCTCTTTTTAACCCACAGGGATCAACCGTTCAACCCCTGCAGAATGTTCGATGTAATCTGATCCACGCCCCAGGCGGCCAGCTCCTCGCCGCGGGCGGGGTCGTCCACCGTCCAGCAGTTGATGGTCAATCCTGCGGCGTGCATGGCCTTGACACGCTCCTCGGTGAGGGCGGCGTGGTGGATATCGATGTCCAGCTTATCGGCCACCAGTTTCGCGATCATCTCGTCGGAGTTTTCTCCCGTGAGGAACTGACAGGGCTGATCGGGGAGGATGGCACGGACGTTGAGAAGATCCTCATAATGGAAGGAAATGAAAATCACATGGTCGAGATAATCGTAGCTCTTGATGATTTCGATCATGGCGGCGGTCTCCTCGGGAGTGAAGACAGACTTCAGCTCCAGCACGCAGATCTTCTCGTACTTCTTGCAGATGGAGATGTAGTTCTCCAGGCTGGGCAGACGGAGGTCGTAGCGATCCTTGGTGCCGTCGGTGTCGTAGAGGACGACTTCACGGAGAAGCTCCCAGGGAGTGGCCTCCATGGTGACGTTGACACCGCCCACACGGTTGGCGCGGCCGTCGTGGTTGACCACGAAGTGCCCGTCGGAGGTGCGGTAAATGTCGGTCTCAATGCCGTAGTAATTGCGGTTGCCTGCGGCCACGAAGGCCGAGGCGGTGTTCTCCCGCTCCAGACCCGAAAGGCCGCGGTGGGCGACGACGAGGGTATTTTTGTTGTCGAACTTAATGGTATTCATAGATATTCTCCTTTTTACTCAAAGAGATTGGTAGTACGCCAGCATCTTTTCGGCGCGGCGCAGAAGCTCGGTCAGGATGCCGTCCTTCTCCTCGTCGGGTGCAGCATAGGACTGGTGGTGAGCCTCCAACACCATCTCCCCCTTGTAGCCGATGTCGCGGAGGATGTGCAGGAATTCCTTCCAGTCAATGTTGCCGTCACCGGGGAGAAGATGCTCATCGCCGGAGCCGGGGCCGTGGGTGTCCTGGATGTGGAGGGACAGGGGCACCACGTCCAGCTCACGGAGGATGCTCGGGGTGATGCCGTAGAAGTTGGCGTGTCCCGGGTCAAAGCACCAGCCGAAGCGAGGAGAGTCTACCGCCTTCACCAGCTCTACGATATTTCGCGGATGGACTGAGGAACCCCAGAGGATATTCTCCGAGAGGATGGTCAGTCCCATCTTCTCCGCGATGGGGAGGAGAGGGAGGGTGGCTTCACGATTGATGCGGATGAACTCGGCATCGTCGGTGATGATTTTCCCTTCGATCTCGTGGATGGGGTGGACGACGATGTAGCGAGCCCCCAGAAGAGACGCCGCCTCAAAGGCGCGCATCTGGGCTTCGCTTCGGTTGCCCGCGTTGCCCGGGGCGTGGGAGTGGGTGTAGGTGACTCCCAGGGCATCCGCTTGACGGCGGAGAGCCATGACCCGCTCCCGCCAGTTGTCGCCGTCCAGCAGATCCCCCTTGCCGACACAGTAGTCCAGACCAATGTCCAGTGCGGTATAGCCGATGGCCGCCAGACGGTTCAGTATGACCTCCGAGGGGTACGGCGGAGGGAACACACAGGTAGTGGTAACAATTTTTTTCATATAAATTTCCTTATATCTACGTCGGCGAGGAAGCCCCACGGGACTCCCCCACCGAGATAACGGCTTTATGCCTTCTTCTGCGCCTTGAAGGTAAAGCCGCGGAGACCGCTCTTGAGCAGGCTGTAATCATCCGTCCAAGCGGCTCCACCCGTGACGAAGTTGCCGGGGCCACAGGCACCTGCAGGCTTGGCGACCTCATGGAGGGGGCCGAATACGTTGGTGCGGACACCCTCTACGGTGACGGAAATGGGCAGACCGTTGCGGTAGGCCTCGGTTACATCAGCCTCGTAGGGATCCCAGCCCAGAACGGTGGTCTTGCCTGCGGCGGTAACCTTGACGCAACCGCCGGTGAATTCCTTAGGAGTCAACACAATGCGGTCGGCATCCTTGGCGGCGTCGCCCAGAATATTCTCATAGTCTTCCTTGGTCAGGGCGTAGGTAAGGTTGCCCGTGAAGAAAGGCATATCGTAGGCGGCGTAGTTGTCACAGCCCATGAGGCCGGGAGTAGCCACGATGGTGCGCTTCTTGCCTTCCACCTTAACACCGAAGATACCCACGAGGTAGAGGGCTTCGATGTTGGTGGTACGCATGAAGGTCACGTCGATGGTCACTTCATTTCTGCCCAGCTTGAGGGCGTCTGCGGGGATCTTCATCTTCTTGAAGCAATCGTCCACCCAGAAGTCGTTGATATCGTCATTGTGAAGCTCCACACCGTTGATCTTGTAGGCATTCAGCTCGGGACGCTCACCGGCCAAGATGATATCAAAGGCAGGCATCTCGTCGATGTAGAATTCGTAGGAGAGCTGCAGCTCGCCGTACTTCTTGGTATCGTTGAGCTTGGCGTACCAGGGCTGGAGCATTCCGCCGCCGCGCCACTCGATGCCCACGTCGGAACGAACCTGGCGGTCAGCCCAGAGGGCCTCGGCCTCGTCGTGCCACTCGCCGTCCTTCCAGCGCCACTTACACCAGTCGAGAACGCAGACGTTGGGCTCGTCGCAGGCGTAGGGGAACTCGCCCGTCAGAGTCTCGGATGCCACCGTCTCGAATTCGGTGACGGCAGGAAGCTCGTCGGGGGTCTTGGTGAGGACGAAGCAACGGGTGCCTGCGGCCTCCAGATCCATGCTGACGTAGTAGACGCCGCCTGCCTCGCCTGCGATGGCGCGGGCGTCCATGCGATCGCCCGTCTCCAGGTCCCACTCCTCCACGGAGGAGCCTGCGGGGGCTTTCAGG
>JAZRIF010000107.1:0-2298 GCA_045645165.1 Eubacteriales bacterium
ATTCTTCTTGACGTAATTCTGGATCTCCTTCTTGAGTTCCTCGGTAGGCTCGGTACCCTTAACGAGGACAATGGAGGCCTTGACCACCTGACCGCGCACCTCGTCGGGGACGGCGGATACGCCGCACTCCAGGACGTAAGGCAGCTCCATGATGACAGACTCGATCTCGAAGGGCCCGATGCGGTAGCCCGAGGACTTGATGACGTCGTCCACGCGGCCCACGTACCAGTAGAAGCCATCCTCGTCGCACCAGGCGGTGTCACCGGTGTGGTAGTAGCCGTCGTGGAGCACCTCGTCGGTCTTCTCCTGATTGCGGTAGTAGCCCAGGAACAGGCCGCAGGGAGCCTTGTCGCCCACCTTGATGACGATCTCGCCCGTCTCACCGTCGGGCACGGGATTGCCGTCGGGGTCAACCAGCATCATGTCGTACAGGGGCGAGGGCTTACCCATGGAGCCCACCTTGTGGGGATTGCCCATGAGGTTGGCGATGGACAGGGTGGTTTCGGTCTGGCCGAAGCCCTCCTTGATCTGCAGGCCCGTGGCCTTTTCGAATTGGCGGTAGACCTCGGGGTTGAGAGCCTCGCCCGCGGTGGTCATATGGCGCACCGAGGAGAAATCGTACTTGGAGATGTCCTCCTTGATCATCATGCGGAGCATGGTGGGGGGAGCGCAGAAGGTGGTAATCTGGTACCTCTCAAACATGGGCAGGATCACCGAGGCGTCGAAGCGGTCGAAATCGTAGGCGAAGACCGCGCCCTCAGCCAGCCACTGGCCGTAGAGCTTGCCCCAGAGGGCTTTACCCCAACCCGTGTCGGAGATGGTGAAGTGGAGACCGTCCTCCGAAACACCGTGCCAGTACTTGGCGGTGATGTAGTGACCCAGGGCGTACTTGTAGCTGTGGCAGGCGATCTTGGGATAGCCCGTGGTGCCCGAGGTGAAGAACATGATCATGGGATCATCGCCGCAGGGGGTGTCATCGGTGCGGTAGAAATGAGCCGAGAAGAGGGGGAACTCCTCGTCGAAGTTACGCCAGCCTTCCCGCTCGCCGCCCACCAACACCTTGGTTTTCAGGGAGGGCGCCTCGGCGGCGGCCAGGTCTACCTGACTTGCCACGTCACCGTCGGCGGTACAGACGATAGCCGAAACGCCTGCGGCATTGAAGCGGTACTCCAGGTCGTGCTTGACCAGCTGGTTGGTGGCGGGAATGGCCACGGCGCCCAGCTTATGGAGACCCAGGATGGCGAACCAGAACTGGTAGTGGCGCTTGAGCACCAGCATGACACGGTCGCCCTTCTTGATGCCCAGGGACTTGAAGTAGTTGGCGGCCTGGTTGGAGGCGCGCTTCATGTCGTTGAAGGTGAAACGGCGCTCGGTCATATCCTTGGAAATATGGAGCATAGCCAGCTTATTGGGGTCGCGCTTGGCCAGAGCGTCCACCACGTCAAAGGCAAAGTTGAATTTATCCTCATTGTGGAAGGAAATCTTCTGCAGAGCGCCCTTCTCGTCCACCACGGTGTCAATGAAGGGAGTGGTGACGGTCACGGCGGCACGGGTCTCGCCCTCGGCGTGGATCTGGCGGAGGGATTCCTGCACCAATTCGGGGGACAGAGCGCTCTCGCCGGGCAGGACGACAGCCATAAAGAGGCAGTCCTGACCGTCCACAGCGATCATACCGTGGGGGGTGGAGCTGTTGTAGTAGATGCAGTCGCCTGCTTCCAGATACTCGATATTGGAGCCAACCTGCACCTTGAGCTTTCCTTCCAGGACAAAGTCGAACTCCTGGCCGTCGTGCTTGGTGAGGTGGATGGGCTTGTTCTGAAGGGCGGGGTCGTATTCGTAGCGCACGCGGTAGGGCTCGGCGATCTTCTGACGGAAGAGGGGTGCCACCGACATGATGCTGATGCCCGCCTCCTTGGCGGTCTCCTGACCCTCGCCCTTACGGGTGACGGTATAGGAGGACAGATGGGCAGAACGACCCTCCAGAAGGTCGGTGATACCGATGCCAAAAGCCAGAGCGCACTTATGAATGAAGGAGAAGGGAAAGTCCAGCTCTCCCGCCTCATAGGCCACCCGCACCCGGACAGGCATAAGCAGCAGCAGGGCAAGGAGCAGCAAAACCGCACACAATATGAAAATACCGATCAAAGCCACACCCCTCCCCTTGGTTTTGTTCCTGTTGTAAGGCGAGCCTTACTGCTCCGCCCCGCCAAATTCCTCGAGGATGGCGTCGGGATCGATGAGATTGCCGTCATCGTCCAGCCGAAGCTGGCCCTCGGCCTCCATACCCGGCAGCGTAGG
>JAZRIF010000108.1:0-3276 GCA_045645165.1 Eubacteriales bacterium
CACTACCACGATCCCCGCGGTATGCTGTGGTGGACAAACCTGAAGGGAGACGACAACGGCTGCCGCAACATCACCACCGCCCACTCCTACATCAACTCGGGGGGCGGTAAGGCCCTGGCCTTCATCACGTGGGGTACCTCCGATCCCAATCAGGAGCTGGAGGAGATCGACGGCGTGTACGCCTACGACAACTTCCTCACCTCCGTCAACCCCGTGGGAACGTGGCCCGACAACCCCTACAACGGCCGTCAGCCCTTTGACAACTGCGAGACCGACGACTACTCCCCCGTGAAAAACGTCCGCATCTTCAACAACCGCTACGTGGGCAACTGCACCCTGGGTCCCATCGCCTGCACCAACGTGCTGACGGATTGCGGCGTCCACTCCACCAACCAATTCCGCAACGGTGACTTCACCCTGGGCGGTATGTCCAACTGGACGTACTTCGGCAACGGCGACCCCGACTGCATCCATACCGTGATCTACGCCGACAAGGAAAAGGGCTGTATCGAGGCCTTTGACAAGGGCGAGGTAGCCGCCGCGCAGGGTCTCCACCTGCTGGCAGGAACCCACACCGTCACCGCCGAGCTGTTCACGGGTGCCGAGGGCGCTACCCTCTACGTTTCCCGCATCCAAACGGGTGAGATCCTCGCCCAGCAGACTTTTGTCTGCAACCGTCCCGAGACCGTCACCTTGACCTTCTCCCTTTCCGCCGACGAGAGCGAGGAGCACGACGTGTTCATCGGCTTCCGCAGCGTGGGGAACGACCCCGAGGGCTTCGCTATCTTTGACCGTTGCGTATTGACCTCCGTGGTGGACGAGGAAGGCCTCATGAACCGCCGCCTCGCCACCTTTACCGACAAGCTGAGCCGGGAATTTTGCGTGGACAAGGATGTTTCGGTGTTCTTCGAGAACGGCAAAATTCTGGTGGGACTTGGCGCCGATCGGACTACCCGGTATCTGCCTGTTCAGGGGGAGAAGGATCTGTTCGCCATTGAAGCCGCCGTGCGCCCCGAGCATTACGATTACAGCCGCGATCTGGTGGGTTATGGCTACCGCTTTTCTATCCGTGACGGCGGGAAGTCCTACCGCGAGCTTCGCTTCCGTGTCAGCCGCCAGGTGCTGGAGCTGGTGGACGTTGTGAACGGAGAGGAGACCACCCTCTACTACCGCGACCACTTCTTCTTCACCTCCAACGACTTCCACATCTTCCGCATCGAGTCTGAGCCCTCCTGCGTATCCATCTGGATCGACGGCTCCCAGTACGCCGTGGTGGATTGCCCCATGATCCCCGGCGAGGTGCAGTTCTGCCTGACGGACACCCGCGTATCCCTCCACGGGCTGCGGGTGGAATAAACCATACTTGAGGGAATTTTATGTATCTGAAACAAAATAGGCTATGTGACGTTGATTCGTGGTTTCATTATGCTCCTCCCATGGGTGGAAAGGCTCAATGGGCGGAAGGCAGGAGTGCCATGGAATTAGCGCGGTACATGACGGCTCATTTGCCGCGGGTTCCCTATGAAATTGAGCGGGCGTTGTCAACGTTGGTTCCTTCGGATGCTTCATTTGAGTGGGGAGCCGAGTACGTGACCGAGCTTCCGGGGCAAGGCCAGGGGAGAAACCACGATGCGGTCATGTGGAATGAGCAGATTTTTGTGGGTATTGAAGGGAAAGCAGACGAATCCCTGGGGAATGGTTTTGTTGCATCCGAATATGAGCAGGGAAGTGACAACAAGAAAAAGAGAATTTCCGTCCTTGCGGATATGATATGGGGCAACACACCCGAACATTACGCTGACATCCGCTATCAGTTGCTGACAGCCTCGACGGCGATTCTTTTGGAGGCAAGCAAGCCTGAACACCGTGTATCAAAGGCGTTGTTTCTTGTTATCGTGTTTAAACAACCGGGTAAATATGAACAGGAGAAGATCGATGCCAATACGAAAGATATACAGACATTTCTGAAGAGTACAAATGCAACGTTGACAGGGAATCTGTATCATGTTCCCACAAAATACGGACAGGAACACGGTATCGACTTGTACTTCAAAAAAATCGAAATAAACCTGTAAAGGTAAAGGTGACCTTCCCAACGGTAGGTCACCTTTACTTTTTGTTTATTGTACGTTTACCCGTAAAGCAAATCGCAGGGTCTCTCCCGCCTTCAGCGCCGAGCAGTACCCTTTTTTCAAGGCCTTGTCGGGGGCATCGTAGGGGGCGGTGGCGCATTCCAGAGCGATGTTGTAGTAGTCCTTGAACGAACCGTTATTGATCCAGATGCCGATGTAGGGGATGGCGGCGGCATCCGAACGGTAATCCATCTCAAAGCGGTGACCCGACGCGGTATACTCCGCGGTCAGGAAACCGCCGTCGGTGGGTTCCGTGAAGTAGTACTTGTAGGCCGCGCCTTCACCGGGCAGGTACCCCATGAGACGGTCGCGGGGGAAGGATTCTCGCCCCTTGGGGCCGAACATGTAGGCCACGGGTGCATCGGGGGTGTACGGGGTATGCACCACCAGATCGTCGGTGCCCTTCATCATGCAGTGCGCCGCCCAGATGTAGGGGAAGTCCTCCCGACCTTTGTTCGTGATGACGTAGGTCATGGCCAGCGCGCCGTCGGGTTCGGGGGTGATGCGCTTTTCAAAGGTGATGGGGAACAGGCGGGACGCGCAGGACAGGATCAGGGTGTCCCCCTCGGTGGCCACCGTCATGGGCAGACGGCAGACCTCCCCGTGGTCGGGGTAGGTGATCCCCGCATAGTCCCCCTCGGCGGGGGTGTAGGGATCGATGGTGGGGAACATATCGTCCCAGGAGGAGCATTCCGACTCCACGTAACAGCCGTCGTAGGCAAGGGGGGCATACTCGGGAGCGGGATTTTGACAGAGGAACTCAAAACCGTCGGTATTCGATGTAACGGATACCAGCTTGCCGCCGTCCTCGGGAAGGAACAGAGCAGACAGAGCTCTTGTCGTAACCCGCAGAGCAGGGCGGTTCTTGTAGGCGACTTGGATGATGCTCATGGAATAGGCCTCCTTGGGAATGTTCAAATTTGGGTTTGTAGGGCAGGGGTTTCACCCCTGCACCCCACCAAGAACCTTTTTGAAAAAAGGTTCTTGGATCTCCAAAAACTTTCAAAAAAGATTATTAAATCATACTTTTTTGAAAGTTTTGAGGATTCCAAAGGGACTTTTTCAAAAGTCCCTTTGGTGGGGTCCAGGGGCAAAGCCCCTGGTAAACCCAAATTTGAAGTCCCCATTTTGCACTTCGCATTTT
>JAZRIF010000109.1:0-6650 GCA_045645165.1 Eubacteriales bacterium
GGTTCGAGTCCCACCACTCCTGTTCTTCGCCCGCTTCTGGCCACAGCCATTCCCGTGACGGTGAGCGCGGGGCTCATCAGCCTCACCAAATGCATCGAACTCGCCCTCATCCTGCGTCGTCTGCAGGCCGTGGGCTACACCGCCGCCGAGGCGACCTCCCTGTACGGGTGCTACTCCACCCTGGCGGTGCCTGTCTTTAACATTCTGCCGTCCCTGACCACCTCGGTGGCTCTGTCGGCCACCCCCGCCCTGTCGGCGGCCTTGAAGAAAGGAAGGGAAGGAATTCCCGAGCTGAAAAAAACGGCCTCCTCGGCCTTGGGGGTGACGCTGATTTTGGCGTTCCCCGCTTCCTTGGGGATCGCCGTCTTTGCCGAGGATATTCTGAACCTCCTGTTTCGGGGCCAGCCCGAGGCCGTGGCGCAGGCGACCCCGTGGCTGTCCTGTCTGGGACTGTCGGTGCCCGCCGCCTGCCTCATTACGGTGACGGGAGCCATGCTCCAGGCCGCAGGGAAGGCGCAGAAGCCCATTGTCTCCATGCTCTGCGGGGTGGCGGTGAAGATCGCCGTGGCCTACACCCTGCTGGGACGCGACGGCTGGGGTATGGCGGGTGCGCCCGTCAGCTCGCTTTGCTGTGACGCCGTGATCCTCCTGTGCAATCTGCTTTTCATCGGGAAATATTGCCCCGCCATGCTCCCGACACCGAGGAAGTGTCTCTCTCTTGTGGGCATCCCTACGGCCATGGCGATCCTCGCCGTTGCCCTCACCAAGCTGTTGCGGTCTCTGCTGGGCTGGCAGACCGTGACCCCGCTCCATACCGCCGCTACGGTGGCCTGTACCGCCTGCCTCTACGGGGCGGGACTGATGGTCGCCCTTTTACTTGGAAAACAATTACTTTCACATAAAAATAAGGAATCAAACCATGAACAAACTCACCAAAGAACAGCGTGACGCAAACGTCCGCTACCTGCTGGAAAAGACCGCACCCTACACCTTCGACGATCTTGTGACCGTGGTGGAGCTTCTGCGCTCCGAGGGCGGCTGCCCTTGGGACATGGAGCAGACCCACAAGTCCATCCGCAACGATTTCATCGAGGAGACCTACGAGGTCATTGAGGCCATCGACACCGAGGATCCCGTCCTCCTCCGCGAGGAGCTGGGGGACGTGCTTTTGCAGGTGGTGTTCCACGCCCGCATCGAGCAGGAAAACGACGTCTTCGGCATGGAGGAGGTGTCCAACGACATCTGCGCCAAGCTCATTCACCGCCATCCCCACGTCTTCGGTACGGTTGAGGTGGAGAACTCCGCCGAGGTGCTGAAGAACTGGGAAGCCATCAAGGGCGAGGAAAAGCAACGTATTACCATGACCGACAAGCTCCGTGCCATTCCCCCCATGTACCCTGCCCTCATGCGCGCCCAGAAGGTGGGCAAGAAGGCCGCTTGCTTTGATTTTGGAAGTGCCGACGAGGTGTACAAGAAGCTGGACGAGGAGATTGCCGAGGTCAAGGCCGCCGCCGCGAGCGGAGATCAGGCCGCCGTGGAGGAGGAGCTGGGGGATTTGCTTCTGACCGTGACCAGCCTGGCCCGCAAGCTGGGGGTCAAATCCGAGGAGGCGCTCTTCCACGCCACCAATAAGTTCATCGACCGCTTTGAGAAGGTGGAGAACGCCGTGATCGAGGCGGGGAAGGATATGGAGACCCTGACCATGGCCGAATTGGATGCCATTTGGGATACCATCAAGCATCAGGCATGAATCAAACCATCTCCATTGCTCTGTCTCCCGCCGTTACCCTGCACTACACCCATACCGAGCGCTTCAAAACGGCACGGCTGAGTCTGTTTGCGGTCATGCCGGCGGATCGAACGGACTCCCCTCTCACGACGCTGCTGTTCGGTATTCTGCGGCGGGGAAGCGAGGGGTATCCCAACCTGGCTCAGCTCAACCGCCGTCTGGACGAGCTCTACGGCACTACTCTGACCATTCGCAACTACCTGCACGGAGACAACCACGTGGTCTCCTACGCCGCCGAAATGCTGGAATCCCGCTTCCTGCCGTCCCATCACAGAGATATGGATCTTCTGGGCGGTGTGACCGAGCTTTTGGCGGATATGATCCTGCGGCCCTTGCGTGATCCCGACGGGGGACTGCGCGCCGACGCCGTGGAAAAAGAAAAGCAATCCCTGATTGACAGCCTGCGCTCCCTGCGTAACGACACCCGCGCCTACGCCGCTACCCGCCTGCGGGAGATCATGTGCGACGGTGAGCCTTACGGTATCTCCATCGGCGGTACCGTGGAGCAGGTCGAGGCCATCACACCCGAAGATGTAACCGCCCGCTACGAGTCCTTGATGAAAGAGATCCGTTTGGAGATCTTCTACACGGGACGAGCCTCTCTTGAGGACGTGGAATCCGTTTGGAAACGGGCCTTCGGAGACTTTCGCCCCGCCCGTGTCGGAGCGATCGAGACCACCCTGCATCCCATCCCGCCGTCTCCCCGCTTTGCAGAGGAGGATATGGCGGTCAGCCAGGGAAAACTTTGCCTTTCCTGGGCGTGCGGTCAGAATTTCTCCACGGTCAAAGACCCGCGCACCTTAGCTGCTTACGCCGTATGCAATGAGTTGTTCGGCGTCATGCAGAATTCTCTGCTTTTCCGCCACGTGCGGGAGGCGCTGGGGCTCTGCTACTACTGCGACTCGGCTCTGGATATGACCAAGGGCATCCTGTGGGTGTCCTGCGGCATTCGTTCCGACCGCAAAGAGGAGGCAGAGGCCGCCATTTGCGCCCAACTTTCGGCTCTGCAAGAGGGAAAGATTACCTCGGAGGACGTGGAGCTGGCCAAGCTCTCCCTCCTGAACAGCTACCGCCAGATGGAGGACAGTCAGAATTCCATGGAGGCTTTTGCTTTCGGAAGACTCATGAACGGAACGACGGAGACCCCCGAGGAGGAAATGGCGTATATCAGCGCCCTTACCGTTTCGGACATCGTCGAGATCGCCAAGACCTTTGCGCCGGATACCGTGTTCTTTCTGCGCGGTACCCAGGCCGATGATGAAGGAGAGGAGGAGAGCTACGATGACTGATTGGATCCGCTGTTCCTCTCCTCACTTGGAGGAGTGCTATTACGAGTGTCGCCATCCTGTCGGGCTTCGCGTTTTGGTTTCTCCCAAGGATTTTTCGGCTACCTATGCGACAATCGGCATTGGTTACGGCTCCCGCGACCGCTTTGCAGGTGGTGCGCTTCCCATGGGATGCGCTCATTTCCTGGAGCATAAGATGTTTGAGCGAACGGGAGGCGAGAGCTGGGAGGACGTGTTTTCCACGCTGGGCGCCGAGGTCAACGCCTACACCTCCGACGATTGTACGGCTTATATGTTCTCGGCTACCGAGCACGTGCCCGAAGCCTTGGAAGCACTTTTGTCCATGGTCAGGGAGATCTCGGTCACATCCGATTCGGTCGCCCGTGAGCGGCACATCATCGCGGAGGAAATCCGCATGAACGCCGACGACCCCTGGGAGGTCTGCTACGCCAATATGCTGCGGGGGCTGTACGCTCCTGTCAAGGAGGGAGGGAACCCCGTCCGCGAGGAGATCTGCGGCACCGAAAACACCATCCGCCGCATCACCCCGTCCATCCTGCGAGAAGCTCACGAACGCTTCTACCGCCCGGAGAATATGGTGCTGGCCGTGTCGGGAAACATTACCCCCGATGAGGTCATGGCCACGGTGGATCGGGTGTGGGGAACGTACAAGTCTGCGCACGTTACCCGAACACCCTCGCGCCGCATTCCCCGCGACCCTGTGGTGGCCTACAAGCCCCGCATCTCCTGTCGCATGGAGACCGCAAAGCCCTTGTTCTCCATCGGGATCAAGCTCCCCGAAACTCCCACGGATCCCCGTGCATTGGTCTATCTGGAGCGGCTCATGACGGTGCTTGGCGAAATGCTGTTCTCACGATCCGGAGAATTTTACGGTTCTCTGTTTGAAAGCGGTCTTGTCAGCCCCGGTATGGCCTACGGTTCCTCCCTCGGCAGACCCGCGCTGGACGGGACGGCAGAGGGCTACGGCTATTTCTACCTCTCGGGGGAGTGTGACGATCCCGAACAGGTATACGGCGCATTCCTGTCCTATGTGGCCGATCTTCGTGAGAACGGACCGGATCCGCAGAGCTTCGAGCGGGCGCGCCGCACCCTGTATGCCGACTACGTGTATGGCTTCGATTCCACCGAGGGGATCGCCTCCTCCCTGATGACCACGGCGCTGGATGGCGTAGGATTGTATGATCTGGGGGAATTGGACGAAGCTTTGACCTTTGAGGATATCCGATCCCTGTTCGACAGGGTATTTCAACCTGCTCAATACACACTCTCCACGGTTTTGCCCTTGGAGTGATCCCTCTGGCTATGAAAGGATGAATTATGAGTACGACTGTTTCTTTTCCCGGCCTCGGCATCGGAGAATTCTCCTTTGACCGCGTGGCCTTTGAGTTGTTCGGCAAGCCCGTCTACTGGTATGGTGTGATCATCATGCTGGGCATCGTGGCCGCCTTTGTTCACGCTCTCATCCGATCGAAGCGGGAGGGCTTTACCACCGACGACGTGCTGGATATGGGCATTTTCACCGTGATCTTCGGCGTGCTTGGCGCGCGGCTCTACTATGTGCTGACCACGCTGGATACCCATGAGTATAAGTCCTTCATTGACATCATCGCCGTATGGGAGGGTGGCCTTGCCATCTACGGCGGTATCATCGCCGGCTGTACCGCTCTGGTATTGACGGCGGTGTATAAGAAGATCAACCCCTTGAAGGTGATGGATGCCGTAGGTCCCGGTGTGATGCTGGCCCAGGCCATCGGCCGCTGGGGGAATTTCATGAACGGCGAAGCCTTCGGTTACGAGGTGGCCGAGGGGAGCTTCCTCTATTCCTTCCGTATGGGTCTGATTTCCGACTATACCGTATCAGAGATGAAATACTACCATCCCACCTTCCTGTATGAGTCTCTCTGGAACATCGTGGGATTTGTGATCATCACCCTCCTGTACCGCAAGAAGAAATTCAACGGACAGGTCGCGCTGATGTACTTCACGTGGTACGGCTTCGGTCGTATGTTTATCGAGGGTCTGCGCACCGATAGCCTCTACGTGGGACCCTTCCGCATCTCTCAGGTGGTCGGTGCCGTCTGTTTCCTGGCGGGAATGACTCTGCTGATCATTGGATTCATACTGTCCCACAAAGGGAAGCTGGACAAATGGCTGACCGTTCGTTGGGCGGAAAAAGTCCCCGCTGAGGGGGAGGCTGTGTGCGAAAGCGAAACCGCTACCGATACCTCCGCTCACGAAACCAATGAGGGTATCCACACCTCTGAAACCGAGGATGGGAATACCGCTTCCGATACCGATACACAGTAAAGGAGACCAAAACCATGGCACACATCATTGATGGAAAAGCCATCTCCGCCGCTGTTCGCGGTGAGATCAAGGAAAATACTAAGAATTTTATCGCAGAGACGGGTATAACCCCCGGCCTGGCGGTCATCATCGTGGGCACCGACCCCGCATCCCAGGTGTACGTGCGCAACAAGCGCCGCGCCTGCGAGGAGGTAGGCTTCTACTCCGAGGCCTACGAGCTTCCCGAGGAAACCACCCAAGCTGAGCTGGAGGCGCTGGTAGATAAGCTCAACGCCGACGAAAAGATCCACGGTATCCTCTGCCAGCTCCCCCTGCCCAAGCACCTCAACGAGGAAGCCATTCTGCTCCGCATTGATCCCAAAAAGGACGTGGACGCATTCCACCCCTACAACGTGGGTCGGATCATGATTGGGAATCAGAAGTTCCTTCCTTGCACCCCTGCGGGCGTTATGGAGCTGATCCGTCGTTCGGGTATCGACTGCACCGGTAAGGAGTGCGTGGTGGTGGGGCGTTCCAATATCGTGGGTAAACCCATGGCCATGCTCCTGCTCCAAGCCAACGGCACCGTGACAATCTGTCACAGCCGCACCAAGGATCTCTCCGAGGTCACCCGCCGCGCTGACGTGCTGGTGGTGGCTATCGGCAAGGCCGATTTCGTGACGGGTGATATGGTCAAGGAGGGAGCCGTGGTCATCGACGTGGGCATGAACCGCAGAGCTGACGGCAAGCTGACGGGCGACGTGGACTATGCCTCGGTGGAGCCCAAGGCCTCTCACATCACCCCCGTTCCCGGTGGTGTTGGCCCCATGACCATCACCATGCTCATGCAGAACACCCTGACGGCGGCTATGGATGCTGCCGGCCGCGCCTGATTGGAGGAAGCCATGGCCAAAATAACGACCTGGCGCATTCCCACCGAGGGTGGCGAGCATATCATTACCTACTCTCTGAATAAGTTTTCCGGCCGCATGACCGTCACCCTGGACGGGGATGCCTTTACCCTCTCTGCGGGCTTTCTTTCCCTCAAGGCCGCCCGCCGCGAGCCCTTCCGCATCGTCGATGCCGACGGGGAGGCCGAGCAGGCTGTCCTTGTGGTGGATAAAAAGGGGAATGCGAAGCTTTTGTTCCGGGCGAAAGAGGTTTTGGCAGAGCAGTAAATTGCAGTTTATAGGGGAACGGGAGAACGCCAAAGAGGAACTTCTTGAAAGAAGTTCCTCTCTGGACTCTCTTCAAGAACTTTCAAAAAA
>JAZRIF010000110.1:0-23574 GCA_045645165.1 Eubacteriales bacterium
CCCCTTCAAGAACTTTCAAAAATCATTATTTATGAATGCTTTTTGAGATTCCAAAGAACTTTTTTCAAAAAGTTCTTTGGTGGGGTCCAGGGGCAAAGCCCCTGGTCGATAAACCTCAATTTCTTACCCCATTATACCACATCCTGCCCGATTTTTCAACACCTTGAAGCCAAGCGAAAGGAAAACATCTCTTGCATTTTGTCGAGGAATGTGATATAATACAAGCAAATAAAACGTAAAGGAGTCCCCCATGTCTGCATTCCTCGAAACCCTCCGTGGCATATCTCCCATCCTCGTCTGTCTCCTTGTCTGCGCCGCCAAGATCGTGGAGATCACCATCCAATCCCTCAAGACCTGCATGATGGTCAAGGGTCAGCGCCTCAAGGCCGCAGGCCTTGGCTTTGTCGAGTGTACCATCTGGGGTTTGGTTATCTCCACCCTCATCGGCACTCTGGGCGATAACCTCCTGCTTCTGGTCTTCTACTGCGCGGGCTACGCCACGGGTCTGTTTTTGGGCTCCACCCTGGAGAGCAAGATCGCCCTGGGTACCTCCAACCTGGAGCTCATCGCCTCGGATGAAAGCACCGAGAAGATCACCGCCTACCTCAAAGAAAACGGCCGCGGCTATACCGTCCTGGCAGGTCAGGGATCCAAGGAGAAGATGAATATGATCTTCATCGTCCTCCCCCGCAAGGAAGCCCCCAGAACCCTCAAGGAGATCCGCCACGTCTGCGATAATAAGGTGTTCGTCGCCGTCTCGGAAGTCAGTAAGTACGCCGGTGGCTACGGCATGGTCAAGTAATAGGAGGTATACCATGAAATTCGATTTTACAACCATTCTGGATCGCCGCGGCAAGGATGCCCTTGCTGTGGATTCCCTGGGACAGGGCTGGGCACCCGATGCCCCCAAGGACGGCTTCGACCCCATCCCCATGTGGGTGGCGGATATGAATTTTCCTACCGCCCCCTCGGTCTGCGCGGCCATGGCCGAACGCCTCAGCCACCCCTCCTTCGGCTATTTTAACCCCCGTGAGGAATACTTTTCCTCCATCATCCGCTGGCATGAGACCCGCAACGGCATCACGGGTTTGGAACCCCGCCACATTGGCTACGACAACGGCGTTCTGGGCGGTGTCCTTTCGGCATTGGGCACGTTCTGCTCCCGCGGCGACAACGTACTGCTCAACAGCCCCGTGTATATGGGCTTTACCAACTCCCTGACCAACGCGGGTTACCATTTGGTCAGAAGCCCCCTCGTCCTCGACGAGCAGGGAATCTGGCGCATGGACTACGCCGATATGGAGCGCAAAATCGTGGAGAACCAGATCCACGCCGCCATCCTCTGCTCACCCCACAACCCCACGGGGCGTGTCTGGGAGCGCTGGGAGCTGGAGCGCGCCATGGAGCTCTATCAGAAGTACGACGTCTACGTGGTCTCCGACGAGATCTGGTCGGACATCATCCTGGACGGCCATACGCATATCCCCACCCAGTCAGTCAGCGAGGACGCGAAAAACCGCACCGTGGCCATGTACGCCACCACGAAAACCTTCAGCTTGGCAGGCCTGGTTGGTTCCTACCATATCATATACAATGACCGTCTCCGCGACCGCGTGGAGAAGGAGGCCTCCCTCTCCCACTACAACAACATGAACGTCCTCTCCATGTATGCCCTTATCGGCGCATACAAACCCGAGGGCAGCGAGTGGGCGGACGAGCTGTGTAAAGTCCTGACCGAGAATGTGGACTACGCCTATACGTATATCCAAGACCACTTTGACGGCGTGCGGGTCTCCAAGCCCCAGGGTACCTATATGCTCTTTTTGGACTGCGCCGAGTGGCTGGAGAAACACGGCAAGACCCTGCCCGAGTTGGTCAAGATGGGTCACGACGTGGGAGTTGCCTGGCAGGACGGCACCGGTCACGGTGGCACCACCCACATTCGTCTCAACGTAGCCCTGCCCTTCTCGCGGGTCAAGGAGGCCTTCCGACGGATGGACGAGTACGTGTTCAACCGAAAGGATCTGCCGTAACCATGGGAATCAAGAACTATCATAAGCTTGTCCGCGACAACATCCCCGCTATCATCGAGTCCACCGGAGCTACCTGTACAACCGAAATCCTTTCGGACGCCGACTACCTTCGCATGCTGGACGCCAAGCTGGATGAAGAACTGGCGGAGTACCACCAAGACCAAAACATCGAAGAGCTGGCCGACCTTTTGGAGGTCGTTTACGCCTGCGCCGCCGCCCGCGGATATACCGTCGCAGAGCTGGAAGCCATCCGCGCCGAAAAGGCGCGGAAACGGGGCGGCTTTGAGAATAAGATCCTGTTGAAGTCCGTAAAGGAGGCTTGACATGAACCTGCTCGCACGTAAGAAAAAGCTGTGGATAAGCCTGTCCGTTGTGCTGGCGGTGCTTATCCTTTTGACAGGAGCCTGTGCCGCCTACTTGGGTGACTACTATCGCGCCGATTCCGATGCCTTGGCAGCCTTTGCCCCGCTAAACGCCGTGACCTGTGAAGTGTCTGACGACGGAAACGTGACGATACAGCCCGCCGACGGAAACATTCGGGCGGGGTTCATCTTCTACCCGGGTGGTAAGGTGGAGCATACCGCCTACATCCCCCTCATGAAAGCCCTGGCCTCCGAAGGAGTGCTTTGTGTTCTGGTGGAAATGCCCTTCCGCCTGGCTGTTTTCGATGTGAACGCCGCCGACAGCATCCCCGTCCGATACCCCAACGTCAAAACTTGGTACATCGGTGGCCATTCCTTGGGCGGTTCTATGGCCGCCTCCTACCTGGAAGCCCATGCCGAGGACTTCGAGGGTCTCGTTCTGCTGGGCTCCTATTCCACTGCTGACCTGTCGAACACGAATCTATCCGTTCTGTCAGTCTACGGCTCGGAGGATGGCGTTATGAACCGTGAGAAATACGCCGCCAATAAATTCAACCTGCCCGAAAATTGCGTGGAGACCGTCATTGAGGGCGGCAACCACGCAGGCTTTGGTATGTACGGCCACCAGGATGGCGACGGCGTGGCGACCCTTACCCCCACGGATCAAATCGCGCGGACAACGGAGGCGATCCTTTCCATGATGGAGGCGCATTATGAAAATTGACCTGTTCGTTCTCCCCGAGGTCATGCGGCGAGATTTTGTGGAGGCCTTCGCGCTGGACAAGGAAGATCTGCGGACGGTGCAGGCCGAGCACGTCGCTGGACTGGAAGCCGTGGGTGTGGACTTTGACGAGTGGTACCCCGAGGCCTACCTGTGGGAAAAGCTATCCCCCGACCTCCCCGTGGTGGATTTCGATACCGCCCTGTCCCTTCTGCGAAGCCGACAGGGAACCGTCCTGTTCATGTCGGAATCCGAATCCTCCCATAAGCCCTGTACCCTCATCCACCGCGGACGGGAGGTGCGGGATTTCGTCGCCATGGCCGATCCCGCCGAGCTGGCCGACCGCATCGAGTACGAGTGGAAGGAATTCCCCCGTTTGTTCAAGGAGAATCCCCTTGAACTGACCCTGCCCGAGGATCTGTACGTCTTCGATACCACCCTGGATTGGATCATTGTCTTTACCCACGAGATCATGACCACTCCCGAGACCCGCTTCTGTCGCGCCTTTGGATGCAAATGATGCCCATAGCCGTGTAAAATTTCTTTCTTTTCATGTTTTTAGCACAAACCTGTTGACAAATCAACAAGTTTGTGCTATACTATGTCTCGATCGTTGATTCGTCAACATCGAAACGTCTGTTACAGATGTGCAAGAAAGGAATCAAATTATGAGACGGATCCGAATTGTAGCCGATTCTTCGGCAGATATTTTGGCATTGGAGGGCGTGGAGTACGCCGTTGCCCCCATGAAGATCATCACCGCCGCGCGGGAGTTCACCGATGACGAAGACCTGAACGTAGAAGAAATGGCGGAATTCTTGTATACGTATAAGGGTCAGTCCAAATCCTCCTGTCCCAACGTGGGAGATTGGCTGGAAACCTTTGGGGATGCTGACGACGTTATCTGTGTGACCATCACGGGTGCCCTGTCGGGAAGCTACAACTCGGCCTGCACCGCCAAGGGTCTGTACGAGGCCGAAAACGAGGGCAGACGGGTCTACGTGCTGGACACCCTGTCGGCAGGCCCCGAAATCCGCCTGATCTTAGAAAAACTGCAGGACATGATCCGAGAGGGTAAAAGCTTTGAGGAGATCTGCACAGGCATTGAGATATACCGCCAACAAACGGGGCTGTGCTTTATGCTCAAATCCCTGAACAATTTCGCCAATAACGGCCGCGTATCCCCCGCAGTGGCCAAAATCTGTGGCTTCGTAGGCATCTGCATCGTGGGCAAAGCCAGCGATGAGGGCACGCTGGAGCCCACCCATAAGTGCCGCGGGGAGACCAAATCGCTGGAAACGTTGGCAAATGACATGGAAACATACGGCCTGCAATCGGGCAAAGTGCGCATTTCCCATTGCGCCAATGAAACAGCGGCCAACCGCTTGAAGGAGATTCTGATGGCCCGATTCCCGAAGATCGACGTAGAGATTCACAAGCTTCGTGGCCTGTGCAGCTTCTACGCCGAGCAGGGCGGGCTTCTGGTGGGCTTTGAAAAGGGAAGCAGCACAGCCTGATGGCATCTTCAAAAGGAATAGGAACACCGCCCCCTGCCTACAAGGCAAGGGGCGGTGTTCGTTACACTAATTATGATAAGTAAAATTAGTGATTATACATCTTACATACACACAATGGTCATAACCAGCGTCAGAATCCCCAGCACCAACCATGCACTGCCCAGGATCGCCAGCATGTACCACCGCTTCTTGCGCCCCATTCTTTCGGAGCGAGGGAAGCACAGACCCAGAGTAATGGGTGCGGCAGGCAATACGATCCCCAGCATCACCGTAGAGGCGTAGATATCGGCCTCCGAGGGAACGTCTCCCATATTTACCACCTGTTGAGACGGATTCTCGTAGGAGTGGTAGGTTGATTTGTATCCGATGCGGCGGATCCCGTCGTATGCCACGTCGGTCTGCTCCTCATCCAGCGGGTACAGGCTCAGGGAGACCCCGCTCTTGGGACGCAAATTTCCTTCGCCGTCAAAGCAGTCGTCGTCGAGCCTCGTGGCGTCAGTGTAGTAGAGTCCGTCCTCCAGCTCGTAGATGAAGGCTACGGGAACACCGAACCAACCGTCCTCCATAAAGCCGAAAACGGTGTAGGGCTCGATGTGGCGCAGTTCAAACAGGGTGCGTCGGATCAACTCGGAGTGCTTTCCGTAGGTGTTGGCGATGACCTTTAGGGAATCTTCATCGATGGAACTGTACAGTGACAGCGATCCGTCCACCAGACGGTATTCCGAGAAGCCGCCGCCGTAGGCGGGGAGCTTGTTCAAAAACTTTTTTCCCTCGTTGGAGGCCATGATCGTGCCGTTGTCCAGCATCAGAAAATCTGCCCCGTGATCGGGAGCTCGCAGAGATGTGTTCAAGCCCGCTACCGATACCTTGTTGGCGTAGTGGTAGTACTGATTGGGCATGAACTGAAGCCGCGGGGATATGGTGGTGAGGGGGCTGAATCGGTAAATCTCCCCTGTTACGGGATCATTTCCGTTGATGAATTGAGAGGAGGGGAAATATTCCCATGTGACGTATTCCTCCAAACCAACCCTGGAGTCCACAGCGCCCATCGGCAGCATCGCCACGCTCACCAGCATGGACAGGGTCAGCAGCAGGATAAGTCCACGAATCCATATTGTATACGTAATCGCTTTTTTCATGATGATATCCTCCTTTACGCCAGATTCAGCTTCCGCTCGATCAGGTGGAGCGTGATGAAATGAACCACCGTTGCCGCGCAGGCCATGATGAGTCCTCCGATGAGGATAACGATGGTGGTTGTGATCCCCAGCATGAAGGATCCGTTCAGGGAAGCGGCGTTTAAGACTCCGCTCACACCTCCACCCAGGAAGAGGGACAGGATCTGGGTTACAAAGGACACCCCCGCCGTCACGGCGTAGTACAGGCCGATGGCGGCCAGCAACTTATGCTTTTTTGCCACCACAGAACCCATGGTCATGGCCAAAAAGACCAGTCCTGAGCTGTAGAGCTGGAAGGCAAAGGACGCAGGAATGAAAGCCAGAATCCAAGGGATCAACCAGCCGTCTGCGGCGACCCAGGCGCTCTCAATGACCAAGCCCAGCCCCTCGTAGACAATCGTGTTGAATAAGCCGTTTCCCTCCGTAGGCGGTGCGATGAGCAGGATCAGCGCAATTCCCAGAAAAAAGACCAGCAAAGTCGCTGTCCCCAGGATAGCATCAGCCAACACCTTGGACAGATACAGCGTAGAGCGCTTGACAGGGAGGGTAAAGGTCAGATATCCCTCGTCGGTGAAGAAGTGGGTATAGGTGCGCCAGTACACCAAAAACATACTGACCACCAAAGCCGCCACCATGGCCAGGGCGCAAAGTCCCGCTCCCAAAATGCCTATGATGGAGAGGAAACTAAGGGTCTCGGAGACTGCCTCGGCCAAGATATTCTCTAAGAAGACTCGGATGGCGATCGATGCCACCAATGCCGCCCCCAGAGAGCTTACCGACAGGATCCACCACACGCGCCCAATGGCCTGCAGATCGTATTTTAAACATTTCTTGAGCATCTGAATACCTCCCGGAACAGTTCGTCCAATGTCTTGCCCCGTTCCTCACGCACTTCGTCGGCAATACCCGAGAGCAGAATCTGCCCGCCGTAGCCCATGAAAGCGAATTCGTCCAGAACGGGTTCAATGTCGTAGATCAGGTGGGTGGTGATGATGACTGCGGCATCGGGATTGTAGGCTCCAATAATGGTGGAGAGGATGTAGTCTCTCGCCGCGGGGTCAACACCGCCGATGGGCTCGTCAAGGAGGTAGAGCTTGGCCTTGCGGGACATGACCAGCACCAGCTGAACCTTCTCCTTAGTGCCCTTGGACAGGGAACGGAGCTTCATGTCCGTGTCGATGGAAAGATCAGCCAGCATCCGTCTTGCGCATTCCTCATCGAAATCGGGGAAAAATTCCCGAAAATAGGTGATGAGCTCGCATACCCGCATCCAGGAGTTGAAGTAGGTGCGCTCAGGCAGGTAGGAGACAAGGCCGTTGGTCTCCTCGCTGCGGGGGAGCCCGCAGATCTCAATGGAGCCGCTGTCGGGCACCAAAATACCCGAGATCAGCTTGAGCAGGGTGGACTTGCCGCAGCCATTCGGGCCCAGAAGCCCCACGATCTTGCCTCCCGACAGGGAAATGTTCAGATTGTGGAGTACCGGCTTGCCCGGGGTGTAGCTTTTGCATAGGTTGTTACAGGTGAGTATAGGCGTACTCATAGGGAATTCCCTCCTTTCATATCAGCATCGTGGGTGTCTTGCATGGGCATCTGCTGTTGCAGACGGGCGCGGATGGCCTCCATCAGTTGCTCGGGCTCCAAACCCACGGCCTTCGCTTCCTCTATAAGACGGTCTACCGTCTCGCGGTGAAGCGCTTCACGGGCAGTTTCCAGTACCGCCTCATCGGTGGTGATGAACCGTCCAATGGTGCCGCGGGTGACGAAGAGCTGTTCCTCCTCTAAAACCGAAAAGGCTCTCTGCATGGTGTTGGGATTGACGCCGGCTTCAAAGGCGAGCTGGCGCACAGACGGGATCTGCTCGTCGGCTTTGTATACACCGCCGAGAATATCGGCGCGGATACGGCTGACGATCTGTAAATATACGGGGGCTCGGGACGTAAAGTGCCAGGCCACGGTTTCACCTCCTGTTCTATTGTACTAATTCAATCATACATTAAATTTGCCTGTTTGTCAATACCCCCGGAAAAGTTTTGTAGCCTTGCACAAAAGCACCAATTCCTTTTTGGATAAGTTTCCAACTGCTGTTTCGGATCGTGCGGGGGTTTTACCCCTGCACCCCACCAGAAACCCTTTTTCATATTTGGGCTTGTAGGGGGAGCGTGGAGAACGGCAAAGAGGAACTTCTTGAAAGAAGTTCCTCTCTGGACTCTCTTCAAGAACTTTTAATAATGATTATGTGACAATTTTTGAAAGTTTTAGGAAGTCCGGAAACCCTTTTTCAAAAGGGTTTCTGGTGGGGTGCAGGGGTGAAACCCCTGCCGATCCCCCCATTTGTGGAAGACAAAAAGAGCCGATCCCCCAAGGGGATCGGCTCAAAATGGGAAACAAATCAGATTTTCCGCTTAAAGTAACGCAGCTTGAAGCGTTCGGGGAAGGCCAGTCTCTTGCGTACCTCGTCGTGGAGGAAGAGGTAGAAGGCGGCGGTTTGCTTCATCTCAATGATGCTCATACCGTGACCGAACTCCTCAGCGGAGATACCCTCCATAACCTCGTAGAGATTGGGAAGAGGATGGGCTCTCGGACGCAGCTTCTTGCCTTCTGCGGGGACCTCCGTAAATTCGGCGGTGAGGCGGTCGGCATAAGCCTCGCGGAATTCACCGGGCTTCGGGGACAGATCGTACAGCGAAAGCAGAGTGCTCACCGCATCCACCATCTCAAGAGCCAGCTCGCGGCGGTCGTTCTCGTTGGTGTTGGAACCGAAACCGCTCTCCAGAATCTGGGCGGCAACGCTCTGACGGTGATCCTCGGCGGCGCGGGCGCGGGAGATAATCAGGCTGATGACCACCACGACAGCGGCCATGGCGGCGATCACACCCAGCACAATCAGGCTGGCGCGGGTCACTTCTTCGGCCACGCGATCCTCGTCGCTGATGGTATCCTCAGAGGTCTCGACCTCGTCGGTATCCCACTCGTCGGTCTCGGGCTCGTAGGGATCGTCGGGGGTATTGGTTTCGTCCTCGGGCAGGACGGGAGTCGTGGGAGTAGAACCGGGGGTGTTGCCCACGCCGTACATACCCACATAGTACTGGGGCGTCGTCTCGTACTGGATCCAGCCCACACCATCGAAGTAGACCTCGATCCAGGCGTGTGCCTGGTAGTCACGGATGTAGGCACCGTATACGAAATCGTCGCGGCTGATCTTGGACAGATCGTTACCGATGTAACCCTCCACGTAGCGGACGGGAACACCCAGTTCGCGCAGGATGAGGGCGGCGGAGGAGGCAAACTGTACGCAGTAGCCTTCTTTCGTATTGCGCAGGAAGTTCTCCACACCGTCCAGGGAAGGATCAACTGTAGCAAGGTCGGGAGTGATGGTGTACTCGCAGCCGATCTCATGAATGATGTAGTCGATGACGTTCCGTACCAGGAGATCACGTTGGATGTACACGGCAGGATCCGAAGAATTGCGAACGGCGGCCAGAGTTACGTCGGCGGGGACGTTGACGACCTCCTTATGCTGCATGGTGAAGGAATCATCCTCGGGGGTCTCGGGATCATCGGGGACCAATTCCTCGGTGATGACCACCTTTTCGGTATGGGCTTGGGCCTTGATGGTGGCGGCCAATTCCTTGATGAATGCGCTGTCGGTCAGATCCAGGTAGGTCTGATACACGAAATCGCCGTACTCTTTTTCGGTATCGATGAAGTCCATGAGAGCCTCACGCTCTTCGTCGGTCATGCCGCGGTCGTAGGCATCCACCAGATTGACGTCCACGGGGGTGCCAATGGAATCCAGGTACTCCGAGCCCACGTCGGTGACGTTGGTTCCGATGATCTTGCTGTTCTCCATCTTCAGGGTCAGGATTCCGTAGGGCGTGGTGATGACGTAGTTTCGATCCGCGTCACGGCTGACCGAATCGGTATCGTGCCAGAAGCGCCAGATGCGCTCGGTGCCGCCCCGCTTGTAGGTGTACATGAACAGGGTCATACCGTTTCGCTGCTCCTCGGTCATGAGGGTCAGGTAGCTGGTCACGCTTCCGTCGCCGGCGGTGTAGTAGCCGGATCTGGCCAGAAGAGCTTCCTTCTGGAGGTTATAGGCCGCCTGAAGGGCCGCCTGTCTCACCACCCACTGCTCGTCGGTCATGAGGGGGGCGTAGGTCATGGTCGCGTAGGACAGGCCGTTTTCGTGCCATTTCCGTCCCGTATACAGACCGTCGAAGTAGTTGACGAAGGTTAGCTTATGGTCAGTGGTGGAGGCGTACTCCATAAGACCGTAGTTGGGATCGAAGGTGGCGGGGAAATAGGTCAGGGTATCGGGGCTGTTGACACGGCGAAGGCTGACCAAAAGGTTCATAAAGCCGTAGGCCTGGTTGCCCTTGTACTTGCCCAGCAGGTTTTCGGTATAGGTGGGATCGTCCACCAGCTCGGGCTTCATGTAGTGGTAGAAGTCGTATTTCAGCTCCTCGGAGGGAGAGGAATCCTTCCCAAAGAGGGACTGGTACGTAGCCAGCGTTTCCTCGTTCACCGCCAGCCAGGCACCGTTTTCGTAGTCGGTTCCGATCCAGCCGCGCAGGTAGTAGTTCATGTTGTAGCGGGATTGGATGTAGAACATCTGCTTGCCCGTAAATTCCAACTGCTCCAGAGCGGTGGAATGGGGCGCGAAATTGTCGCTGTCGGCCTTGTACTCCAAGCGATCCAACTCGTCGTCGTCGCCTCGGAGAAGGGCGGTCACGTAGTTTCGCGCCAGTTCCATCTTCTCGTCGATGGCGTCGATGGTGTTGAAATTGCCCTTGATGAAGATCGAAGGAAGGGAGATGGCGATGAGGCAGGCCAGAAGAACGGCGGCAGCAGCGTAACCGCCCATGGCGGTACGGGACTGCTCGGTGACACGATCGTAGGCCTTGACGGCGCGCACCTGCTTCAGCATGGCGCGACGAGCGGCCTTCTGTGCCTTTTTGGCCTTGGGATCGGTGACCTTTTCCTTCTTCTTCGGTTTCTTCTTGCCGGTACTGAAATAATCGGTCAGCTCATCCTCGACGGTAACCGTCTTCTCGCGGCGCTTTTCCCGCATTTCGGCCTTGGCCTTCTTGCGGGCGGCGCGCTCAGCCTGCGCCTGTTCGTACTCGGGGGGCAGGGTGGGGCGATCGTCGTCACGGAACAGCTTCAGCTCGGTATCGTGGAGCTTGAGCTCCTTGCCGTGGTACAGACGGTCGTAGGCACCCATGACCAGCATGGAAGCGAAGGATACGATGACCAAGGTGATACCCAGATTGGACTCGATGCGGTTGCTGTAAATGTTGAAGGTGAGCAGCACCACAAGGATGGTGGTGGCCAGAATGGCGGGAGGAATGATGCGTACCTTCTTGACGAAGCACGCGGTGAACAGCACGGTGACCAGCACGGTCAGTAGGCACACGCCCAGAATCATGAGCTCCTCGTGAGGAGTGGATGTGCTGAGGGTGACCTTGTACTGGACGTAGGCCAGGTAGCCTACCTTGTAGAGTCTGTCCAGGGCAGCATTGTACATACTGAGGATGCCGTAGAACAGGTCGATGGGGAGGCGGGGATTGAGGGCGATGAGTCCACCGAGGGTACCGCCCGCCGTCAAAAAGGTGGCCAGCTTGCCGATCCGTCCCAGGCGGAAGATCATACCCAAAGCCACCACGAACAGGGAAGCCAGGAAAATCACAAGGTTGGGCACGCCGAATTCCAGCGCACTGGCGATGAAGATCACCAGACCTGCGGCGGCCAGCCAGATGACCAGGGCGCGGCAGATGAGACCACCGGCTCGGAAGAGCGGCCCCCGTCCGGCCTTGTCGGGAGGACAAACGATGGGACGCTTATGAATGGGGAGGATGGCGTTCTTGGCGGCCTTTTTGGCGGCTTTGCGCTCGGCGCGTGCGGCTTTACGTGCTTGCTTTTTGGCCTGCTTTCCGTTTTTTGTATCCGCGAAGGCGGCGTTTTTCTTATTCTGCTTCATGGGTATTGCCTCCTTCGGGTTGGGTAACGGGTTGTGCGGCAGGTTGAGTGACGTTGAACGCGCCGGCGGTCAACGAGAGACCGCTGGCGGCGAGCTGCTCACGGCAGCCCTCCAGATAGTTGGCGCGGTCGCGGGGATAGCGGAAGCGCTCCTCGGGATTGTAGAGCACCACCTCGGCAGAGCCGAAGCTGCCTGCATCCGACACGCCGGGCAGACCGCAAAGATCCGTCAGCATGGCGGTATCCATGGTGGAGACCACGAACATTTGCTTGGCACTCTGGATATCGCTGATCATGGCGGTCAGGGAGGTGACCTTCTGATCGGGAGCGCAGAGGGGAGCGGTGGCGAAGAGGTGGTAGATGGTCTCAAATTCGTCGGCACCGCGGAGGGAGTAAGCGAACACGCCGGTATCCGAGCGGCGATCGAACCACAGAAGCAGCACCTCGTGACCCTTGCGGAGCTCGGCCAGCACCGTGGCGATGGTCAGCTCCACCACACCGTCGGCCAGATATTCGTTCATGTCGTCGTAGAAGGCGGGTTTGGCCAGCTCGTGGACGTCCACGGCCTCCACGGGAGCCGCCTCAGCGGCGGCGTTCACGGCCGCGTTGATGGCATCGGCTTCCCCACCCTTGGCATCCAGCCGTTCGGCCACAGCGGTACGCTGATCCAGACGGGCCTGCAGAGCCTCGTCGGAGATGGCATGGGTATCCTTGGTTTCCTTGATGCGCTTATTCTTCTTACGAAGATCCGCATCTGCCTTGGCCTTTTCCTTGCGAGCCTTACGGGCGGCCTTTTTGGCTGCTTTACGCTCGGCGGGGGTGAGACTCTTCAGATCCACAGGCTCGCCGTCGGCGGCGGTTGCAGTCTTCTTCTTGGGGGGCTCCTCGGGGAAGTGGGGGGTCATGTCGCAGAAGACCACGGTCTGATTGGAGGTACCCGTATTGTAGTCTTTGACGATAAAGGTCTCGGACTTGGAGGACAGCTTCCAGTGGATGGACTTCAGTGAATCGCCGTTTTGGTAGTCGCGGATGTCGGATACCTCCAGTTTGTCCACCACCAAGGGGGAGCGGACGGTGCGGGCGGTATCGTCGGACACCGAATGGGCAGAGGTCTCATCCAGGGTGAGACGGCGGGGGAGAACGTAGACGGTGGTCAGGCTCTCCACGTCTACGCGAATGCGGAAGAGGCGGAAGAAGTCGTAGATGTAGAAGCACTTCACACCGATGTCGTAGGTACCGCGGAAGCGGAAGGACACGGTGTTCTTCATGTGGTAGTGGGTCATGGGCGCCATGGAGAGGCGCACCGTCCGTTCGGTACAGCGCACCGAGTTGGACTGGGGAATGGACACCTGAGCATCAATGAAGGGAAGGGCCAGGGGGGAGTGGTTATCGATACGGAACTCGTAGGTGTAGGGCGTATTCTTCTCGGTGGTGACCGAATCGGAAATCATGCTCACCGATAGGGCGTGCTTGGCCAGCAGGACGTAGACCAGCAGCACGATGGGCAGCAGGAAAACGAACCAGAAGAAGATATTGGACACCTTACTGAGCAGAGCCTGGGTGAACACCAACGCCACGATGAACAGGATGATGTAGGAGGAGAAGCGGTGGGTGACGGTGAAGGCGGGCTCGTCCCGATCCGACACCTTGCCGCCCAGCTTCTTGCGGAGCTTGCGGGTCACGCGGTGGATCAGATTGGCCAGCCCTTTCAGGGGAATGACCAGAATGTGGCTGAGGGAGAGCTCCTCGGCTTCCTCGTCTGCCTCCATCTTGGCAAAAACAGCCAAGTAGAGCAGGACGTGCAGGATCATCAGCGCTGCGGCGGCGATGAATAGTACAAGAGGCATCGTCGTAGCCGTATTGAGCAGGTAGCCGTCCTCGACCTTTTCCAGGTAGGCAGCCATACCGTTCGAAAGGATCCCCGCCACGACGGGAGTGAGGCCAAAGGCCAGAGCTCCGCCACCCAAGGTGACACCTAAGGGCAAATACAGACGGCGGGCCGTGATACGGCTGAGTTTTTTATAGTTGGGAGCAAGCAGTGTGATCGCAAGGGCGAGACCGACGAGAGCCGTCAGCCAGCCCAGACCCTCCGCGAAGAAGAGTACCTTCAGAAGAGCTACGTCATCCTTGAACTCCTTCAGGGAGAGCAGGTTGTCGATGCCCTCGGGATGGCCTCCCAGGAAATACCCCATCAGGTCGTAACCCGAGGCGGTATGCTCTATGAAGGGAAGCTCCTCCAGAAGGAGAGTCAGATTGACGCCGGGGAAGGCGGCGGCCACCAGCGTAAAGACCAGAAGAAGCAGGCAGAGACCACCCGTAAGGGGCTTGGCGTTCTTCTTCATCCAATCCCACAGGGGCAAATTCAGCATCTTCTTTTTCTTGACGAAGGAGTGTCCGCAGGCCGTACAGGTCTTGGCTCCGACGGGCAGGACGGTGCGGCAGTCGGGGCATCGGATGCCCAGAGTGACGCCGCAGTTCATACAGTAGGTGCGATCCGCCGCCACATATTTCCCACATTGGGGACATTGTTTCATGTGTTCCATGGGCGACTCCTATGGGATCAAGCGCGCTTGCCCTTGTAGGGGACCTCGGTGGTACGCAGGATCTCGGTGAGAACGTCCTGAGTGGTCTGGTGGGCCAGCTTAGCCTCTTGACGGAGCATGAGACGGTGGGCGATGGCGGCACGGAAGAGACCGGCGATGTCGTCGGGCAGGACGTAGTCGCGGCCGCGGAGGAAAGCGTAGGCCTGAGCCAGATGAACGAGGGCTACGGACGCACGGGGAGATGCACCCAAGGCCAGGGCGGGGTGCTTACGGGTAGCCGTGATGAGAGTAACGATGTACTGGTACAGCTCGTCATCGATGTGGACGGTGGAGACCATATTGCGGATCTCGCGAAGCTCGTCGCGGGTGAGGACGGACGTCACGTTTTTCAGAGGGTTCTCGCCCTTACGAGCCTTGATGATGTTCATTTCCTCGGCGGGGTTGGGGTATCCCATGCTGAGCTTGAGGGCGAAACGGTCGAGCTGTGCCTCGGGCAGGGGGTAGGTACCCACGTAGCCTGCGGGGTTCTGGGTGGCGATAACCATGAAGGGATCGGGGATATCCATGGTGTTGCCGTCCACGGTGACCTTGCCTTCTTCCATAGCCTCCAGCAGTGCGGACTGGGTCTTGGGGGAGGCACGGTTGATCTCATCGGCCAGGAGCAGGTTACACATGACGAGACCCTCGCGGAATTCGAAGTTCTCCTTCTGACGGTTGTAAATATGGAAGCCCGTGATGTCGGAGGCCATGACGTCGGGGGTGAACTGGGCGCGCTTGAAGTCCAGTCCGGTGACGCGGGCCAGAGTGGAGGCCAGGGTGGTCTTACCCGTTCCGGGAACGTCCTCGATGAGGACGTGGGCGCCTGCCAGCATGGCGGTCAACAGCTGGATCACCTCGGTACGCTTACCCACCACGACCTTCTCCACCTCGTCGGCGGCGGCAATCATTTTGGCATGGGCGGCTGCCATTTCGGGGGACATTTTGACCGTAGCTTTTTCGGTCGCGGTAGATTCGACGGTAACGTTCTTTGTTTCGTTGCTCATGGTGCGGGGTTCCTTTCTTGTATGTAGACTTGTTTTATACGGATACTTTGTCACATAATGCATAATTATAGACCCTACTATTATAGCACAAAAAAGTCAATTGTGCAAGATGCAAATAGGGGCACAGAACGTTTTCGGCAGGGGGGTCTCAAAATGTTTACATTTTAGAACCATGAATCCCCCGCAAAAAAAGCGGCTCACTTGCGTGAGCCGCTAAAGGAAAGCGTGTATTATGACTTATTCACTGTCTACGATCTTATCCAGCTTAGTCACCATCTTTTCCAAGGCCTTGACTGCCGAACGTGTGACACTCTTGTACTGAGACGTCACGCCGTTCTTCTTGCTTCCCATGATCTGACGGAATTTGTCGTGGAAGGAGGACAAGGCGTTGGTATAAATAATACCGGCATCGATGTAGATGTTGTCGATGATGATATCCATCATTTCAGCCGACTGAGGATCCTGCGCGATCTTGGTGCGCAGGGTGGTCTCATAGTAAGCGGGCTTGACGGTTTTGTAGGACATGGAGCTCAGCGCCTCCAGTACAGCGCTCATCTCGTCGAGGCGCTCGCCTGTAACGGTTGTGGGGATGCAGAGCACCGTGAACTGGTCGTGGAGCAGGGTGCGGTACTCCTTCTGGTTCTCGTCGTACTTGGGCATGGGTACTACGCCGAACTTCTGTTCCATGCTTCGGATGGAGCCGTTTTCCAGCTCCATAATGCGGAGAGTGGCCATAGCGCCCAGACCGTTGGCGAACATCTCGCGGATGTCGTTCTGCTCGTCGTCCAAACCGTAGTGCTTGATGTCGTAGGTGGCGTTGTCGGTGTTGTAGAACAGATGAAGCGTCTTTTCGGCAACGTCGTGAAGCTTGCCGGATTCAAAGACCAGCTCGTAGTCTCCGTCTCCATTCTTTTGCAGAATATCCACCATGCAGGAGCTCCAGTAGGGGTCTGTACTGATGTAGTCGTTGGTGATCAGACCGTAAATATCTCCATCATCGTCCTGCTTACCGTTTCCGTTATCCTTGTGGAACAGGGGGACCAGCTCGATCTGCTTATCCAGCGTCCAGGTTCCGTTCTCTACGTGCTCGTAGAGGAAGGTCTGGTTGGCATCGTTGAACAGATCCTTGTTGAATACCGTCACGAATGCGAAGCGGTACATGGACAGCAGCATGGCGCCGGTCACGGCGTACTGCGCTCCGTGGTATTCCACGACCTCGTTGAAGCCTTGAGACCACCAGGGCTTTTCAAAGTCCAGATATTCGGTCTGGCGCAGATCGGCAAAGGTTCCGTTCAAGGACTCGTCAACAGCCATGTAGCAGGCGGCGGCCATGATATCGTATTCGTGGGTGCCTGCCTTGACGGCGGTGGCTACCTTGTTTACGACCACGCCGGGGTCGTTGTTGTTCTCCTCGATGCTGACGATCTTAACGCCCAAGCGCTCTTCTACGGCCTTGTTGCGCTCGTAGACGGCGTCGTTGACGTCTTCGCCCTTCAGCTCGGGCACGGCGATCTCACCCGAGGTCCAGCCTTCGCGGTAGCGGCTGATGATGGAGACTTCGTCGCCTCCGTAGTTCAGATTGTCGGGCAATGCGTCGGTCAGCTCCGTCTCGACTTCGGTAACGATCTCGGGGGGCTGTGTGCCGGCAGGGGAAGAATCGGGCGTTTCAACCGTTTCGCCGCAGGAGGCAAATGTGCCGACCAGCATAAGGGCGGCGAGAATGCCGGATAATAAACGGGTTTTATTCATGCTGATTATTCCTTTCGACCATTCTTATCGGGTGTCTTTTTCCAGCATTCGATCCAACCGCCCGCACATTGTATTGAGAGCGCGCTTGGCTTGGGTGGATATTTTCTTGTAATCGGAAACTACGGTGTTTTCTTTTGAGCCGATGATGCGACGGAAGTAGTCATGGAACGTGGAGAGGGGAATCGTATAGAGGATACCGGCATCCATGTAAACGTTATCAATGATGATATCGAACATCTCAGCCGATTGAGGATCCTTGGCGATCTTGGTGCGGAGGGTGGTTTCGTAATAGGCAGGGCGAACGGTCTTGTAGCTGACGAATGCCATAGCCTCCAGAACGGCGCTTGCTTCGTCAAGCTGTTCGTTTGTCGCCGTATTCAGGACGGAGAAGACGGTGAACTGATCGTGAAGAAGCGTGCGGTATTCTTTCTGATTCTCATCGTATTTGGGCATGGGCACTACGCCGAATTCCTGATCCATACTACGCATGACGTCGGATTCCAGCTCCAGAATGCGGATGGTAGCCATGGCAGCGCCTCCGCGGGCAAACATATCCCGAATCTTGTATTGCTCGGCGTTTTCTGTCTCCATCTTGTAGTCATAGGTGCCGTTGTCGGACTCGAAGAACAGCCGTAAAACCTTCTCGCCCACGTCATGAAGCTTACCGGAATCAAAAATGAATTCGTAATCCCCATTTTCGTCCTTTCGGATAATATCCACCATGCAGGAGCTCCAATAGGGGTCGGTGCTGACGTAGTCGCAGGAAACCAGACCGTATACGTCCCCCTCCTCATCCTGAACGCCGTTGCCGTTGTCCGAGTGGAACAGAGGGATCAACTCGATCTGCTTATCCAGTGTCCAAGTGCCGTTTTCCACGGCTTCGTATAGGTATGGCTGATTGGCGTTGGTGAAGAGATCCTTGTTGAATAGGGTCACGAAGGCAAAGCGGTACTGGGACAGCAGCGCATCGCCCAGTGCCGTAAACTGAGAGCCATGGTATTCAACGACCTCATTAAAACCCTGAGACCACCAGGGCTTATCGAAATCCAGATAGGCAGATTTGCGCATATCCGCAAAGGTGCCGTTGATGCTTTCGTTGACCGAGGTATAGCAGGCGGCGGCCAGAATGTCGTACTCATGGGTTCCGGCGTGAACGGCTGTAGAGGCCTTGTCGACGACGATGTAGGCGCTGTCTCCCGGCTCCTCAATACTGACGAGCTTGACGTTCAAGCGTTCTTCTACGGATTTGTTGCGCTCGTACACGGCATCGTTCACGTCTTCACCCTTCAATTCGGGTACGGCGATCTCACCTGAAGTCCATCCCTCACGGTAACGGCTGAGAATGACGACTTCGTCCTCTCCGTAGTCCAGATCGTCAGGCAGTTCGTCGGTCAGTTCGGTTTCGACTTCGGTAACGATCTCGGGGGGCTGTGTGTCGGCAGGAGCAGACTCGGGGGGCTCTACGACTTCACCGCAGGATGCAAACGTACCGATCAGCAGGAGCGATGCGAGAATACCGCATAATAAACGGGTCTTGTTCATGATGATTTCCTCCGTTGGGGTAAAAGCATACCCATGATGCTTTATTATAACATAGGAAAGGATTTCCTGTCAAGGGGATGGAGGGATTTTCGGCGGTATGACCAAAACTGCTTCCGTAGCATTTGGATAGATCAATTCAAACATGTTGTCAAATTGGGGGGGGAAGAGAGCGAAAGAGCGCCTGGGGAAACCTTCTTGAAAGCCTCCTCGCTTCGCTCGGTGCAAGTTTGCTTTCAGCAAATATTGCGAAGCTCCCCCACAGAACTTCCAAAAAATGATTTAACAACCCTTTTGAAAGTTTTGGGAGTTCCAAGAACCTTTTTTCAAAAAGGTTCTTGGTGGGGGTTGTGGGGGCAAAGCCCCCTCGATCATCCCAAATTTGAAATCCCCTTGCAATTTCCCCGGATCTGTGCTATAATGAACGCATCAATATAAAGGAGCCTCACCCATGTCCACGCCCTACACCCCCGTCCTCCATCCCGCCTGCGTATCCTGCCTCATCAAAAAGCAGATCGACCGCTACCCCGCGGGCGCGCCCCGTGAGCAGGTGCTGACTTACATGCGCCGCTTGGGGGAGATGATGGCATCCCTCCCCGACCGCACGGGCGGCCCCGCCATCATGGAGGCCATCACCGATATCCGCAGAGCGGTCTTTGGGGAGGCCGCCGCCGAGGTGGAGGCCGACTACCCTGCCCTCAAGACCCACTTCAATACCCTTATGACGGATTTTGCCGCCGCCGAAGGGCTTTTTGACAAGATTATGACCGCCTCCGACCCCCTTCGCGCCGCCCTGGGCTACGCCATGACGGGGAACTTCATCGACTTCGGCGCCATGGACTCGGTGGACGAGAACAAACTCCGTGCCCTCCTGGCAGAATCCCCCCAGCGGGTATCGCCCGATCTTCCCGCCTACGCTGACCTGCAAGCCGACCTGTCTGGCGCCCGCCACCTGACCTTCCTCACCGACAACTGCGGCGAGATCGTCATGGACAAACTGTTGGTGCAAACCCTTCACCGCCTTTATCCTGACATGGAGATCACGGTTCTGGTTCGCGGCGGGCAAGTCCTCAACGACGCCACCATGGAGGATGCCGTCCAAGTGGGCTTTGACACTATGGAGGGCGTGACCGTCCTGAGCAACGGCGACCGCCTGGCGGGTACCGACCTCACCCGCATTTCTCCCGAAGCCCGCGCCGCCATTACGAACGCCGACCTCATCATCGCCAAGGGGCAGGGGAATTACGAGACCCTACAGGGCTGCGGCCTGAATATCTACTACGCCTTTCTCTGCAAATGCCAATTCTTCGCCGACCGCTTCGGCGTGCCTGTCTATACGGGTATGCTGGTGAGGGAACAGAAGTAAATTGGGGTTTAGCGGTGAGATACAAGTTTTGCCGTAGGGGAGGGGCTTGCCCCTCCCGCCACATAAAAATCTTTTGCTATCTTCAATTTTCGCAGATTTCGGGAGGGGCAAGCCCCTCCCCTACCGAGTAAGGTGATCGCACCGCTAAACCCAAATTCAAGGAGGTAAACCTATGAGCGCATGGGGCACAGGCATCAAGCAAAGCGACGAATTCATGGACGTATACGACGAGTTCTTCGATCGCTACAAGGACGACGCCACCGCTACGGAGATCTACCGCGCCATTCTGACCGAGTACCAAGAGGAGTTTTCTGACGAGGACAGCGGCCCCCTGCTCTATACCGTCTGCTACGCTCTGGCTCAATGCCTGTGGGAGTGCGGCGAGCGGGACGAGTGGCTGTGGCAGAGGATCCGCGAGATCATCGACACCGAGGCCGATCTGAAATTCTGGGACGAGCTGGGAAATGAGCCCGAGCTGATCGTGAGCCGCCGCCGCGCGCTGAACAAGTTCTGGGATAAGATCAATTCCGTTCCCACCAAGCTCCGAAAGCCTAAGAAAACAGGGAAGAAGCGGGAGCCCACCCTCCACAAGGGGGATCTCTACGCCTACGCCGTAGAGGGAGGCTACCGCGCCGCTCTGGTGCTGGACTTCGTGTGGAATTCCTTCCTCACCGCCATCACCGAGGAGGTGTTCGACCACATCCCCACCGAGGCCGAGGTCATGGCCTCCCATTCCCGCGTGGTGACGTGGTTCACGGTGCGGGAGTCCATCCCCAAAAAGGATCGGATCCCCGTTTCCTCCTTGCCCATCAACAAAAATTACAACAACCGCGCGGGGCTTCTGTTCTCCGACTCCATGGTGGGCTGCTCCGCCATTGGGGAGCGGGTCTTCTTCTTTGACCCGAAAGCCGCCGCCCCCTGCATGGAGCGCAACGGCATCCGCCGCTACGCCATGGAGGAGCTTCTGGATCCCGCCGTCCTGCCCAAATACCACCCCCGCATCAACGCGGATCTGCTCTGACCCGCCACAAAAAATCCCTTTTCCCATTGGAGGAGCTATGAAAACCACCATCACCGCCCCCGCCAAGATCAACCTCTTCCTGGACATCACAGGCCGCCGCCCCGACGGGTACCATACCATCACGGGGGTCATGCAGGCCATCTCGCTTTGCGATACCGTCACCGTGGAGGTCACCGAGCCCACGGGGATGTACCTCTGTTCTTTGAGTTCGCACACCGTGGGGGCTGAGTCCATTACCCTGACCTGCACCAATCCCGACCTGCCCACCGACAGCCGTAACCTGGCCTGGCGCGCCGCCGAGAAGTTTTTCGCCGCCACGGGCAGAGGGTGCAAAAACCTCTTGATACACATAGAAAAACGCATCCCCGCTGCCGCCGGTATGGCGGGGGGAAGCACCGACGCCGCCGCCGTGCTGGTGGGGCTGAACGAGTTGTTCAACTACCCCCTGCGCACCGACGCCCTCTGCGAAGTGGGGTTGACCTTGGGAGCTGACGTACCCTTCTGCATCAAGGGAAAAGCCCACATCACCGAGGGTATCGGGGAAGCTCTGACCCCTATTACCCCCATGCCGGCATGCGAGCTGGTGGTGGCCTGCGGAGGGGAGGGGGTCTCCACTCCCGCCGCCTACAAGGCGCTGGATACCCTCTACGGGAACTTTGACCCCGCCGCCTATACCCCCCACACCGCGGGTCTCTCTGCCCTGAAAACCGCTCTGTGGCAAGGGAATCTCACCGATCTGTGCGGGTCGGTGTTCAACCTCTTTGAGTCGGTGGTGCTCCCCGAGCGCCCCGTGGCAAGGAGCATCAAGGAGACCCTGCTGGCATCGGGCGCCATCACCGCCATGATGAGCGGAAGCGGCCCCTCGGTCTTCGGCGTCTTCCCCAAGGGGGACGGCTCGGCGGAGCGGGCAAGGGAAGCATTGGCGGCTCAGAGCATCCCCGCATGGGTGTGTGAGCCTGTGCGCGGTTGAACGCCATGTGGGTTGGCTCTATACAGGTACCGTAGGGGCGACCTGCGGTCGCCCACTGGCGTTCGAAGAACGCCCCTACAAGTACGTGGTAACGTTCAGTCCTCAAATCTCAGGTTCTTCTTCGGTGTATGATGGCAATATGCACAAAAGGCCGAAACAGGTGTTTCGGTGGGATTTTGACCCATCGAAAACAGCCCGTTTTCGGCCTTTTTTGCCTCTTTTTGCCCCTTTTTCGTGGGGGCTTTTGGGGTGATTCCCCGCCCTGCCGCTCCGTTGTGCAACATGACGAACCGCCAAACCCATGAAAAAGAAAACCCCGCCGTGTCCGTGATGGGCGACGGCGGGGATTCTGCTTCTCGTGAATATCCGACGCGTGGAATCAGTTTTGCAGGAAAGCGTAATCCGATATCATGGTTGTATCCCGCACGGTTTGCCAGCACTTGTCCCGCACCGTCAGCTCGGCCAGGCGGCAGAGGGTCAGGGGGTACAGGCTGTTGCCCAGGAGGAACACGTATTCGGTGGACGCGGAGGAGGAGGAGGTGAAGGTCTCCACCAGCTTGAGTAGCTGGAGCTTTTCCAAGGCCTCCTCGGCCTCGTCGGAGGACAGGGAACAGTCCTCGGTGATTTGGGGCAGGAGAAAAAAGCCTTGGGTGGTTTTGTCGGTTGCCACCGTCTCGCGGTAGAGGTAGGCCAGGACCCGTCGCACCGTCTTGTCCGAGAGGTGCTTGAGCACCTTGCTGACCTCACCGGATGTGAAGATTGCCTCGCTTCCCTCGGCCTTGTAGGTGCGGTCAACGAAAGCCAACTCGTGGGACAGGAAAACGGCACCTTCGGTGTTGGAAAGGCAGTTCAGCATGCGGCCATGGGCGATCTGCTCGGACCAGTATGTGAGCTCATCCTCGCGGTTGCTGAAGCGCACGCCTGCGTGATCGTAGTACAGGCGGAGCAGGGTATCGTAGGCTAGTTCGGGAAAATCATCGGCCGTGCACCGTGCAGGCGTGGGGGCGGGAGCCTCGGGCTCCAATCCGTACAGCGCGTCCAGGGTGATCCCCAACGCACGGGCGAGGTGAGGCAGGAGCAGGACGTCGGGGAGGGACGTGTCATTTTCCCACTTGGACACGGCTTGATTGGTCACCCCCACGGTCTGACCCAGTTCCTCCTGGGTGAGGTTCTTTTGCTTGCGGTAGTAGGCGATGCGGCTGCCCATGGTTTGGTTGGTTGCGGCTGTCATGATGCATTCCTCCTTGCAGATTATTGAATTTTAGGCGATTGCATAATTGCGTAAAATTGCAGTTTATCGGCCAGGGGCTCTGCCCCTGGATCTTGCTGCGGCTCGGTCACGACACGGCTCTGACTGCCACCGGCAGTCATTCACTACCGTGTCGCCGCTTCGCTACCCCGCTTAAACCCTTCTTGAAAGAAGGGTTTAAGAATCCCAAGAACTTTTAAAAAATCATTGATAGATATTTTTTTTGAAAGTTTTGGGGATTCTCAAGGGACTTTTTCAAAAGTCCCTTGAGCGGGGGTCAGGGGCAGAGCCCCTCGTTCTCCCG
>JAZRIF010000111.1:0-39538 GCA_045645165.1 Eubacteriales bacterium
ATCCTCTGTCAAACAGACCCATATAGGGAAAACGGGTGTCCAGAGGGCGCCCAGCCCTTTGGTGGCGTTCTTTTGGTACTTTTCTGCCGCTACTGGCAGAAAAGTACAGAGAAAGAACAGTTCGACAAACCCAAATTTGAAGCATTTTGCAATCACCTATAATCTACAACCGAAAGGAGAATTCTCATGGACTTTCTCAAGCTTTGCGCCGAGCGTTACTCGGTGCGTTCCTTTGCCGATACGCCCATTCCCGACGATATTCTGAATCAGATTTTAGAGGCGGGTCGCCTGGCCCCTACGGCCATGAACCTTCAGCCCCAGCGGATCTTCGTCATTCGCTCCGAGGAGGCGCTGGCCAAAATGCGCAGCGTCAAAAAGTGCTACGGCGTGAATACCGTGCTGATGGTTTGCGGCGACACCGAGGTAGCCTGCAACCGCCCCAAGGTGGATCACTGCATGGCGGAGATGGACTGCGCCATCGTGACTACCCAGATGATGCTGGCCGCCCAGTCCCTCGGCGTGGGCTCCTGCTGGATCTGCGCCTTTGACGTCCCCGCCATGCACAAGGTCTTTGACCTGCCCGAGAACCTGACGCCCTATATCCTGCTGGCGCTTGGCTATCCCTCCGACACCGCAGAGCCCGCCCCCCGCCACTTTGAACGGTATCCTCTGGAGCATACCGTGACCGAGCTGTGAGCCGAGGTTGCGACATGAAAATACTGGGCAGTGATTTTGATGGGACGCTCAACTACGGTGGCGTTGATCAAACCAAATGCGAGGCCATTGGTGCATGGCGCAGGGCAGGGAACCTCTTTGGCCTGGTGAGCGGGCGAGGACCGAGCTATCTGAACCATCTGCGGGAGCAGTATCCCGATCTGGAGATGGATTTCTTTGCGGCCTACAACGGCGCGTTCATTGTGGACGCGGAGGGAAATACCCTGGACACGACGGCGTGCGAGGGCGTATCCTCCTTTGACCTGACGGCGGATCTTCTCGGGTGGGGCTGTCCCTTCGTCTACGTGAACGGAGAGCGCAGTTATACCCTGCGACAGGACGGCGACGTTCTGCAGGACGGCGAGAGTCACTTGTCGGATCTCCCCCGCGATTTTCCCTTTTTCCATCAGATCAGCGTACAGCTGGAATCCCCCGCCGAGGCGGCGGCCGTGACGGAGCAGGTGAAGAACGCCTACGGAGACCGCCTCAATCCCTTGCAGAACAATATCTGCATCGACATCGTTGCGCCTACGGTCAACAAAGCCTACGGTTTGCGGCGCGTAGCCGCCCTCTTTGGGGGAGCCGAGGCGGATATCATCGCGGTGGGGGACAACCTCAACGACCTGGATATGCTGATGGCCTTTCGCTCCTACGCCATGGAGAACGGCGTGGAGGAAGTGAAACGTGTCGCCGGACAGACCGTGACCAGTGTCACCGAGTTGATTCTGCGGGAATTAGAAGCATAAATTTTTGACGAAAGGACTGTATCATGAAAAAACTCTATATCAGCGCCGACATCGAGGGCACCTGCGGGATCACCGCCTGGGAGGAGACCGAGGCGAACGGCCGCAATTACGATTATTTCCGCGGGCGCATGACCGCCGAGGTGTCCGCCGCCGTTGAGGGCGCGGAGAAGGCGGGCTTTGAGAGCACCGTCAAGGACGCCCACGACTCTGCCCGCAACATCGATCCCATGGAGCTCCCCCGATCCGCCCGCTTGATCCGCGGGTGGGCCAAGGACTGCTACTGCATGATGGGAGGACTGGATCAGGATGACTACGATGCCGTTGCCTTTACGGGGTACCACTCCGAGGCGGCCAACATAGGCAATCCCCTGTCCCACACCATGACGGGCGCCGTCCATCGCATCACCCTCAACGGAAAGCCCTGCCCCGAATTCCTGGTCAACGCCTACATGGCCGCCTACCGCGGTATCCCCATCGTGTTTTTGTCGGGCGACGAGGCTCTCTGCCGCTATGCCAAGGAGCTGATCCCCGGGATCACCACGGTGGCCTCCAAGTCAAGCGTGGGCTCGGCGGTGATCTCCCGCCATCCCGAGTCGGTGCGGGCGGACATCTTCCGCGGGATCCGAAGCGCGCTGGAAAAGGAGGATCTGTCGGATTGCATGCTGACTCTGCCCTCCCATTTCGAGGTGGTCGTGGAATACGGGGACTGGAATAAAGCGTACTGCAATTCCTTCTATCCCGGTGCATCCTCGGTGGACGCCAAGACCGTGAAATTTGAAACGGACGATTTCTTTGAGGTCATGAGATTCTTCCATTTTTGCGTGTAACGTGTCATGAAAAAACAGGGCTGTCTGTGAGACAGCCCTGTTTCTATAGGCTTATGCAGGTGCAAAGGTCTTTGCCCAGGCCATGATATCCGCTTGATTCTTTTCCATATCTTCGGTGTACACGACGAACTGTACCAGCCAGAAGGCGTCGGAGCCCTTGTAGGCAAAGACGCGGTAGGTGTAGTTCTCGCCGTCGATGTCAGCGGTATGGTCATAGTAGCAGAGACCGTCCTCGGTGCGTACCTCGGTCTTGGTGGGCGCTTCGGTGTCCGCTTGGATGATCTTGTTGTATTCGGTCACCGAAATGGAGCTGTACTCGCCCAGAGAGGCGAAGGTCTCCTTGGAGATCATAACCAGGACGTCGTCCTTTTCGTAGATGGCCTCGTAGCCCTCGAAGGCATCCTTCTCAAAGCGGTTGGTCAGGGTGATGGAATAGGCGGATTCCTCAAAGGCCTTGTCCTTCTCGGGGAACAGAACGCCCGAGGAGGCCAGACCGATGAAAACGCCCAGAGCCACGGCGGCTACCATCACGAAGATGCCTTTTTTGGTGTTCTTGCGGCGGTTGGCCAACACTTCCTCGTTGGATACGCCGTCAAAGCGGAAGGCGTTGCCGTTCATGGGGTTGTAGCGGCACTGCCCCGACAGGGTGACGGGGTCGATGCCTGCGGGGATGGGGTAGAATTCGTTGCAGTAGTTCTTGCTGGCCTTGTCGGCAATGGCAAAGATCTTGACGGCTTCCTCGGTGATCTCAAAGGACTGGGTCTCGTTGTTCTTCAGGATGCCCAGAGGACGGCAGGGGGTGTCCAGGATGGTGATCTCGGGGGCGGTGTAGTCTTCGATGTAGAGTCGGATCTTGCTGGCACAACCAACGAAGGTTTTGTTGCGGGTGACGGTGAGTGTTCTCATAAAAAATGCCTTTCTTGTATGTAAATTTGGTACAGCGCGGATGGGATATGACCTCATTATAGCACGCACCCTCCTTCTTGTCAAGGGAATAATGCCAAAAAGTCAAACAACCGACGGTTGCCCGCAGGTATTTCCGCTCCTCACCTATATAGACACCAAAAGAAGGGAAAATATTTCGGGTTTTGTGAAAGATTTTTGAATATTTTTGCCGCATGCTTGCAATTTGGCGGGGAATATGGCATAATAGGAGTAGAAAACTTATAGCCGAATGAAAATTGGGGTTTGTCGGCCGGGGGCTTTGCCCCCGACCCCCACCAAAGGGACTCGCACCGCAAACAGCGCAGAAAAAGTCCCTTTGGAATCTTCAAAACTTCCAAAAAGCCTTGTCGAATAATCTTTTTTGAAAGTTCTTGAAGGGGGTCTGGGGGAAACTTCTTTTAAGAAGTTTCCCCCGGGCGTTCTCCCCGTTCCCCTGCAAACCTCACGTATCGGCTATGGGATATATGCGAAAGGAGACCCGCTGACGCCATGACCCTTGTGCTTTGCCTGGACGATGAGCGCGGCATGATGTTCAATCACCGCCGCCAGAGCCGCGACCGCGTGCTGATCGCGGAGCTTCTGGAAACTGTGGGAGAGAACCGCCTGCTCGTCAGCCCCTACTCAAAGGCTCTGTTCCCCCCCGAAGCCACTTGTGTTTCGGTGGCGGATGACCCCTGCGCCGCTGCTGGCGAGGGTGACTATGCTTTCGTGGAGAACACCGATCCCGCCTCCGCGTGGGAGAAGGTCACCACCCTCATCATCTACCGCTGGAACCGTCTCTACCCCGCCGATACCTATTTTACCTGCGACCTCACAGGCTTTCGCATGACAACAGTCACCGCCTTTGAGGGCTCGTCCCACGAACTTATCAATAAGGAGATATGGAAAAAATGAAATTTTTGCAAAAGAGCCGGTTGGCAGCCCTTCTTTTGACCCTGGTGCTCTGCCTGGGGCTGTCCGCCTGCAACCCCGGTGACATTCCCGCCGAAACTGCGGGACTGACCGATACCGCCGCCACGGAAACCATCATCGACACTCTTGCCGATCCCCCCACCGAGATTCCCGGCACAGACCCATCGGAACCCACTGAACCGTCTGAACCGTCTGAACCGACCGAGCCCGAGGAAACGACAACCCCGGAGGAGCCCACCGATACGTCTGCGAGCACCCCCGAGGCTCCTATCGATCCTCCCACCGAGGTGACTACCGAAGAACCTACCGATCCTCCCGCTGAAGAAACGACCGAAACACCTGCGCCCCCGCCTGAGGAGACCACGGAAAATGAGACGGAGCCCGAGGGTGGCTATGAGGTAGGGGACGTCTGCTACGACACGACTCTCCATCTGTTCGACGGAGCCTCCCACACCATCAGCGACGGAGTGGGAAGTGTTACCATTCTGAATTTCTGGGGCTCCTGGTGCGGACCCTGCAAAAACGAACTGCCTGCCTTTAATCGCATTGCAGAGGAGTATATCGACGATGTCATCGTGGTAGCCATCCACTCTGAATACGGTATGGAGCAGGGAGATGCGTATATTCAGGAAACCTTCTCCACGAACTCCCCCATCCTGTTCGCTTTTGATCCGAACGACACGTACTATAATCTGGTAGCGCGGGATGACGTCTGGCCCATTACGGTGGTGTTGGATCAGAACGGCGTCATCACCAACCGCTTCCGGGGTGCGATCACCTACACCCAACTCAAAAACGTCGTTGCCAATCTGCTTCCTTCTGAACCGACCGAGGAGATCCCCGCCCTGACCATGCCTGATTTCAAGGCCTCCGACGTCCCCGGCTATACGGATCAGCCCTACGTGGAGGTCAACGGCAACGTCCCCTTCTTCACCCCCAACCAGTACGTAACAGAGTCCTACGAGTACTACAGCCCTTTGGATGCTTTGGGGCGTTGCGGTACGGTGGTGGCCTCCATCGGCCGCGATCTCATGCCCACCGAGGATCGCGAGAGCATCAGCTCGGTCAAGCCCACGGGCTGGCATAGTGTGTCCTACCCCGAGCTGGGTGTCACCAGCCTGTACAATCGATCCCACCTCATCGCCTTCCAGCTCACGGGTGAGAACGCCACCAAGGAAAACCTCATTACGGGTACGCAATACATGAACCAGACCGTCATGACCCGCTTCGAGAACATGGTGGCCGACTATATCAAGGAGACGGGCAACCACGTCCTGTACCGCGTGACTCCCGTGTTCACGGGGAATAACCTCGTCGCCGACGGCGTGCTCATGGAGGCGTGGTCGGTGGAGGATGAGGGCGACGGCGTCTGCTTCTGCGTGTACCTCTACAACGTCCAGCCCGGCGTCGAGATCGACTACGCCACGGGTGACAGCCACTACGTCGGTATCGACCTTCCCGAGGGATCTCCCAACTATATTCTCAATACCAATACCAAGAAGTTCCACAAGCCCACCTGCTCCAACGCCGACACCATCAACGACAAGAACCGAAAAGAGCATTTCGGATCCCGCGAGGAGCTGATCGCAGAGGGCTATAAGCCGGGTGGCTGCTGTCAGCCCTGAAGAGGCAAATTGGGGGTTATATGGGAACGGGAGAACGCCAAAGAGGAACTTCTTGAAAGAAGTTCCTCTCTGGACTCTCTTCAAGAACTTTCAAAAAAGATAATGATAAATAACCTTTTTTGAAAGTTTTTGAGATTCCAAAGAACTTTTTTCAAAAAGTTCTTTGGCGGGGTCCAGGGGCAGAGCCCCTGGCCTACAAACCCAAATTTGAAATCAATTACACAAAGGAGTCCGCCATGTCCCACGCCACGTATTCCGTCATTCCCGTGACCCCCGAAACCATCCCTGCCGCCGTGGCCATCTGGAATCAGGTGGTGGAGGACGGCGTGGCCTTCCCCCAGACCGAGCCTCTGACCCTCGCCGAGGGCGCGGCCTTCTTCGCCGAGCAGACCCTCACCGCCGTAGCGGTGGAGGGAGATGAGGTGCTGGGTATGTACATCCTTCACCCCAATAACATCGGCCGTTGCGGTCACCTGGCCAACGCCAGCTACGCCGTGGCGCGGCACGCCCGCGGGCGGGGCGTGGGCGAAGCCCTGGTGCGGGACAGCCTGAAGCAGGCCAAGGCCTTCGGCTTTACCGTCATGCAGTTCAACGCCGTGGTGGCTACCAATCACGTGGCACTCCACCTGTACGAGAAGGTGGGATTCACCCGCCTGGGAGTCATTCCCAAGGGATTTCGTCTGCCCGATGGGACATACGCGGATATTGTGCCGCAGTATATTGAGTTATGAAATGAAAATAACCGTTGGAAAGCGAATCCAACGGTTATTTCCTTTTTTGTGGGGGCGTGTGATACTTTTTCATACTCTGCACGCCACTTTTCATGATACACCACCGCAAAAACGGGGAGCAAAGCACCCGCCGCTTCTGCATTTTTCCGCAGAGCTTGCCCCGAAGCTTGCGGGTTTTCCTTCGGTAGATGGGCAGGACGCGGTCATTCTCATACCCCTCGGCAAAGGCCTCTGCCAAGAGGCGGGCGCTGAGGACGGCGCTGCTGATGCCCTCAAAGGAGCTGGCGCTGATGAATCCCGCCGCCTCACCCACCAAGAGGACGCGATCCTCGCCGGGCAGGAGATCCTTTTTTCGGCGGGGGCTGGTGACCTGGCAGGCCTCGGTCTTGATGGGCGCGCCGAAGCTCACCCCTAAAAAGGCCTCCAGACGCGCCTTCTGTTTTTCAAATGCCTCGCGGCAGTTTTTCGGCTCAAAGGCGCCGCCGAAGATCACCACACCCTCCTTGCGGATGGTCCAGGAGCAGCTGTCGCTGGTCTTGGGGTCGAAGATGCAGGAGTAGGGAGGGAGACTACCGTCGGCGGTCTCTGCGGGATAGGGGAAGTGCTGCTGGATGGCAACGTACTTCTTGGGATGGCTCCCCTCCTTGAAGCAGACACGGCGCACGATCGAGCTTGCCCCGTCCGCGCCCACTATGTAACGTGTTCGGATAGACTCGATCTCGCCCTTGACCCGCACCGTCAGAAGGAAGCCGTCGGGGTCTTTTCGTGCGGACGGAGTCGGTACGGATTCCATCCGTATGTCCTCACACCGCCCCTCGGTTATGTCCACGGAAGGGGAGATCAGGGAGATGAGCCACTTATCGAAGGCATAGCGATCCATGTTCAGGTAGTGGCGCTGGTAGTAGCATACCTGCCGCTTCTCAAGATCAATGGTCTCCACGTCGAAAATCTGGGGGTCGGCCAGAATCTCTTTGGGCAGGGTCAGCCCCAGCATGGCGAACATCCGCTGGGCATCGGGGGCGAGAAGTCCGCCGCAGACCTTGGAGTTCTTTCGTGTCTGCCCGTCGATGAGCAGGATCTTGAGGGTAGGCATCAGCTCGGCCATCTCCTTGGCGCATACCGCCCCGGCAGGGCCGCCGCCGATGATGGCAATATCGTAGGTTTTCATGGCTTACCCCACCAGATTCAGCACCACGCCCAGCATCCACAGCGCCACAGCGACGACACCGGCAGGGGAGGCAAAGGCCGCCACCAGAGCGCGGGGCCACTGACGGGCGGGAAGCTTATTGAGCCCGGGGGTGGAAATATCGTCGGGGTTGGAGAGCAGGTCTGCCTTGGCGCGGCGGCGCAGAATGCGCGCCACTTCCCCGCAGAAGAAAGCGGCCGAGAGGATCAGAACGGCAATGAGCAGAACCACCAGAAGCCCCACGCTGCCCGTGCTCTGGCAGTAGCCCGAAAGCCCCGCCTGTACGAAGATACCGAACAGGTTGTAGCAGAGGTGGACGATCATGGCGGCGATGGAGGATCGGGTGACGTACATGACCAGGGAAAGGAGCATGCCCGCGAACAGGTAGACGGGCAGGGCGGTCAGGTCGAAATGCAGGAACGCGAAGAACAGGGCGCTGGTGACAGAGGCGTAGAGAATGCCGTGCTTTTCATGCTCGGCGCAGATGATCCCGCGGAAGACCAGCTCCTCGCAGAAGGCGGGAAGCAGACCGTAGGCCAGTACCAGACGGATGGTGGCGCCCACGGATCCGTCGTTGACCGACGCGAAGGTGTCGTAGAGCGTGAAGGAGGGTTGGGCGGACATCATACCGCAGAGCATGCCCAAAAGGGTACAGCCGCAGATAAGAGCCAAAGAAGCCGACAAAAGCAGGAACAAATGGGACAGGCGGAGGCTTCCCAACCGCAGAGCCTTGGTGAATTCCCGAGGCTTTAAGCGTATGTACAGGTAGGCGGGGATGGGGAAGATCATGAGCTGGAGCAGAATGATGGACAGGTACTCGCTCTCGCGAGAGAGGAAGGCCGAGTCAATGAGGCGGGAGAGGAGCAGAAGGCCGTAGATCACCAGCACCAGAATGGTGGCGGCGTTGGATACCGCGAATTTGCCTCGCAAAAAATCCTGCTGCTTGGGGGTGAAGCGGGACCACAGGGGTTTTTTGACCTTCTCGGCGGGAACGGCGTCTTCGGCGGGCGCAGCGTCTTCGACGGATGCGGCGTCTTCGACGGGCGCAGCGTCTTCGACGGGCGCGGTGTCTTCGACGGGCGCGGTGTCTTCGACGGGCGCGGTGTCCTCGGCGGTTTCGTCGATTACCTCGCCTGCGAGGATTTCGGTAGGGGCATCGGGGGTCTGCTCCTCCGACTCGGAGGTGTTTCTATTCATCTCGGAATCCATGGGTTACGGTGATCCTCCTTTCGTCAATAACGTAGTCAACGGGTATGTCGTGGGATTCGTGGGGGAGAGCTGTATCACGGCAGACGGCAAAGGCCAGCCCCACCGTGGTGAAGGGAATATGGTTTTGCTTCAATGCGGCCAGAAAGCGGTCGTAGTAGCCGCCGCCGTAGCCGATGCGGAAGCCTTTGTCGTCAAAGGCTAAGCCGGGAACCAGGATCAGAGCGTTCTCAAAGTCCCGCAGGGTCAGGTCGGGACACTTGTCCCCTGGCTCGGACAGACCAAAGCGGGCGGAGATCAGCTCGTGGGGGGTATAGCCCGACAGGCGGCGGAAGATCATCCTGCCCTCCCGTGCATCTGTCACCGTGACGGGGAGAGCGTAGGACTTGCCATCGGCTATTGCCCGCTTCCAAACGGGTTCCATGTCCATCTCGCTCCGCACGGACATATACCCGCAGATCAGCGGGGAATTTTGCCACGGGGGGAGGGAGATGAGCTTGTCCCGTATGGCGACCTCGGCGGCGGTGCGCTCGTCGGGGGTGAGGTTGTCCCGCAGAGCCGCGAAATGGTGGCGCAAAGTTGTTTTGTCAGATTGTTGATTCATGTTTTCACGTATCTTTTTCAAGGTTCTTGGGATTCTTAAACCCTTCTTTCAAGAAGGGTTTAAGTGGGGGTCAAGGGGGTGAAGCCCCCTTGCGCTCTCAAAGTGCCTGAATAGCCGAGCGGATCTCGCCGGCCTTTTCGGGGGAGACCAGCGCGCTGATGATCTCAAAGCCGAACTCCTGAGCCACACCCATACCGGCGGCGGTGATGATTTTACCGTCGCGGATGACCTTGCCGCCCACGGTGGCGCCCGTGAGGTATTCCTCAAAGCCGGGGAAGCAGGTGGCGCGCTTGCCGATCAGGTAGCCCCGCTTGCCCAGCACCAGGGGAGCGGCGCAGATGGCGCAAAGGTAGGCGTCCTTGGCGGCGGCCAGCTCCAGAGCCCGCTCCACCACGGGAGAGGCATCCAGATTGGTGGTGCCGGGCATGCCACCGGGGAGGATGAGGGCTTCGGGGGCGAATTTGTGGGACAATCGGCCTGTGAAGGCACTTTCGGTCATATCTGCCGTGACAGTGATGCCGTGGGCACCCGTGACCTGAGGACTTTCATCCCACAGGTTGGTGGCGGATACTCCGATGCGGAGCAGGTTTTCGATCAGTCTGTTGGTGGAAGCTTCGCGGACGGCGACGGTGGTCACCTTCAGCCCCGCGCGGCGCAGAAGATCCAGGGGAGCCAGAGCCTCGACTTCTTCAAAGCCGGGGGCGAGGAACATATAGATCATGAGAAATCCTCCCAAATAGATACAGTACCTTTATTATAGCACGGGGAGATGGGGCCTGTCAAGGTGTTTTGGGGGATTTAAGCGGCTCTGCGGGGGAAATGAAGGCATTACTGCGCCCGACTTTGCCCGGGTGCTCTCGTCCGCGCAAACAACGTCGGCACCCCCGTAATCACCAGCATCCCGCCGAACAACTTGCGGATGAGGGTGGCGTCCAGCAAACGGACGAGATAACTGCCCGTCAAAGCACCGGGCATGGCACAAACGATCAGGAACAGTACCACCCGCCACGGGATCCTGCGCTCTCGTATGTGCAACAGCAGAGCGGCTCCCGCCGACAGAATGAAGAACAGCAGATTCAGCGCCTGGGCTTCGGGCTGGGAGTATCCGGCAATCAGTGTGAGGTAGAGGACGAACAGCCCCGCACTGCCAATGCCAAGTCCCGACAGTACGGCGGCGGCAAAGGCGGCGAGGACGGTAACGAGCAGAGAGGGGGACATGGTTGACTCCTTTGGGATGACGGTCAGAACAGCATGCGGATGCCCGCGATGACGACCACCGCGGCGAAAATCTTTTTGAGGAGATGATTGGGGATCTTTGTGAGCAGCTTCGCCCCCACAAAGCCGCCTGCCGCGGCGGGCAGGATCAGGGACAGGAGCAGGGCAGGAGAGGGGCGAATGCCGCCCAGCCAGTAAAACGCCCCGGACACCGCCGAGATGGGGAGCATGACGGTCATGGCGGTGGCCAGTATATCCCGTCGCTCGTGGTGTGTACTCAGCAGACAGGCGGGCGGGTACAGGAACGGCGGCGGTGTCAGGCGGGGAAGGACAAAGACCAACAGAATGCCCCCCGCCGCTCCCAAAAGGCCGTTGAGCAGTCCGGCGCCGAGACCGGTCAGCGCGCAAATCAGCCAATGGATGGAATCATTTCGAGCAGATGGGGCGGTGTATTTCACGCGGGTATACCTCCACGGAGATTTGAAACAGGATTTTGTGGGAATGATACAAAAAAATCGGAGAAACTTACAAAAACACCCTTGTATTTGGCGGCGATTTGTGTTATAATAATATAAATATTTATCACTCTGACCGCAAAAGGTGGTTCCGATAGTGTACCCTGCGGAGGATATCCTATGCGTGAGGGGGCATTCATAAAATTGCCAACCTGAAGGAGGTTTGATTATGGCCGAAACAGACAATCGAAAAAAGCCTGCCGCGAGTAAATCCACGGCAAGCAAATCTTCTGCGAATAAGCCCAAAACCACAGTAGCCAAAGCCAAAACGACGACGGCCGCATCTTCCAAGTCCCGCACCGTAACGGCGACTGCAGCTTCGTCAAAGCCGTCCTCGACAAAACCGAAGTCGTCTACAGGCACAAAAACCGTCACGGCGGCAGCGAAAAAGCCTGCCAAAAAGAAAACACAGAAGCCCAATGAGATGGATGAGGCGCAAATGGAAGCAAAAATTCGCCGTAAAAACACCTTTACGCAGCAGTTTTTGCCCTACATACTGGTAGCTGTTGCCATCTTCTTGGGTGCCTGCTTCATTCTGGATGCCATCGGAGATGCCAAGACTCCCGGCGAGCACATGATGGGCTACGTGGGATTCTATATCTGTCAGGCTCTGTTCGGCTGCTTCGGCGGCGCGGCCTATATGATCCCCCTTCTGCTGATCAACCTCGTCATTTTCTGGAAGCGTTGCTACGAGGACGGCCTTTTGTTCATCAAGGCGCTGTTGTCGGTGGTCATGATGCTTTTGATCGCCGCCATCATCCACGTATTCGCTTGCAACGGAAATGCTGAAATGGCGAAAATGATCTCGCCCGCTTATCTATATAAGTACGGCGCCGATTGCGTAGGCGGCGGTATTGTGGGCGGTCTGCTGGGTTACCTGCTGTTTATGGGTCTGAAGCTCCCCGGCACCATCGTGCTGGCTGTTCTGACGCTTCCTTTGCTGCTCATGTGCCTGATCGGTGTGACACCCTCCTACGTATTCGGTAAGCTGGGTCGCCTGATCAAGACCCAGTGGCAGCGAGCCGCCGAAGAGCGGGCTCTCCGTGAGGAGGAAGCCGCCGAGGAGGAAGAGGAAGACGAGGAGGAAGAGAAGGCCAAGCGCAAGGCCGCTACGGCTGAAAAATACAAGGAGCGTCGCGCCAAGGCAGATGCCAAGGCTGAGAAGGAGCGCTCCAAAAAGAAGGATGCCGAGGAAACCGCTGTCGAAGAGGAGCCCCTCGAAACCGCTGAATCCGACGAGGCAGACTACGAAGGATCCTATGCGGAGGAAGAGAATCTGGTGGTGGATCCTCGCACCGGTGAGGTGCTGGGAACCGACGGTGGGAAGGGCAAGAAGGCCTTGTTCCGCCGTGGTAAGAAGGATGCCGAGGAGATTGAGGAAGAGGATGAATCCGACGAGCCCGCCGGACTGCCCTTCTACGATGCACCCGGTACGGCCGATACCGCCGATGCCGAAGATGTCACCATGATGGCGGCTGAATCCATGGGCAAGGAGGGACGCCGACACGGTCGCAGTAAGTCCAAGCCTGTGGAAGAAGAGATGTATGACGAGCCTCAGGATGACGGATTCGCCGATGATGACGACGAGGCCGAAGCCATGGAGGTCGGCTACGACGATGATTTTGCCGACGAGGATGAGCCCGCTGTCAATTACGAGGTGGTAACCGACAACGGTGAAGCACCCGCAAGATCCTCTCGCAAGAAAAACGACCCCTATGCAACGGTTCGCATCCTCAAGAGTGAAACGTCTGCGGTGGCCGAGGCAGGCTTGTCCGAGGAAGAAGTGGTCATTTCTTCTGCTCACACGATCCCGAATGATGCAGAGGAAATCGAAGAAGAAGAGACTCCGGCTCGTGAGTACGTGTTCCCGCCTGTGGATCTGCTGGTTAAGGGCAGTACCCGTTACGAAGCCAACGAGGCCGAGATCGCAGAGAACACCCAGGTGCTCCGCGAGGTGCTGGAGAGCTTCCATATCCGCGTCCGCGAGATCTCCTGCTCCTGCGGCCCCACCATTACCCGCTTTGAGGTCAAGCCTGATTCGGGTGTCCGTGTACGCTCCATTGCCAACCTGGTAGACGATATCGCCATGGGTCTGGCTAAGGCAGGCGTGCGTATCGAAGCCCCCATTCCCGGTAAGGCCGCCGTGGGTATCGAGGTGCCCAACGCCGAGCCCGCCACCGTATATTTCCGTAACATTCTGGAGACCCCCGAGTTCCGCAACCACAAGAGCCGCATCGCCTCCTGTCTGGGTGCTGACGTGTCGGGCCGTCCCGTGATCCTGGATATCAATAAGATGCCCCACTTGCTGGTGGCCGGTACCACCGGTTCGGGTAAGTCGGTGTGTATCAACTCCATCATTATGAGTATCCTCTACAAGGCCAAGCCCGACGATGTCAAACTCATTCTGATCGACCCCAAGAAGGTGGAGTTTGCGGTTTACCGCGACCTGCCTCACCTGTACTGTCCCATCATCAGCGATCCCAAGAAGGCTGCAGGTGCTCTGAACTCGGCGGTTAACGAAATGGAGCGCCGTTTCGAGCTGATCGAGGAAGTAGGCGTTCGTAATCTGGCGGGCTACAATGAGGTCACCGCAGACGATCCTGCCCGTCCTCCCATGCCCCAGATGGTCATCATCATCGACGAGTTGGCTGACTTGATGATGACGGCTTCCAACGAAGTGGAGACGGCCATCTGCCGTTTGGCGCAGAAGGCGAGAGCCGCCGGTATCCACCTGATTCTGGGTACTCAGCGTCCTTCCACCGACGTTATCACAGGTCTGATCAAGGCCAACGTGCCTTCCCGTATCGCCTTTACCGTGACCCAATCCGTCGACTCCCGTATCATCATTGACTCGGTGGGCGCGGAGAAGCTCATCGGCCGCGGTGATATGCTCTACTCTCCCGTCGGTACCACCAAGCCTCTGCGTGTGCAGGGTACCTTCGTCAGCGATGGCGAAGTCGAGCGCGTGGTCACCTTTATCAAAGAGAATAACGAGAAGGGCGAGTTCGACGAGTCCTTTACCCGTCAGATCGAGATCGAGGCCGCCAAGTGCGCCGCCGGCAAGAAGAAGGGCGAGCAGATGTCTATTGAGGACTTTGACGGCCTGGGCGGCGGTCAAAAGGATAGCGAGGATCCCAAGTTCTGGGAGGCCTTGGAGGTGGCCGCAGGAAAGGATAAGATCGGTACCTCGGCGCTTCAGCGCGCCCTGAACCTGGGCTACGGCCGTGCGGCGAAGATCATCGACCGCATGGAGGAGCTGGGATTCGTAGGTCCCGATCCCGGTACCAAGCAGGGACGCAAGGTGCTGATCACCAAGCAACAGCTGATGGAATACCGAGCTAACGGCCTGCCCGGTAGTGGCGGCGACGAAGGGGATTTTGACGAGCTGTAATCGCCACCTGTTAACAAACAATTCATGAATTATTTGTTACAACTTCAAATGTAGATGCTATAATAGGTTTATCCGCTCCGGTGAGCTTTGCCGGAATGGATAAACCTATTTTTTAAAGGAGACATTGAAGATGAAACGTTTTTTTGTTTGCATGCTGGTAGTAGCTATGCTTTTGTCCCTGAGTGTAGTGAGCGCGTCGGCGATCTCTGCCAACGTGGACGCATCGACATGGTCCGCCGTGGAATTGAAGGCTCTGTACGTTCAGTCCGGAGCGGATATTTTCTCGGATTTGAATGAGGATTACTATGAATATTGGTGGGAGGACGAGGTGCCTGAGTCGGACAACTGGCTACAGGCTTGTACCGTCAATATGCGTGGCTTTGCCATGTCCACCGACGGTCGTTACATGTACATGGGTACCCTGAACGGTGGTACCGGAGTTCGTGGCGCTGTAGTCTATGATACCCAGAAGGCCATCGTAACTGATCTGTACTATCATTACGACGGTGAAGCCGGCCTGGAAGGCTCTCCCTATTCCTACGCTAAGGGCATTGCCGCCGATGACCGCGGCTATGTATACGTGGGCTTTGCTTTCTCCAGAAACTACAACGTTGTCAACCTGGGTATTGCCCAGCAGAAGGACGACGGCACGCTGGAAGAGGTTGCCTTTGAGGCTGCTTTCGAGTTCGGTGAGGCCGGTGCCGAGGGCGGTATCCATGTGGGTGTCAATGGCGTTGACGTAGCCAAGGTAGGCGACAAGTACTACTGCTACATGATGATCAACTACGATTACGATGCGCTGTACTGCTTTGACGTGACCGATCCTTCGAATCCCAAGCTGAATAAAGAGTTCGGCACGAATGGTGTGATTGAATTCTCGGCTCCTTCCAACACGGTTGCCGGTGCAGGCTTTACCCTGAAGGAAGGTCAGTACATGGACGTGGATGATGACGGTACCATCTGGCTGGTTGTCAATGCCAACGAGGGCACCGACGGTATCATGAAGATCGCTCCCGATGGTTCTGCTTGTGTAGAAGTGATCGAGCAAAAGGGCATCTACTCGGTTGAGCATGAGGGCGCTTTCCTGCTGTGCGGTATGAAGGACGGCTCTGTTGTGACCGTTCTGGACGATGCCTCCTATGAGACCCTTGCCACCATTGAGGTTCCTGCCGACTACGGTGACCGCGTGACCCGTATGTTGGTTATCAATGACGTTCTCTTCGTTTGCGATGCCGGTAATGATTCTAACAACATGAACGCGGTTCATGCCGCTCCTCTGTCTGCCGAGGGTCAGGAGTTTTTCGAGCAGCTCGTAGCGAATCTTTCTCGGACAAATAACGAAGAGACCACCGAGGCTCCTGCCGACACTCAGGCTCCTGCCGGTGACGAGACTCAGGCTCCTGCCGACACCCAGGCTCCTGTCGGTGACGAGACCCAGGCTCCTGACGACACTCAGGCTCCCGCCGATACCGAGACTTCCGCCGCTACGACTCCCGTAGCCGAGGATGGTTGCGCTTCCACCGTCGGCGTGGCCGCCGTTACCGTGCTGATGGCTGTCGCCGCCTTCGTGGCTCGCAAAAAGGATTGATTGCTTGAATCATAACAAATTTCCGAGGGAATCGTAGGATTCCCTCGGACTTTTTTCAAAATATTTAACACATGTTCATAATCATACTGTATAATAGATGTCAGATCGGGACGGTTGTACCCGCTCGTTGAAAGTCGAAAAAGGAGGATACCCCATGTATCCCTATGAAATCATATTCGGCATGGATCTTTACGCCATCCTCATGTCGGTAGGTGTGATCATTTGCATGATCTTCATCCGTCTGCAGGCGGACTGGCGCGGACTCAAGGCCAAGCTCCAGAACCTGATCCTGTTCAATACCATCGCCGCCGTGGTGTTGGGCTACGGCTTTGCCGTCCTGTTCCAAGCCTTCTATAATTACATGGCGAAGGGTACGTTTGAGATCGTCAAAAACACCGGCGCCACCTTCTACGGCGGACTCATCGGCGGCACCGCCATGTTCATCATCATCTACTTTGCGGTGGGACACTTCCTGTACCGCGACGGTTACCACGTCCGTCAGTTCCGCACCGTTTCGGATCTGGCTCCCGCCGCCATTACCGTTGCCCACGGCTTTGGGCGTCTGGGATGCCTCATGGCGGGCTGCTGTTACGGTGCGAAATGCGATGCTTGGTACGGCATTGAAATGGTGAAGCTGGAATACAAGGTCGTCCCCGTTCAGCTTTTCGAAGCCTTGTTCCTGTTCGTGTTGTCCGCGCTGCTTCTGCTCCTGTTCAAGAAGGGGAAGAAGTATCAAATGCCCCTCTACATGATGGTCTACGCTTGCTGGCGCTTTGTGGCGGAGCTTATGCGCAACGACTACCGCGGTGCAACGGTGGTGGATTTTTTGAGTCCCTCCCAGTTCATTTCGGTGCTGTTGCTGGCGGGCGGTCTGGTGCTTTTGGCGATCGAGCTCTACGTTGACGGCAAGAAGCCTGCAGCGGAGGTGTCTGCCGCAGTTGAGGCCGATGTCACCGAGTCTGCCGATGCCGAGCCTGTCAATGCGACACCCGCCGAAGGAGAGAACCATGACTAATCCCTCACTCGAAAGCAAGAATACCCCTCTTGAAACCAAGACTTCGCGCCCCTCGCGTCGTCGGTATCTGCCGCGCAAGGTCTGTATGGCGATCATCGCCGTGGCGATTCCCGCTCTTTTGTATCTGGAGATTGCCAAACCGACACTATCGTCGGATCCCGTATTAGCTCCTCTCGTGAATATGACCCTGACCCGCGGTATCGGGGCAGTCGTGTTTTTGGTTCTGCTTCTGAACGAGGGCTATCGGGTGCTGAACCCCTTCCAAAAGCCCTTTTGGAAGGCGCTCCTGTTCACCTTGCCGCCCTTTCTCGTGGTGGTGAACAATATGCCCATCCTGTCCATGCTGTGGGGGGATGCGTACATCGTCCATTCCGCACCGATTTATTGGATCTGGTTTTCTTTGGAATGTTTGGCCATCGGTCTCTTTGAGGAAATGGCTTTCCGCGGGGTGATCTTCCTCATGTTCGCAGAAAAGCGTCATGCTACCCGCAAGGGACTGTTCTGGAGTCTGATCCTCACGTCGGCCGTATTCGGCGCTATTCATTTGCTCAACGTCTTTATGGGAGGCGGCATCGGCGGCGTGATTCTGCAGATCGGTTACTCCTTCCTTATCGGCGCTATGTGCTCGGTGGTGCTGCTCAAAACCCGTAACATCTGGCTGTGTGTCCTGCTCCATGCTGTCTACGATTTCAGCGGTACCCTCGTGCCTACGCTGGGAGCCGGTACGTGGTGGGATACGCCGACGGTGATCTTCACTACCGTGCTGGCCGTGGCCACGACCGCTTACCTGGTATGGCAATTCTTCACCTTGGATCTCGGGCGGGTGGAAGAGATATACCGACCGGAGATATAAAAAATGTCTCACGCGCACGTTGCGCGTGAGACATTTTTTCGTATGGACGTTTTGCGTGAGAAAACGATATCAACCCAGGATCTCGTCGAACTTGTACTCGGTGTACTTGTCGGCATCGGCGGGAGCCACAATGGCCAGAACCTCGCCGTAGGTATACTTGGCGTTCATGGTCATGGATACCGCGAAGGTCTCGCCGGCTACGGTTACGGAGTAGGATGCGGTGAGGGCCATGGACTCGTATTTGCCGTCGGAAATGGTCAGAACAAAGGAAATATCGCCTACAGCGGCGTCTGCGCCCATTTCGGTCAGGGAATCAGTCAGAACCTTGTTCAGCTCGGTGATGCCGTCATCGGTGATGCCGGAGCAGGTGATGATCTGCTTGCCGTCCACGGTTTCCATCTCCAGGGTTGCAAAGTTGTCGGGAGATACGGGCATTTCGGAGCTGTTCTCCTCGACAAACTTCTTGTATTCTTCCTCGCTCAGCGTAGCCTTCATCTTCATGCTCTGGCCATAGAGGGAGGTGTCACAGTACAAAACCTTATCGACGACGGTCATGTTCATGCCGACAGATACGCCTTCCATGATATCCACAGCCATGTTCATGTGTAAATTGTCACCGTCCACCGTAATGGGGAACTCCACGGTCATGGCATCAAAAACCTTGCTGAGCTGCTCATGATCACTATCGAAATCCATGGACATGGTGACGGTGTAGGGGCCCTCAGCCAAGGCCTTGTCAGCCTTTTCAATGGCGGCAGCGGCGAAGACGGTCTCGCAGGAAGCGAAGATGCATACGCTCATAGCGATCATGGCGATCATCAGCGCGATGGAAATGATTTTTTTCATAATGATTCAATCTCCTTTTTTAATTTTTTCGGACGGAGGCGATCAAAACGCATCCCCTATCCGACTACTTTTATTATAAACCGAATGACTTCATTTGTCAATGAGCAGAACGCACAATTAACATCCCGAATTCCGTGCATATCAAACAAAAAACCGCCGTTTTCCGGCATTTGCTGGCCAACGGCGGTTTTTTTATGAAAGATCAGAATTTCAGATCCACGTCTACGGGCATACCCGTGCGGTCGGACTCGAAGGCGGCCTCCATGATGAGCATATCCACCATCATCTCGTGATGGGTGACGATCTGCTCGCACTCGCCGTCGATGGCACGAACCCAGTTGCGGTAGTAGTCGTGGACGTCTGCGGCGGGCTGAGGAATAAACTTCTCGGAAATGGACTGCTCGTTTCTGGGCGCCATGGTCTTGGTGATACCGGCGGCGGTGACTACGGGCACCACTTCCTTCTCGTTGTAGTTGTGGCACCAGACCACGCGGGCGGGCTGACCCCAGTCGGGAATGAGAGCGGCGCCGTCGCGGCCGATCATGTAGAAGCGGGACAGGCCGATGAAGTTGGAGGTACCCACCTCCACGTGAACCGACAGGTCGTTCTCAAAGTACATCTCCAGCTTGAAGCCGTCGTCTACCAGCTCGTTGGTGATGTGGTCGCACTTGCACCAGATCTTCTTGAGGCGCTTGTCCTTGACAATACCCATGATCTGGTCGATGAGGTGGATACCCCAGTCCAGGATCATGCCGCCGCCCTGCTCGGGAAGCTGACGCCAGTCGCCGGGAATGCCGCGAGAGCCGTGGCAACGGGACTCGATGTGATGGACAGGACCCAGCTCTCCGCTGTTGTAGATGTCCCGCATGACCAGGAATTCGCCGTCCCAACGGCGGTTCTGGTGGACGGTAAACAGGCGGTTTGCGGCCTTGGATGCGTCGATCATTTCCTGCAGATCAGCCGAGGACAGGGTCACGGGCTTCTCGCAGATGACGTGCTTACCGGCGGCCAGCGCCTGCAGAGCCAGAGGCTTGTGCATGTCGTTGGGGACTGCGATGGTCACGAAATCAATGGCAGGGTCAGCCAAAAGCTGCTCCAGAGAAGCGTAAGCGTGAATGCCCTTGGATTCTGCGAGCGCGCATCGCTCGGGTTTGATATCATAAATGCCCATCAGGTTGACGACGTCGCTGTTCTTGAGGAATTCCCCGTGCCAGCCGCCCATACCGCCGTAACCGATGATTGCGCCATTTTTCTTTGCCATGATGAAATATCCTTTCTTATAAAAGATGTTCCCCCGCGGAAGAATATCCAACGGTCAGCCATATTATACAACAGATTTCAAAAAAATGCAAGGGTTTTTGCTGAATTTGAAACAAAAACTTTCGCGTATTTTACCGCGAAGTCTTGCAATCTTGCACACTTTGTGGTATGATATTATCGTAATCATCCCCAAGGAGGATAAATCCATGAAGAAAGCTACCGTAATCATACTGGCGGGGCAGTCCAACGCCGTAGGCGTGGGACACGTATGCTACCTCCCTCGCCATTTTTCGGCCGAAAAGATCCGTGAATACGAGGCGGGCTATGACCGCGTACATATTAACTACTATTCCCACGATAAAAAGAGCAACGGCTTTGTTCCTACGGGCTTGGGCTGCACCGAGGTCAGCAAGCTGACCGTCGGCCCCGAGATGGGCATCGCGGAATGGTTTTCTGAAACCTATCCCGGTGAAGAATTGTTCATCGTCAAGTGCGCCTATGGCGGCACCTCCATGTGGCGGGATTGGTTGTCTACCTCCGACGAGGGCTACGACCCCACCGCCTATGCCGACCAGGTTCCCAACGTGGTGGATTCCATCAATCACGGAGAGCCTCTGCGGGCGGGATGGTGCTACAACGAGCTGGTCAAGCTGACCCGCGAAAGCCTGGATGTGCTGAAGGGCGAGGGGTACGAGCCCCGTATCCGCGGCTTCTGCTGGATGCAGGGTGAGGCCGATGCCTGTATGGAGGAGACCTTGCATCGGTACGCCGAGCGCTACCACAACCTGCTGACGGATTTTTCTGCCGCTTTTGCCGATACCGTGGACGGTTGCCTGTTCGTGGATGCCGGCATATCCGAGATCTGGCCCTTCTACCGTGAGATGAACGAGATCAAGGCCACCTATGCCGCCGTCCATGAGAATTGTGTGTTCGTGGACACCATAGCCGCCGGCCTGACCACCGGGCACGAACCCGAGGGAGAGGTGGATATCTACCATTACGATTCCGATTCTGTCATCAAGCTGGGACATCTGTTCGGAGAAGCCCTGAAACCCTCGCTCGACATTCATTAAACGATTCTAACACCGGGAGGAATGACTATTATGAAATCATACGTCCGCTTATTATTCGTTGCGACATGGATCACCCTTTTCCTGTGCCTAAGCTTGACGGCGTGTAACACGGGTACCGATCAACCCGCCGAAACTCCCGCCGCGTCCGAACCGACTGTTACGGTTACCGATGCCCCCACAGAGCCCGTGATTCCTGAGTCCCCCACCGAAGCGCCTACGGAGGCTCCCACTGAAGTACCCACCGAAGCGATGACCGAGCCGCCCGTTCCGACGCTGATGACCGTTGTGGATCTGGATGGAGTCGAGGGCGTGGATGTGTCATCCTTCTTCAGCCGTCCCTCCAAGTGCGACGTGACGTGGGTTGACGACGAGACCGAAGGAAAGGTCGTGCGCCTGACTACCAAGGGAGCATCCACCATAGGAACCGCCAAGCCCTCTGCGTACTTTGAACTGGCGGATCTGGTGGAGAAAATGGGCGGTATCATGCCCAAGACCACCGAGTATCCCCACGTAGTGCTGAAGGTCAGAACTCACGAGCTGTGGAGCCGCAGCTTCTCCTTCTTTGGCGGAGCTACCCTGCGCGAAGCATCGAAGTTCGATGGCTTTGCCCGCATTACCCGCGTGGCCGACAGCGAGGACTGGCAGTACGTGTACCTGAATTTAACTCCCTTTACCCAGGATTGGGAGGTCTTCTATCTCAACTTTGAGCAGGCCGCAGGGAAGAACGGAGAGTATATGGATATCGCTGAGGTGCATTTCTATGCTACCGCCGAGGAAGCGGCCGCCCTTTGTCCCGCCGTCAGCAACACCTACCCCATCATTGAGCAGACTCTGGAGGACTACACCCTTAAGGTCATGTCCTTTAACGTCCAGACCGAGAACGGCACTCAGGTCAATTTTGATCTGCGCGCCGAGCTTCTCCGCGACCTTTTGGATCAGCTGCAGCCCGATTCCATCGGTATGCAGGAGGTAACCACGGGGTGGATCTACCGCATGGATACCTTTGCCTTCAACGACAGCTACGCCGGTGTGGGCGAGGGCCGTACTCCCGGCGGCGAGGCCAGCTCCATCTACTACCGCAAGGATAAGTTCGAGCTGGTAGATTCCGGTACCTTCTGGCTGTCGGACACCCCCGATAAAATGGGTTCTTCCTTCGCAAATGCCAACTATCCCCGCATCTGCACCTGGGCTCGCCTCAAGGATAAGGCTACGGGCTTTGAGTACATCCATCTGAACACCCACCTGGATCACAACGGCAATAACAGTGGCACGGACGGCCGCGCCATCCGTACCAAGCAGGTTCGGGTCATTTTGGAATTCATTCAGACCCTTCCCGATCTGCCCATGGTTCTGACGGGAGATTTTAATCAGGCATTTACTTCTTCCAAGGATAACGTATATGCCATGTTCAAGAACGTGACGGGTCAGGAGAGCTTTACCACCGATGACGGCGTAGAGATCAAGGGTAACTTCTCGGATGCCCGCGCAGACGCCAAGGACACCGTGTCCTCGGATGCCTGGGCCTCCATGACTTCCTCTTGGCAGGAGGGTGATAAGTACAACCCTGCCAAGAAGCCCATCGACTACGTGTTCTACACCGCCGAGGACTTCGATGCCATGGTCTATCGCAACATTCACTACCACCGCGACGGCATTTATATGTCGGATCACCTGCCCCAGTACTGCGAGCTGTACGTAAAGGTAGCCGTAGATGGCGAATGATCCGAGGGAGATTACCATGAAGAAAATCATACGGATTTTGTTGGCAGCGGCGCTCCTGTTCGTCTGCCTGACCGCGCTTGCCTTGACGACTGCCGCTGAGGCGGAGTTCGAGATGGAGATCCCCTATGGGAAACCCACCGTGGACGGTGTGATCGAGGACGGCGAATACAAGGCAACCTACGTCATGGATAAGGATTCCGCCGCCGCATGGGTCGGTGAAGTGGGGAGATCCAAGGTCACCTGGCATCTGGCCTGGGACGAGGGAGGCCTCTACTACGCAGGCACCATCAATGACCGCACGCCTGCTTGGAGAGGCGAGAATACCCATTGGGTAGGCATTGACTGTTTGGAATTGGCCATCAACCCCGGACTTCTGCTGGGGGGCGACGTGGCTGAGGGTATCTTCTTTTCCTTCGGCTCCACCGCGGACGGGAAGATCGTAGCCTGGAGGCATAACTTTGCCGATGGCTTGGTATCCGAGCAGGTCACGGGTGTGAATGTGGGTCATGTGGAAGGAACAATGGCCTACACCATGGAGGTATACATTCCTTGGTCGTTGGTGCAGATCGACGAGTTCTGTACCGTGGGCGGGAAGACCGACATCTATTTGGATTCCACGGGTTGGAATCCCGAGGTGGGCGCACAGCTGGGGCTTCTCCCCTGTGCCATTGACTCGCTGGATGATCATGGCGGCAATATCATTGCCTACAAGTTCAACGGCACGGATTTCATCGCCAAGGACTTCGTGGTGGCTACGCTGGCAGATGCAAACGGAAATACCACGGTTGTGACCGAGGAACCCACCGAAGCACCCACCGAGGCACCGACTGAAGCGCCGACTGAAACAGAGGCCAATACCGTCCCCGCAACCGAAACGACGGCGGACGTCCCCGATCCCGAGCCCGCCAAGGGCGGTTGCACCGGTTCGGTAGCTTTCAGCGCGTTGCTGCTGCTCGTGCCCGTTGCATACACGTCTCTCCGTAAGCGGGAGGACTGATGATCGAATACGAAAAGCCACCCGATGGGTGGCTTTTCGTATGGTGATATTTACGCCCAGTTCTCTACGAATTTCAGCATGACCTTGGTTGCCGTCTCGGCGGCGGCGGCCAGGAAGGTGGGGTAATCGGCAAAGGCCTGTTCGTCTCCGCCGTCGGAAATGGCGCGGAGAATGCCGTAAGGCACGTTGTTAACGTAGCACACCTGCCCGATGGCGGCGCCCTCCATTTCGCAGGCGATGACGGGCTTTCCCTCGGCCTCAAAGTTCTCACGGATACGTACCTTGTGGTCGGCATGGCAGATGAACTGATCTCCCGAGGCCACGGTGCCCCTCTGATAGGGAACGCCCTCACCGGCCACGGCGGCGGCCAGAGCATTCGTAACGGTGGGATCGGTGGGGATGTAGATGATGTTGATGCCCGAGATCAACCCCACGGGGTCGCCGATGGGGGAGGTGTCCATGTCGTGCTGGACCACCTGCTCGGCCAGGGCGATCTGCCCGATGGACAGGGACTCCGACAGAGTGCCCGCCACGCCGCTGTTGACGATGCAATCCGGGGCGTATTTGAGGATCATGGTCTGGGCGCACATGGCGGCGAAGACCTTGCCGATGCCGCACTTAGCGCAGACCACCCGCTTGCCCCGCAGGTCGCCGTAGACAAAGGTCATGTTGCCCACGGTCTCGGATGCGGTGTTTTCCATGGCGGCGCAGAGTGCCTCTACCTCGATCTGCATGGCGCCGATGATGCCGATGTCGGCTTTTTTGATGGTGTTCATAGTATGTTCCTCCATAGGGACATGATTGTTCTGCCCGTATTGTACCACACCCGATCAAATTTGTCAAGATATGGCGTCGGATTGCGGATTCGGAAATGAGCAGAATCTCGGATGAACGGGGATTTTTGGCTATTCTGCCCAAAATGTCGTTCCTTTGTCTATGGAAATTTCACGGATATTTTTATGAGAAATTTTCAAAAAACTCTTGCAAATCCAAGGAAAATGTGCTATTATATAGGAGTATATGTGTGGCCTTGTCACATACCCTCTCAGATGAGGCAAGGTTGGAGCATAAATTTATGCTAAGAGGAGGAAAAACTCATGCCGAACATTAAGTCTGCTAAGAAGCGCGTGAAGGTTACTGAGACCAAGACCCTTCAGAACAAGATGTTCCGTTCTCAGATGAAGACCGACATCAAGAAGTACCAGGCCGCTCTGGCCGCCGGCGATATGGCTGCCGCTCAGGAGCTGTACAAGGCCGCCGTCAAGAAGATTGACGTGGCTGCTTCCAAGGGTATCATCCACAAGAACGCCGCTGCTCACAAGAAGAGCGCATTCACCAAGGCTCTCAACAGCCTGAACGCTTAATTGTAGCGAAGCAAAGAAAACAACGTCCTCGACCTACTCAAGTCGGGGGCGTTGTTTTTGTTGGGATCGTGGGGGAGGGCGGGGCGACGCGCTTCGTGATTCTGCACAACCGTCGCGTCGACCGAAAAACCGATGAAAAAACCATAGCGAAATGGCGCAAAAACAGCCGAAAACAGGCCGTTTTGAGGGGGTAAAAAATCGGAAAAACGAGGGTCTATCCCAAATTGTGCAATCTGACGGGGGGGCCGCCGGGATAGCCGAGGTATCCCGGTCATTTGTCCCCGACGATGCTCTTGACCCCTGCCGTCACCAAAGGCGCGAGGATCATGCCCCAGACCCCGAACAGCCTGAGTCCCGCGTACATGGCCGCCAAGGACAGCAGAGGATGCAGACCCAGCCCCTCTCCGATGAGCTTGGGCTCCAGGATCTGACGGATCACCGAGCTGACGGCGTAGAGGATCAAGAGCCCAATGCCCAGCTTGACCTCGCCCAAAAGCAGGCTCAAGACCGCCCAGGGGATGAGGATGATCCCCGTGCCCAGAAGGGGCAGAAAGTCCACCAGAGCGATGAGAAAGGCCAGAATAAAGGCGTAGGGAACGCGGAGCAGAGCCAGTCCAATGAACATTTGCAGGAAGGTCAGTAGCCCCAGAAGGAAGCAAGCGCGGAGGTACTGCCTGCCCAAACGCCGCAACCGCCGTCCCCACGGGGGCATGCGATCCCGCAAGGAGGTAGGGGTCAGGCGCAGGATGAAGGCGCTTACCGACTGCCCAATGCGCCCGTCGTCGGCGCTGAAGTAGTAGCAGGCCAGAAGGGTGACCGTGATGAAAATGAAGGCCTCGGGAACCCACCCCGCCACCGTCATGGCCGCGTCGGGAAGCCGCGCCGTGATGCTGCTGACCAGCCGTCCCGTGCCCTCCTCCACCAGCCCGTCAATGCGGGCGCAAAAATCCTCGTAGCCGGGGGTGTTTTCAAAGTGACGGAGGAAAGGAATGCGGGAGGAAAGGGAGCGGGCCCGCGACAAAGCACCCTCGATGGCCGCTACCAAGCCGTCGGTGTCGGCGGCCAATTCCTTGGCTAAGGTGGACAGCTCCCGTATGCCCCGTCGGACGCCGCTGACGGCCAGCCCCACGAAGCCCCCCACCGTCAGAATCACCAGCCCCGCCGCCCATGCGCCCCGCGGGATGCGTGTCCGTGACGTGAGGGCGCCCACCAAGGGCTTGACCAATCGGGAGAGTAGCCATGCCAGAATGAAGGGGGCGGCGACACCTAACGCGTAGCGAAATCCCAACCACAGAACCAAAATCCCCGCTGCGATGCAGATAACCGCCGCCGCACCCCAACGGAGATCGGGGCCGTTGCTTTTCCGTATTGCTCGGGGCGTATGTTTATCCCGCTCGTCCATGATCCACCTCGCTTTTTGTGATGGAATATAGTATGCCTTTCAGTTGTAACTTTATTTCAAACACGGGAAAATATCTTGACAAATCGGGGGAAACATGATAGAATAATGGGGTCTTTTTTCAAAAGAACATTTTGTTGGAGGAATTTATGAAAATTACGAAAATTGCAATCGTTTTGCTGACCCTTTCTCTGCTCTTTACGGGTATGGTCGCCTGTGACACGGCGGATAACGGTGACGGCAACGAAACCACCGCTGCTTCCAACCACAACGTCGGTATCTGCGACATGAACGCCGTTGCCAATGAGATCGACTCCATGAATGTCATGGACTTCACCGAGACCACCGAGAAGACTGAGTTTGTGAAATTCACAGTCAAGAATTACGGCGAATTCATTGTTCGTCTCCGCGCCGACATCGCGCCCATCACCGTTGATAACTTCCAGAAGCTGGTTTCCGAGAAGTTCTACGACGGCCTGACCTTCCACCGCGTCGTGAAGGGCTTCATGATTCAGGGCGGCGACCCCAAGGGTGACGGTACCGGCGGCTCCGCCAATACCATCAAGGGTGAGTTCTCCCAGAACGGCGTCCGCAACCAGCTGTCCCACATCACCGGCGTCATTTCCATGGCCCGTCGTTCTATGCCTCTGGACAGTGCGACCAGCCAGTTCTTTGTATGCAACGCTGATGCATCGCGTTCTTTGGACGGCGGCTACGCCGGCTTCGGTTACGTGGTGGCCGGTCTGGAGACCGTGCTCATGATCTCCGACGTGGAGGTTTCGGCCAACAACGGCGGTGAGCTGAGCAAGCCCGTCGAAATGATCGTTATGGAGAAGGTCTGTTTTGTGACCAAGCAGTAATTGCCCCATACAGAAAAACCGCTTCCCCGAGGGGAGGCGGTTTTTCTGTTATACGGTTATACGGTTATTTCAGCATCCTCCGCACCTCGGTGCCGAGGGGGCGGCTGTCCCGATAGGCGGTGATCACCTTGTCTACCTCGGCGGGGGATTCCACTGAGAAGATGAAGTGATGCTGTCCAAGGTGTGCGCGAAGCAGATCCTCCATGCGGTCGGACATGCCCGTGGGGAGGGAATTGTATACGATATTGCGGTGGCCGCGACCTGCGGGGGAATCCTCCCGCAGAATGGGGAAGTCCTTGCCCATGCGATCCCGCATGACAGCGGCATTACGGCCACAGATCTCCCGGCAGACCGCGTCGGGCTTCATGTGGCGGTAGACCTCGCGGATGGCACACTTTTCCAGCAGCATGAGAGGGAGGCGGCCGTAGACGATAGCGCCTGCGGCTGCGGGATGGCCGTATTCCGACAGGGTCTGGGCAATATCCCGCATACGGGGGAGAGTCAGCTCGGGGGAGAGGAGGAGATCGGTCAGCCCCATAGAGAGCAGGCGGGCGGCGGCGGGAGTATTGGCCACGTTGAGACGGAAATCTCCATGGAGGGTGACCTCGTCCTGTACGCCCAAGGCATCAAGGACATCTCGTACGAGAGGCAGATGCCCGATATTGCCCACCAGAAGATGGCGGATGCCGCTTTGCAGAGCGGCGGTCAGATCTTTTCGGACGGCTTCGGCCTCGCGGTCAAAGATCACGGGGGGGAGGATCACGCCGCGTTGATCTACGGGGACAAAGGGGGGATGCTCCCTGCCCAGGGGCAGATACAGGAGGGTGAAATATTCTGTGGCCGCGGGGGTGATTTGCGCGGAGGTATGGAAGCGGGCGGTACGGTTGACTGTAGCCGTGCCGCTGATTTTGGCTTGTGGGAGATTGCGCAAAAGCGTGTCTGTCAGTTTGTCGGGTGTTGAGGGGGTATATCCCTCGGCAGGGTTTGGCATGGCGTTCATGCGTGCCTCGTCCAGCCTGTCCAAGGCATCCCTGCGCAGGGCGTTGAGACGGGAGAGGGGAAGCATGAGGCCGTCCTCGATATGGGGGGTAATATCCGCCGCGCAGTAAGGAGTTCCTCCTGTGCGGGAGAGCTGCTTTTCCACGGAATCTTCCGTGAGAGCGGCGTTCTCGGCCGGCACGGGGATGTCCCCTTCTACCGTGACCGCGATATTCTCGCTCTCGCCCCAGCGGTACAGAGGAGCCTCTGCGGTGAGGGTCACGGGGGCATTCGGCGTGGCGGTAAAGGTCATGGACAGGGGAATGCGAGGAGGATGCTTGGTTGTGAGGGCGGCGCGCTCGGCGGATGCGGAGCGTTCCTTGTCGCTGTCGGAGCGGATGCCCATCATGGCGCGGCCGACCTTCTCTACCTGGTATCCGTCGGTGAAGCCGCCGCGGGAGAACAGATCTGACAGAGCAGTCATCTCGTCGGGGGTGGCGGCTCGTCTCTCGTCCAACAGTCTGCGCCAGATGGCGGTGACGCCGCTGACGTAGCCGGGGGATTTCATACGCCCCTCGATCTTGAGGGAGGACACGCCCGCCTCGATGAGGGCAGGGACGTGGGAGGCGAGGGACAGATCCTTGAGGGACAGGGGATAGTTTTCGGATTCGGAACGGGGGGAGGGACGGCGACTTCCCTTGGGCGGGGGAGTCTTGGTCTTGGAGGCGCATCCGTCGCACCCGTAGGGGAGCCGACAGGGCTGGGCGCACTCCCCGCGATTGCCGCTTCGTCCGCCTACCACCGAAGAGAACAGGCATTGTCCCGAGTGGCTGACACAGAGAGCGCCGTGGATGAATACCTCCACCTCCAGCGGATTATTGGCTACCGCCGCCGCCAAGTCGGTCAGGGAGGTCTCTCGCGCGATGACGAAGCGGGAGAAGCCAAAAGGCGCCAGAACCTCGCCTACCGCGGCGTTATGCCCCGATAGCTGGGTGCTGGCGTGCAAAGGCAGGTTGGGCAGGGCACGGCGGATGAGGGCGGCGGCGCCCACGTCGGCGATGATGAGGGCATCCACGCCCGCCGAGGCGGCCTCGTAGGCGGCCTCCAGAGCATCGGGAAGCTCTCTGTCCCAGACCAGGGTGTTGAGGGTCAAGTAGACACGCCCACCCATACGGTGGGCGTGGGTGACGGCCTCGCGAAGCTCTGCGGTGTCAAAGTTATGGGCGTTCAGGCGGGCATTGAAGCGGCTACCGCCCAGATATACGGCGTCGGCGCCGGCGGCAAAGGCGGCCTCCAACGCTTCGGGAGATCCTGCGGGAGCCAAAAGCTCAGGCAGGCGATCGGGGTAAATCGGCATGATGACCTCCGAGGGGTAGGAGCGCCGATGGGTCGGGGCTCCGCTATGTCAAAACAGGAAAATCAGTCTACGTCACCAAAGGAAAGCTGCTCGAACATGGAGCCAACGCGGCTACGACTGCGAACGACCGGCTCAAGGACGGGTTCGGCGGCTACAGGCTGTTCAACAGCGGGCTCTTCAGCCGTCTCTTCTGCGACCGGTGCGGCCATGGCAGGCTCTTCTACAGGCTCTTCGACGGGAAGATCAAAGATCTCGATCTGCTCGGGATCCGTATCCTCAGCGACGGTCTCCTCAACGGGATCGGCGCTCTGCATCTGCGCTTCCGCGACCTCTGCGAAGAAGGCAGTGGGGGAGATGGGATCGGGAGCGACGGTGGGTGCGATGTCTTTGGTCAGCAGGGAACGAAGAACGGCGTTCTCGCTCCGCAGTCTTTCCAGCTCGGCTCCCTGATCGGCAGTCCGCTCCTTAAGCCCGTCCAAAACAAGGGCGTACTTTTCGCACTGCTCGCTCAATGTGGTGATCTCCGACTGAAGGGTCATGCGGTCAGCCGCGAATTCCATGGCACAAAGGAGAGCAGCCTCGGTTTTGGGGCAGCGGCTCTTGAGGTAGATCTCCCGCATCTTGCGATCCAGAAGACCTCGAATGTGTTCGACCTCGTCACGGGATGCGTCTGCAATAACGCTGAGCTGAATGTCTGCGATATTGAGCGTAAACTTCTGTTTCATGTGTGTCCGTCCTTTCGACTGCCACCGTCCTTTTGCACAAAAATGCCAATGTGGGGGCAGAATATGAAAAATGTACTTGAAATTCGACGCGTTTGGGAGTATAATAATGGTAATACTACCCACTACCCATATTATAATACAAAATTTGCGTATTGAAAAGGGTATTTCGGTAAATTTTTCGAAGAAAGTGTTAATTTTTTATGAGTTTGCTTCAAAATAGCCGTCGATTGGTGATCAAAGTGGGAACTTCGACCCTGACTCACTCCACGGGAGCCTTAAATCTGCGCCGCATCGGAGCTTTGGTGCGGGTGCTGTCTGATTTCAAAAATGCCGGCAAGGAGATCGTGCTGGTGTCCTCGGGCGCTGTCAGCGCCGGTGTTGCCAAGGTGGGTGCGGCTCGTCCTTCTACCATTGCCGAAAAGCAGGCTATGGCCGCCATCGGCCAGAGTGAGCTGATGCGGCTGTACGATCAGCTTTTCTCCCTGTACGGCCATACCGTCGCCCAGGTGCTCCTTACCCGCGATGTGCTGGATAATCCGATTCGCCGCGATCTGGCGGAGAATACCTTTGAAAGTCTTCTCAACATGGGGTGCGTGCCCATTGTCAATGAAAACGACCCCGTTTCCACCGACGAGCTGACCAAGTTCGGCGGTAACGATATCCTGTCTGCGTACGTTGCCAGAGTTTGCCACGCCGACGTGCTGATTAACCTGTCCGACGTGGACGGCCTTTACGACAGCGACCCCCGTAAGAATCCCGAGGCAAAGCTCATTGAGCGGGTGGACGCCTTATCGGATTCTCTGCTGGCATCGGCAGGCGGTGCGGGCACTGAGCGCGGAACGGGCGGTATGGAAGCCAAGCTTCGCGCCGCTGCCCTGTCGACCGAGGCAGGTATTCCCATGTTCATCATGAACGGCCACGATCCCGATATCCTGTACAGATTGCTGGATGGGGAACACGTGGGTACCTATTTTACAGCCAAGGAATAAATGCACCGTCAAAGCATTCCCTCTCTGCCTTCATTCCCGTGAAAGGAGTTCTGCCATGAATCCCTACATATACGTGACCTATGCCCATGACGATCGGAAGGAGTCCGATCTCTTTTGCCGCGGATTGACGCGGTACGGCTTCCGCTACAGCTGTGTCAATGAGCTCAGCGATCCCGTTCGAAGAGGCGAGCTGTTGACCGGAGCCTCTGTTCTGATCGCTCTGACCTCCTCCGCGGCAGCGCGGGTGGAGTCTGTCTCGGCGGATATTCGCCGCGCCATGGAGCGGGGGATGGATGTGCTGTGCGTCAGTCTGGAGGGCAACGAGTTGGATCACCGTTTCTGCACGGGAATTGAGGGGGGCGCAGTCCTGATCCCCTCTCCGTCGGATGATACCACGGATCGCCACGCCGCAGCCCTGTTCATTCACCGTTTGTTCGTGCGACACCTGACCCGACTGACAGGTTGCTTTGTTGAAGAGCGCTGTGACGAGAACGTATACGGTCAGCTCATTCGCTGCGCGCATTATGCGCATACCGGTGACGGAGACGCTTGCTTTGAGCTGGGAAGAGCTTATGAATTGGGTCTGGGCGTACCTACGCTGGAAAAAGAAGCGGCCATCTGGATGGAACGAGCGGCGGAGCTGGATGTGATCGATGCGCTGATCCGTATGGGACAGTTCCGACTCTTGGGAAAGGGCATCGAGCGGGATGCCGAGGAGGCGTTCCGACTCTTCACCCGTGCGGCGGATCTGGGCAGTATCCGCGGCGTATACCAAAGAGGTCTTTGCTATTTAGGCGGCCTCGGGGTTATGAAAGACCCGGTTCACGCCATTGAATGCTTGCACACGGCGGCGTATATGCAGTATACGCCGGCTCTGTATGATCTGGCATTGCTGTACCGTGACGGAATTGGTGTGGAACGAGATCTCCACACTGCCTTGAAGTATCTATATACCGTATGCAGCAGGCCCTTGACGGATGAGGACGGGACAGAATTGACGGCGCCTTTGACGGTGTACGGCGGCCGTCCGACCGGGCGCTACAAGTGTATCACCATGCGGCAAATGCGGCATACCCGCCTGCCGGTTACGGAAAAGATTTCCACGGGAGGAGTTCGTCATTCCAAGGCTTCTGCGGATAAGAGCTTTGGCCGTAATACGGTGCTTCGCGCATCTCTGCCCGAGGATCGGTGGGACGTGTCTTTAGCCACGCGCTTTGCCATAGACGAAACGACCCGCAGAGCGAAAAAAACAAAAAAACGATATGAGATCTACGAGGAGGATTGGACGGCAAGCCATGTGGCGGATGCCGCTTTGGCGTTAGGCCGGCTTTTGGCCTTGGGAAAAGCAAGCGAAGGGCTGCGCCCCTCGCCCACGCGTGCGTTGGTTTGGTTGCGCTACGCAGCCCGATTGGGTAGCGTGGAAGCTTTATACTTTTTGGGAGAGGCTTACCGCCGTGGGTACGGAACACCGACCCAGGTCAAGCGGGCGACGGAGCTCTATCGCTTGGCGGCCATCAATGGAGATGAGCAGGGAGCCTTTGCTTATGCCGTTTGCTGTGAGCGGGGAATCGGCATCGCGCCCAATCCCGCCATGTCTGTAGAATACTATGGGCGAGCCGCCGAGGCGGGATACGCCCCTGCCCAGAATAACCTGGGCGGTTGCTATGAGTATGGGATCGGCGTTGCGCAGAATGCCCTGACGGCTGTGGAATGGTATGCCGCGGCCGCCAATGCGGGGCAACCCGACGCCCAGTGCCGTTTGGCCAACTGCTACGAGCAGGGCAAAGGTGTTGCAAGGGATATGGAGAAGGCGCTTCGCCTCTATGAGTCGGCGGCCGCTCAGGGACATGCGTACGCACGCTACCGGTTGGCTCTTTGTTATGACCGCGGTGTAAATGCCGACGAGGATGCGGACGTGCTCGTTACGGAGGCTGTGGCACAACCGCACGGCAGGGGGGCGCATGCTGCTAACGGCCGAACGGCCGCGCAGAACGCCGCGCATGTTTTTACATCGGATGAGGATAAGCCGGCGATTGGAACGGCGGATTATGCTCGGGCAGTCTCTTTGTATCGGCAGGCGGCAGACGGGGGCATTCCGAAGGCTTCCTATGCGCTGTATTTGTGTCATCGCTTGGAACGAGGCTGTTCCCGTGATGAGCGGGAGGAGATTCGGCATCTGCGCCGCGCGGCCGAGGGCGGATGCCTGCAGGCGTCCTATGAATTGGGACTCTGCTACATGGAAGGGTTAGGGCTTCCCAAAGATCAGATGGCGGCCTTGACTTGTTTTACGCATGCCGCCGAGCAGTGGCGTATCCATACGGAGCGTGTCCAACGGCTGCCCTACGCGGTTAAGCCGGAGGCACTTCCTCCCGATGCGCTATCCATGAAGCAGGCCGCAGGCGGAGCGCTGTATATGCTGGGATACTGTGTTTTGTACGGTGTGGGAGAAACGAGGGATCATCGAATCGTGGATCCGGCTGAAATGCCTTCCCCGACTCGCGTGGAAGCGGCACTTCCTCTCTTCCGTGAAGCGGCGGAGCAGGATCACGTGGGCGCGATCATTATGCTGGGTGACCTGTATGCATACGGACTTTTGAAGCCGAAGCGTGCCGGTGCCGAGGAAGAGGCGTTGCGATACTACCTGGAAGCGACGCGAGTGGCCTCTGCCCAGACGGGTGAGGGTGAAGATGTGTATACGCGGGAAATTCTGTTGCGAGATCCCACCCATAATCCCATTGACGCGCTCATGAGTCTGGCTGCCCAGGCAACCAATGTGGCCGAACGGGAAACCGATGCGGGTAATGCCGAGTTGGCACGTGTGAACGCATGGCATTCCTATTCTGAGAGTGCGGCGCGAGGCAGTACCGATGCTCTGGTGGAAATGGCTTCCTATCTGTTCCACGGTCACGGTGCCCCGCAGAATCATGCGGCGGCTGCCAAACTGTTGCGCAGAGCTGAAGAGATGGACGGCGGACGGGTACGCGCATCCCTGTGGATGGGGGATTCCTTGCGTAGCCAGTGGGGACACAAATTGGATCCGACCGAAGCGGATGAAGCATACCTGCGGGGACTCACATTCGCCGGTGTGGAATCCGAGTGCAGTCCCTATACTTTGGGACTCCGTCGATCGGAGCGAAAAAAAGCGGATCAGCGCGCGCGCGCAGAGATCCTGTACAGATTGGCCACCCTGCGTGCCGTAAACTTCTCGGATGCATCCAATCGAAAGGAATCTTTCCTGTACCTGGCCGAGGCCGTTCTGATGGGGCATACTGCCGCCATTGACGATCTGGCTCGGATCTTTGCCTACGAGATCAAACGTCCACGTGGCATGACGCGCAAAGCCAACCGTGGACAGCGCCAGACGGAATCCCGCTTTGGCAGTAAGGCCAAATTGCGTCGCCGTATCCAGGAAACGGATAGTGCGGTGACTCGCAATAGCCGCGCCACGCGTATTCATCGGGAATGGCTGACCGATTACTACACGGCCCTGTGTCCTGAGCCCATTCCTTATTCCTATGCGATGCGTTCCACTACGGTTTCTACCGAACGGCCTGCTTACGTTACGGCTCCCGTGACGGATCTGATGCGGGTGAATGCATTGCAGTATTTGGGGGAATGTTTCTTCGAGGGATACGGCCTCCCCGAGGACGCGGCTGCGGCTGTGACCTGTTACCGAGCCGTTCTGGCTCACGCTCCCAAGGGCATGGTGCCGCCCCCCGCTTCCATTACCGAAGCCACGTACAGCTTGGGCTGGTGTCTTCTGTACGGTGTGGGGACAGGAGAGGACCATCAGGAAGCCATCCGCTTGTTGACGCAAGCCTCCCGCATCCACGGCGGTGCTTGCTATACCTTGGGTGTTTGCCATGAGGAAGGGAGAGGTGTCGTGATCGCCGACGATCGCGAAGCGATCCGCTTCTATCGGAAAGCCCAGAAGCTGGGGCATCCCAAAGCCGCCGAAAAGGTGGCCGAGCTGGAAAGGCGCTTGGAGGATCAGGCGGATGGACGCCCGTGATCCCCACGAGAACGCAATTACCGCCGGTTATCCTGTGTTCGGAATGTGCTGAGGGAAAATTACAAAATGTCATGTAAAGGATGAATTGTATGAAGATTACCGTAATCGGCTGTGGCCGTTGGGGCTCCCTGATCACGTGGTACCTTGCATCCCGCAAGGGGCACGAAGTGACTCTATACGGTCGCGCCTCCTCCTCCCATATGCAACGGTTTCAGACGGAGCGGTGCAACGATCTCTTGACTCTCCCCGATTCGGTGGCCCTTGCCACCGACCTGGCGGTGTGTGCTGACCCGACCTGTGACGTGATCATTATCTCCATCGGTGCACAGGGGCTCCGTGGGCTTATGGAGGAATTGCGGGAATATGACCTGCGGAATAAGACCGTTGTGCTCTGCATGAAGGGCATCGAGGCCACCACGGGCAAACGCCTGACCGAGGTGGCGGGGGAGTATCTCCACCCATCGGTCAAGGTTGCTGTGTGGGTTGGCCCCGGCCACGTGCAGGAGTTTTACGCGGGAATCCCCAACTGCATGGTCATCGACAGCGAGGACGATGAAACCAAAAAACGGTTGGTACAGGAGTTTTCAAGCGAACTGATCCGCTTCTACTACGGAACCGATCTCGTTGGCAGTGAGATCGGCGCCGCATCCAAGAACGTGGTGGGTATCGCGGCGGGCATGCTGGACGGCTACAAGCTTACGACCCTCAAGGGGGCGCTCATGTCCCGAGGCACCCGTGAGATCGCCCGCTTGATCGCGGCCATGGGTGGGAGCGAGCTGTCGGCCTACGGACTGTGCCATCTGGGCGACTATGAGGCCACGGTCTTTTCCAAATTCTCCCACAACCGCGCTTTTGGCGAGGCCTTCGTGACGGGACAGCCCTACACCGCCTTGGCTGAGGGTTACGCCACGGTTCGGGCATTGGTTCTGTTGGGGAAGACCTACGGAGTGGATCTCCCCATCTGCCGCGCCGTGTATCACATTCTGTACGACGGAGCAGACCCCCGCACCGAGCTAGAAAGCCTGTTCGGACGGGCGCTCAAGACCGAATTTTATCTTTGAAAATGAAAACACCGCCTCCGCGAGTCATCCCGCGGGGGCGGCTTTTCTTGTTTCATGGTGCCGTTTTCTTCATCCGATTTCGGACGATGAAGGGTCAGCGGCGTTCGTCGTTAGTGCATGAAACGGGAGCGGAAGCTGTCGTCTCGGTAGGAGCGGCTCTCCTGAGAGTTATCGGTACCGGCAGGAGGATTGCCGGCATCGCTATCGGGATTGACCGTGCCTGCGTCGGGGTTCATGGGAGAGTCGGAGCCGGAACCGGAGCCGTTATTTCCCCCGTTCTGAGCAGGCGTGGTGACTGCCGTGGAGCCCCCGGCCGTCGTGTCGCCGGGGTTCTTCTGATCGTCTCTCGTGCAGGCCACCGAGCACAGCATGACGGAGGACAGAACCAGCGCGGAAAGACCCAACGCTGCTGTCCGCTTGATGCTTTGAATTGCTTTCATTGTATGACCATACCTTTCGGGCAAGTGTTGTCCTTGCCTGGATATTTCGCGCGATGCGACCTCCGCAGGGATTTTTCCCTGCGGAGTGAGTCACCGACCTATAGTGCTTGCGACAGGATACCTGAAACAGGCGGTGACACCACGGGTGTGGCCCATCGTAAGTACCGTTTCGCCGGAACCGGCACAGCGGGTTGCGGCTTTGGTCTGTGGCTCTGTGGATAGTGTGAGCGGCAGCGGCAGGATATAAACCAGGAAATAAATGGAATAAAAATGGGAGCGGCGTGAGCCGCTCCCGGGGTGAGGTTTAGGGTTCGGGGGAGTAGTTGAAGTGGAGGGTGTAGGAAAGAGGTCCATCATCCCAACCAGTTCCCTTGGTAATGGCTTCCCACTCGGATTCTGTGCCAGTGTAGTAGATGTCGCTTAAATAATAGCAATTTGCAAACGGATAATTTCCAATGCTCGTCACGCTATCAGGAATGACAATGGATTGCATCCCCTGGGCAGACCAGAATGCATGATCTCCAATGCTCGTCACACTTCCATCTGTGGGAATCACACTGTTCCCGCAACCTGCGATCAATGTTTTACTTTCGGTTTCAATTATACAATTACCGTCACTATGGTATACAGGATTGCCTACCGCAACTGTGATTTCGGTCAGGCTGATGCAACCGGAAAATGCCCTTATGCCTATGCTAGTCACGCTGTCGGGGATAACAATAGAGGTCAAGCGGTAGCAATTGGAGAATGAATCATAGCCAATGCTGGTCACGCTGTCGGGAATAATGATGGAGGTCAAGCTTTCGCAACCGTAGAACATACCGTTGCCAATGCTCGGCACACCATCGGGAATATTAATAGAGGTCAAACTGGAACAGTACTGGAACGCATAATTGCCAATGCTGGTCACGCTGTCGGGAATGGTGACAGATGCTAATTTTTTGCATTGGTAAAACGCATATTCGCCAATACCAATTGTATTTTCTCGCCATATAATTGATGTAATATTTGTGTCTTCGCAATCGATAATCCAATTGCCCACATAAGAAATACCATTTTCAGTTTGGATCAAACTGGAGCAATCCGAAAACGCCGAACTATGAAGATATAATACACTTTTTGGAATACTAACAGATGTTAGTCCGGTACAGCCCGCAAATGCTTCTTGATGAATATACATAACACCTTCGGGAATGACAACAGAAGTCAAGTTGGTACAATCCCTGAATGCCCAAAGTGCAATTCCTCTGGTTCCCTCACGTATAGCAACTTCTGTAGCCTCCTTATCACACCCTACGACCCAAGTATCCACGTAGTGAACGCCGTTTTCCTTTTCAATCAGATTATTGCATTCGGCAAAGGAATTCGAGGAAACCCACGATACACTATCAGGAATATTGATTGAGGTCAAGTCGGTACAACCGCCAAAAGCAGCCTGATCAATGTGTGTAATGCCATCCGGGAGAACAACATTGGTCAAAGAAGAACAACCATTAAAGGCATAGAATCCAATTTCTTTCAAGCTGTCGCCAAATGTGACAGAGGTTAGGCCGACGCATCTCTCAAATGCATAAGAACCAATTTTTGTTACTCCGTTCGGGATATATACCATCGTTATTTTAGAACAAAAGCTAAACGAGTGTTCACCGAGCAATGTTACTCGTTCTCCGTTATATGTTGCGGGAATGATGATCTCCGTATCCGTGCATGTTCCAATCCCTTTGACAGTGCAAGTCCCATCGCCGTTAGAAACATATACCAATCCTTCGGATACCCGTATTTCCTTTGTTAACAAATCACCGCATACCGCACAAGTCGTGTGCTTATTCCCTTCAACACCCCAATCGGGATCCCGGTCAACAATCCATTCGCCCGGTGTATGCCCCTTCGCCGGCACAATATCTTGTCCTACCACCATCACCTCGCACTGGGTGCAAATGATTCCGGCGGTATATCCGTGGTCGGTACAGGTGGGCTCTACGGCGGGAACCTCCTCCTCGGTATGCCCCGTAGGCTCGATGGGCTCCTTCCGCTCCTCGCCGCAGAGCTGACAGCTTTGGGTCTGCAGACCCGCTCCGGTGCAGGTGGCGGGGGTGGTGATCTGCCAATCGCCGTACTCGTGGGCACAGGCGGTGGTTTCGGGCTCTACGGGGACGTCGGGGACGTCTGTCGATTCGGGATCGACGGGGTCTTCGGGTCGAGGAGCGGTCTCGCCGGCAGGCGGAGTCTCAGGCTCCCGGTGCTCCGGGGCGGTCTGGATCGATGCCTCGGGAGCCATGGTAGCGGGAGGATCCAGGGGAGCACTGTTGGTGTCCTCGGGGGGCTCCACGGGAGTGGCGGTGGCATCCTCGGGGGTCATATCCTCAGCGGGCGTTTCGGGTA